>NZ_CAIUXT010000074.1 GCF_903903185.1 uncultured Rhodoblastus sp.
AGCTCGCGGGTCGGATCGTAGGACACGTTGAGCAGGCGGGTTTCGGCCGCAGGCGCCGCCGAAGCCAAGGCCAGCGCGACAAGGATGGTCGCCGCGCGAAACACCGGGATCGTGAATTTCATCTTCGCTTATTCTTTCGGCGCGACCCTGGCGGGGGCGGCGCTTCGCCCTGCTCAGGGAATTGATTTTCTCTCGAAATTTCTAGCTTTGCCTATCGAATGGGTCAACTCGCGACCAGCCCCGGCGCGGGCTTGCGGAACAACGATCAGGCCGACGTCGGAGCCGGCGCCTGCCGGCGATCTGGCCCGGCCAGCGGCCGGGCGCGACGAAAAAACCAATACAGCACCCAAAAACCTTGAGGCTCCGAAAAGCGGATTGCAGCCTTTCGCAAACGATCGTGACCGCCCGCCCGGCGTGGAGGCGGAGTGTGGCGCGGTTAAGGTTGGGTGGAGCCTATCTGTTGCCGCCTCTTTCGTCTGCGCCGTGCCCCGCATCGGCCTCAGGCACAAGCAATTCACCGACGCCACCGCAGGCACGATCCGGCTAAAGTTGTTCAAGATCGGCGCGCTGGCGAAAGTGAGCGCGCGGCGGATCAAATTCGCGCTTCCCGCCGCATGCCCCGACGCCAACGAATGGCGCCTGGCCGCCGGCAACATCGCCCGCGCTGCTCCTGTTTGACGCATCGTCGCGAAGCGCGCAAGCGCGGCAACCCGACCCAAACCCCACCGGAGACACCGAAGCCCCCTCCCAGACAATCGATCCGAATTCCCGGGCGAAAAAGGCGCAACGGACGCCCGCGCCTTTACGATTACGGCCCGCCATGAACGGCCAAAGCTGCGGCGTTACCTGTCGGAGTTCGAGAAAGGCGTTCTTGGGATATCGACATCAGGCGACCGATCACGAACAATGAGTTTAGGCCCCTTCCTCGCCTAATTCGCGATAACGTGGCTGAATGCCTTCGTCCCGAACCGGCGCTCCCCCCTGCGCCTCGGCGCTCCAGTCCGACGTCGCGCCAGCGCAGAGCGCGGCGTCCCATGCCAGGAAGGCGCGCGCCACGCGAACGACCATTCCGCGCGCTTCGGTCGGCGCGTCGACTTGGCTCAGCAATCGGAACATCCTTGGCAGGCGTCGCGCGCGGTCGGCGAACGGAACGAGAATTGTCCATGCTCCGAACAGGTCGCGCTCCATGCGCGCTTCGAACTCCTCGCCAAACTCGCGCGTTCTGAACGCCATGCCGAGCAGGGTCTCGCGCGCGATCGCAACCAGTTCGGTCCGGCTCGACGGCTCGGCTTCCAGCCATCGCTTGATCGCCGCTCTCAGCGGCCGATGGAACTCCGTCGTCTCTCCGCGCAACAACAGGATTGTTTCAGCGGGATCCGCCCTGGGGCCGATTTCGACGCGTTCGTCCCGCAGTTCGCTCAGCCGCTTGTTGAAGCTGGCAAGATCTTCGACCCGCTCGAACGGCAGCAAGAGAAGCCGCTGGTTGAAGCCGCCCTCCGCTTCCAGGAGCTTGTTGAAACGCGCCGGCCAATCAGGCTGCGCCACGAACAGCGCCTCGACATTGGGACGGAAAGTTCCCTTGAAGCCAAACAACAAGCGATGCGTCAGATAGGCGCGCACCTGCGTTTCAATGACCCCGCGCGCCTCCAGCCATGCCGGCGGCGTGATCGGGCCGCGCTCGGGCGAGAAGGCTTCCGCAACCGCCAGGATCGAAGGCAGGAGCAGCAAAGGGCCATTTACATTGATCCCGGCGACGGCCTCCTGCAACAGGCGCCGGTGCGGCTCGGACAGGGGTCCGGGTCTGGCGAGCAGCGCAAGCCGCGTCAGCCAGTAGAGGCGCCCGTGGATGATCTGGCGCGCCGCGCGATCCCCCTCGGCGAATTCGATCGCGAGCGCGTCGATCGCCGCCGCGATGTCGACGTCTTCAGCATCCCATTGCGCGTCATCGGCGAGCGCCTGAATGACAAAGGTCGGCGGCAACCCGTCCGGCCGCGTCGGCCGGCGCCGGTAGAGCGCCAACGCCTCCGCCGCGCGCGCGCGCCTGACGAGCCGGCCGCCTTCTCCTTCGGTCTTGCCGTCGCCTTCGAGCCGGAGGCGCCACTGCGCGTCGCTCTCGAAACCCTCGACGCCCTCCGGGCTCGCTTCCGTATTGAAGAGACGCGCGCGCGCCGCTTCGGACAGGTCTTCCAGCGCCGCGCCCAGCGTCGAGGCGGAAAGCGTCCTCCCGTCGCCACGCGGCAGCTTTTCCCCGATCATTTCCGCGTAATAGGAGGCGAGCGTTCGGTCGGCGTCATTCGACTTGCCGTTGTGATAAGCGAGTCCGGCGCGGCGAACCTTTTCGATGAGCGCGGCCTGTTCCGGGTTCGCCCGCATCATCGACAGGATCAGCCGGCGCACTTCGGGATGGAAGGAGATCTGGTCGGTCGACAGGTCGATTCTGGTCAGCCAGCCCGCCGCCGCGAGGCCCGAATAGACAGCTTCGGCGGAAACGGGACCGGGCGCGTCGTCGACCACGGGCGCCACCACCGCGTCGAGGATGTCCCTCGTGACGAAGGGCGGGACGCAGGCCGCGAGCACATAGGGCCGCGCGGCGACCGAGGAGAGATGCCGCACGACGCGTTCGGTCAGGTACCGCGCGGCGACGGCGCCATCGACTTTTCCGCGCGAAATCGCATCGACGAAACCGGGGCGCTCGGCGTCATTCTCCCAGACCCCGGCGGCGATACGCAGCACGAGAGGCGATCGGGGCAGAACCTGCGCGGTCATCGCGGCGATCTTCGGATCGTCGACGCCCAGGGCCTGCAGCATGGCGACCGCATTCCTTTCGTCGAGGTCCGCCAGTTCGATCGGCGGCGAGACGCTCCAAAAATCAGACAGGGACGTCGCCAGCGTCTGAGGGCCAAGCGCGGCGGCGGGCGTGCGTCCGGCGAGAATGACGCGCAAATCCGCGACGCCCATCGACCCGCCGATGGTTTCGAACCAATCGCGGAGCACGGAGACATCCTCGGAACCGCGCGCGAAGATCAACTCCGCCGTGTCGATCAGCAGCACGAGCGGCCGCCCGGATGCGCAGACGCGACGCAACGCGTCGAATACCACCGATTGCAGGACGCTTTGCGTTTCCGTCGCGACGCTTTCGAGGCTCTCGAAGGAAGGCGCGGCCTCGAGCGTCAAGGATCGCCGGGCCGCGAGCTTCGCCGCCTGCCCGCGATGCGCGCCGATGCGCTCGCCAAGACTGACGATGGCGTCCTGCGCGGCGCCAGCGAGTTGGCGGGACCTTTCGCGCAACGTCTTCGCCTCTTCCGGCGACACGACGAGGCTCATCTGGCGGAACAGCGTGGTTACCAGCGCGACCGGATCGGCGGGATCGAATCCCGGCTGATCGCAGTCGATATGAACGAGCAGCGGCGGCGCCGGCAGACCTTGGAAGCGCCTCTCCAGGTGAGCGAAAAGCGTCGATTTTCCGGCGCCGCCGACGCCCCAAACATAGATGTAACGCCTGACGGGGAGACTATTCCCCGCCTCCAGAACCGCCGCCGGCGCCGTGGCGAATTCGACGAGTTGATCGAGTTCGCCTTCGCGCCCGAAAAAGGGCGCGGCCGTGATGCGGGCGATGTCGGCGTCCCGGCGGCGTCGGGCGAGCAGCGCGGCGACGCGTTCGCGCAAAAGTTGCGGATCGCCGTAGCCCTCGAAGTCGGGCGCCCAGGCCAGCGACGCCAGCAGCGCCGACAGACCGTCTTCGTCCAGGCGATCGATGGCGTCGGCCGATGGATCGCGGCGCGCTTTGAGCGCCTTGCGCAGGGGGTCGTCGTCATTGCCCGGCGAAGGTTCCAGCGCCGCTTCGAGTTCCGCCGGCGACGCCGCTTGAAGCGTCCGTCGCCGCACCGCGTCGCGGAGCCGCCATTTTCCGGGATGGACGATATTGGTTTCAACGTCGGGGGCGAGCGCCTCCAGCGTCTCCTCGCTCACCTGTGGCGCGAGGCTGTGCGGATCGGTCCAGCCGCGGACGGCCATGGCAAGGCGCAAATGCTCGGCCGTCGCCGCAGCCGGCGACGTTTCCGCCAAAGAGCCCGCGCTCGCCTCGAACCGCCCGTCGGCGATGCTTTTCAAAATGTTGAGGTAGGCGATCATCCCACCGCCTCCGCTAGGTCGGGGACCAGCATCCCGATGACAAGGAGCGCGGCTTCAGCCGTCGCAATGTTTGGCGCGGCGGCATGCAGCATCGCAGGGCTGTCGAACGCCTGCTCGGCCGCCGCGACCTCCTCGGCGCTGAACGCGGCGCCGTCGAGCCGACCGTTCGTCCGCAGAAAATCGGCGACATCGCGCCCCGTCAGATGACCAAGCGTCGTCAGGTCGATGATCCCGCCCCTGGTGTCGGGATCGGCCTCCAGAGCATCTTCGAGCCTGACCCGGCTGTCGCGCGACAAACCGCAAATGAGCAGGCGCGACCAGGGTGCTTTCGCCAGCGCCAGCGTCAAATGCAGCCAGCCCTCGTCATCATGGACGAAGGCGTCGGCGTTCTCGCCTGCGTCAATGGCTACGAAGAGCGGATGCGCCTGACGATCGTGCGCGCGGTCCCGCTGGCCCCAGCGCGCGAGCGCGGCGACGATATCCTCGACCGTATCGTAGCGAATCTGGCCGTCGCGCGTGCGCGTTGCGTCTTCGGCCCGCAACTGCGCTGCAAGCGCCCTGGCCATGTCAAGCAGGCTCTTGTCCGGCGACATGCCCTCCAGTCTGAGGAGATCGCGCTCGGGGCTCGCGAGCGCGGCCTCGAGCAGATTGATGGAGAAGCTCTTGCCGCAGCCCGGCGGACCTTCGACGGACATGATCCTTTCCGCCAGAGATCCATCCGACGCGGTCGCCGTTTCGAACCATTTGTTGAGATTGCGCCGCGCGATGTCTTTCGCGCCCAGAATCGGGTGGCGTGTGAACGGAACGGTCGCCGCATCGGGGGGGGCGCCGACAATTTTCTCAAAGGCGCGGCTCCAGGCCGACCCGAGGGCCTCGCCGCAAAGCTGCTGGCCTCGCCGTCCCAGGCGCTGCACCAGCGACGCCTTCTGAAGGAGAAGCCGCGGCGCCGCCTTCGCCGCCGCCAGGGCGGCCTGCGCCGCGATGACGTTCTTGATCGCGCACAGAAGAATGGCGCGATTGGCCTGCCCGCCGGGGGCGCCCGCCCAGGGGATGGAGCCTTCATGCAGGCCGATGGGAAGAGCGCCCTCGCCGGAGCAGCAACTCCCGCTCATGCCCGGTACGGCGTTCATGGAATGGATGACGCGAGACCCCCCCGGGATGACCTGCATCAGCGAGTCCGCGTCCATCGCCGGATCGCTGCCGCCGCGATAACCGATCACGAAAGAGAGCGGACCCTTGCTCGGGTTCTGGACGCCGTCGATGGGCACGGGCTTTGCGCCATAAATGGTCCGATCGAGTTTCAGCAATGCGAAGTCGAGATGCTTCTGCGGCTCGTCTTGCGCGTCATAGGTCGAAATCAGATGGTCCTGATTGCTGAAATAGGGTGGCGAGGAGGCGAGGAGGTTCTTGACCGACGCAATCTGTTCGCCGCCCTCCGTTTCTGGAAAAACCAGCTGAAGGTCGCCCGCCAGTCTTGGACCATATTCGACGCGCGCGTCGGTCTCGCGCTTCTCCAGCGCGACATGGGCGCAGGTGAGCGCCTCGTCCTTTCCGACGAGGAAGGCCGTCCCGAGATCACCGCCCGCCGCGCGCCGGACGCGCGCTGTCGCCTTGAAGATCTCGGAGAGCTTGCCCAGGATGCGCGGATTCGCGAGGCCCCTTGCCGAGTTGAGCACCGTATGCGGCGTTCCGCCGCCGCCGATGCGCTCGACGATCGCGTCGGCTTCGGACTTGTCGCGTTGATAATCATCGACCTCGGCATTGGCGACCGCGACGCACAATTCTCCAAGCAGACTCGATTTCCGCGCGGCGACGCAGAGCGCCAGCATCGAGGCGAAAGGCTCGCCGCGCGGATCGGAGGGATGGTCGAGCAAGGCCACTTCGACTGCGGGCATCCCTGCGAAACGCCTTTGCAGCATCCTGTAAATCGCCCGAAAGATCGACAGATCGAGCCGCGTCCACTCGGCGAGAATCCTTGCGTCGTCCCGCATCGCCGCCGCCATTCCGGCATCGATCGTCGAAGCGTCATTCATGAGAACAGGCCACCGAATCCCGGCAGGGCGTCTTTCAGCGCCGGAAACGAAAGCGCGAAATTGCTGTCGCTGTCATAACCCGTGAAATGCAGCCCGAATCCTGGCGTATCCGCGTCCTTGAACGCGAAGAGCAACGATCCGGAAGCGCCCTTCAGCGTCGTGGCGTCGTGGCCGATCGTGTTCTTGAGCGTATCCCGGACGTCCGAGCCGAGCGCCCGGGAGTAGGCGCCCGGCGCCAGCCGCTTCACGCCGAAGCTCCCGCCAAACAGCTGGGACGCAACGAAGCCCCAGTCGATCTTGTCCGAAACGCCTTCGCTGCGCGCCGGCGGACCAGGGAAGCCGATTGTCGCCAGCGTGGGTTTTTCACCGGTTACATATTCCGCCGCTGCCGACAGTTTGGCGCGCGTGTAGGGCGCGGCGGGCCCCCCGGTGGGCAAAGGCTTCCCGTCGACCGAGTCGCCGAGCTTCAGCAGCACCGCGTCGATGAAGCCAAACCCTGGCCCGGCGCGCGTCGGGTACACGGCCTCGACAATCTTGAAGCGACTGAAGTCCGCCCGGCCTGTTTCTCCGAGGAAATCGATTTCGAGTCCGCTCTCGATGGCGGCTCCGCCCGGCTTGTCTACGGCGAGGACGGGGTAACTCCGGCGCGCCATCGCGAGCACGTGGAAATTGGTCAGCACCCAGGGGCCCTGAGCGTCAACCAGCGTTCCCGTCCCGCAGTAACGATTGGCGTGCCCGCCGCTCGGCTGAATCCGACCCACCAGCGCGGCCACGGCCTTCAGTCCGTCGCGGCCCCCGACAAGGTCGTTGCGCCATCCGCGGATCAGCGGGTTCGCTTCGTCGATCCAGTTTTCCTTGATCATGAAGCTCGGCCGCGACCCGTCGGCCTTGATCACGGCCTCCATCGCCGCGACATCGTCGCCGGACAGGACCGCAGCCGGATCGATGACCTTGCGCAGGCCGGCGGCGCCATGCTCGCGCACAATGTCGAGCGCCCGCTCAAAATCCGCGCGGTCGGCGATTTCGCTCTCCGGCATGTCCTTGAATAGCCGCTCGACCGACTTTTCGAATTCGTCCGCGCTCGGCAGATCCTCGCCCGTCGACTCCAGCGCCGCGCGCTCCGCCCGCGCGCCGGACGACAACGCCTTGCCCATGCTGAGCGCGCGCTTCACCGCGTCGATGCGCGCAACGAGGGATGTGTCCTGTTCCGCCCTCGGACGCGGGATGGCCGGCGCGGCGGGAAAAGGCGCGGCGCCGGGTCTGACGATCGGAGGCGCATCGAGCGCCGCGCGGACCGTCGGCGTAAGCGTCGCTTCCAGCTCTTTCGAAAGCGTGACGGGCGCCGTCGGGTCGAGACGGCGCGCCAGCAGCGCCGCGGCAAGTTCGCCGCCATGGGCGAGCAGGGCGTCGTCGGCCATCCCCGGATCGGCGCCGATCGCTTCCGCGACGAAAACGCGCATCTCCTCGGCCGGCGTACGCGGCGTCGCCGCGACGGGCGCCTCGACGCCGCGGCCAAGATCGAAAGGCGCCTCGATCAGAGCCAGTGCGTCGATCACGCCGCCGCCCATATTGACGCCGTCCCAACCCGCCGGTCGTCTGGCGCTGGCGCGCGCTATGCGGCGAAACATGGTCTGAAGCGTCTCGCCCCGGGCCTCGGCCTCATCGATCAGCCTTTCGCGGCCATGATGCGCGATCCAGCAGGCCGCCGCGCCTGCGGCGAGCGCGACGGCGAAACTCGTGCCCTGGCCCTGGCCGACGCCGTCCTTCTCAATCGTCGCGCGATAGACGTTCTGCGCCGGCGCGGCGAATTCGACCTCGGGTCCCGACGAGGAGCCAGGCCATTTCTGGTCCTGCGCATTGACGCCGGCGACCGCGATGCACGCTTCGAGGCGCGCCGGGAATACGACGAGGCCGACGCAATTGCCAGCCGCCGCCATGACGATCACATGACGCTTGACCGCGCGTTCGAT
Source organism: uncultured Rhodoblastus sp. (assembly GCF_903903185.1). GTDB lineage: Bacteria > Pseudomonadota > Alphaproteobacteria > Rhizobiales > Beijerinckiaceae > Rhodoblastus. Next base: position 8,135 of record NZ_CAIUXT010000074.1, read on the forward strand.
CGCCTCTCTCAGGGGCGAAAACGGCAAAGGCGGACCGCCAAGCGACATGGTGATCACCTGCGCGCCGTTCTCAACCGCCTTGTCGATCGCCGCCGCGATGGGAATTTCCTCGTGCAGCCAGACGCTGCGAATGGCGCGGATCGGCAGGTGACGCGCTTTCGGCGCGCTGCCGATAAACGGGTCGCCCGGGCCGGTTCCGCGGCTGACGACGACGCTCGCCGTTCCGGTCCCATGTCCGGGATTGAGCGCGAAACCGGATTGCAGAGGATCGGTGGCGTCGTTCGCCGGGCCGTCGCCCAAAGTGTTGAAAGCGGCGACGACATCGACGCCCGCGAGTTCCGGATGTTTGGTTATCCCCGTGTCCGGTTGCGCGATGATGATTCCTTCGCCGCGCGCCGGCCGCCCGAGCGCCTCGGAACGCGCCCAGGCGGCGAAAAGATTCATGCCTTCGAGCGCCCAGCGCGGCGGAAGCGCCGGCTCCGCCGGACTCCAGCACCCCAGCGGAAAATTGTCGAGGCCTTCGAGATTTTCCTGGCCCGGCTCGCGCGGCGTCTGATCCGGCGCGGCGACGCGCGGCAGATCGGGTTCGACGAAACGCGCTCCCGTCGCCTTGGCCAAAGCGCGGCCCAGTTCATGCGCCTGGTCGGGTCGCTGATAGGCGCGCGCAAGCGAGAAGGCGCGCCCGGAGAATTCCAGCACGCCGATTCCTTGCGGGAGCGCTGTCAGTGCGAAGGGCTCGTTGGGCAAGCGCCGCCTCAGCGCCTCGCGCGCGGCTTCGAGGCCGCCTTCGTTGGAAACGACGAGAAAGCGCGCGGGCGGCGTCCTGGATTGCGCCCCGTCCGCGCGCGGATCCAGTGTGCTGTCTATCAGGCCGCCAAGCTCCAGGGAGTCCGAACCCGTCATCCAGCCACTCCTCAATAAATCAATAAATTAAGGGCGTCTCAACGAAAGAAAAAGCCGGAGATTTACTGAATGTCTCCACCCGAACTAGATATAATGATGGCCCAATATGACGCTCCTGACAAGCGGCAAGGCGGATACTGTCGATAGCGAATCAAATTGGCCGGATTTGGTGGCGCCTCAAATATCCGAGAACGGGCTTATGGAAACTGGATAGATCGATAATTGGCTTTTCTGTTGCGCAGGCGAAGCTAGCGTGATCCTGCCGGCGCAAGTACGGCCGGCTAACCGGGATGATTCACAGCGTGTGATTTTTGGGGTGGCGGACATAGCTTAAGGCCATGATACCGCGTAGGATTCGGGCGCCTAAGCCAACCCTTCACGCGTTTCACGCCAGCCACGCCCGCCATGATCGAAAATACGATTCTGCCCTTCTCGTTTCCAGCCGTCGCGCGCAAGAAAGTCACAACTGATTTCGACGGCGGTCGGCTCACCTAGGCAATCAATTCAATTTTACTAAAAAGATCTGAATTACCTATGGTCATTCACCACAGGCGTCATCGACACGCAACGTTGCGGCTGATTTACAAAATCAAGCCATATTCCGCGCCGGGGCTTTCGCCAGAGCTTCGACCAGCGCCGCGTCGAGTTTGACGGCGTCGATTTCCTCGACGCGCGGTCCGGAAGTGTAGACCAGAAAGCAGCGGATGTTGCGGCCCGGATAAAGCAGCGCTGCGGCGGCGCGATAGAGCGCCATTTGCGCGACATGGGCCGCGGATTGGGCCGGCGGCGTGGATTGGGCCGCGCCGGTCTTGAAATCGGCGAGCCAGACCGCGTCGCCCTGTTCGGCCAGCCGGTCGATGGCGCCGGCGATCTCGACAAAGCCGCCGCCGGGCTTTTGCAACCGCGCCGCGATGCGCGCCTCGGCGACGGCGTTTTCGCCAAACAAAGGCGCGAGGCGCGGATCGTCGAGCACGCGAAAGACCTGGGTTGCCAAAAGCGCCGCCCGGTCCGGCTCGATTTTTTGCGCCGCCAGATCGCGCAAAACCGCATCGCGGCGCAAAGCCGGCGCCAACGCCGGAACGAACTGGAACAGGCGGTGCAATTGCCGCCCCTCTTCGAGCGCCCGCAGACGGGTCGCCGCCATGGCGCCGCCCTCGGCAAAATCCTCCTCCGCGCCATCGAGCGCGCCGGAGGGACGCAAGGGGGGGGCGGCGGAAACTTCCGCCGGCGCGGGCGCGAAAAGCCAGGAGGGCGGCGCGGGCGGCGCGCCGGCCGGCGCGGGCGCCACGGCGGGATCGGGCGGTTGGGGCAGGAATTCCGGCCCAAAGCGCAACACCTTGTCGTCGCCGCCCCAAGGCGCCGGCGCGACAAAACTCTCATTGGCCAGCGCCGTCGCGATCATCGCCCGCCAGCTTTCCGGCGAAAGCTCCTTCTTGCCGCGATGTCCCGCGATATAGAGCCGTTCCTCGGCGCGCGTCATGGCGACATAGAGCAGGCGGCGATATTCCTGCGCCGCCGCCTCGCGTCGCCCCTCCCGCGCCCGCGCGACGACCGCGCAATCGCTCGCCCGGTTGGGCGACCACAGCGGAAAAATCCGGCCGTCCAGGGCCGTCGCGGCAAAAAGCTTGCCGTCATGATGGCCGCCCGGCGCGGCGCAGGTGTCGGGCAGAAAAACGATCTTGGCTTCGAGCCCCTTGGCGGCATGGACGGTCATCACCCGCACGTAACGCTCCGACAGGTCCATATCGCGCTTGATCGAGACGTCGAGCGCTTCGACCTCGGCGAGAAAAGCCCCGAGCGAAGGCGCGCGTTCGCGCTCATGCGCCAAAGCGAGGTTGAGGAATTCGTCGAGCGCGTCGCCGGCCTCCGGCCCCAGCCGGGCGAGAAAGGCCCGCCTGCCGCCGCGCGGGCCGAGCAGGCGCGCAAAAAAGGCGAAAGGCGGCAAGGCGCGGCCCATGTCGCGCAACAGATCGAGCCTGGCGCAGGCCGCCTGAACCTTGAGATCGCCGGACGCCAGCATCGCCTCGTGCAGCGAGCCGGCGCGCCTTGGCGCGATGGCGATGAGATCGTCGTCGTCGAAGCCAAACAAAGGGGTTTTCAACACGGTCGCCAGATTGAGATCGTCGGCCGGCATCAAAGCCGCGCGGCCGATGGCGACAAGATCCATCACCGCGATATGTTCGGCAAGTTTCAGACGATCGGCGCCGGCGACGGGGACGTTTTTTTCCTTGAGCGCCCGGATCATCGCCTCGAAAAACGCATCGCGCCGGCGCACCAGAATCATGATGTCGCCGGGACGGACCGGGCGGCGCTTGCCCTCCGCCAGCACGGTCTCGCCGGAGCCGGGTTCGAGCCAGCGGCGGATGGTTTCAGCGATTCTCCGCGCGCTCGCCACGGGAGGGTCGGCCTCGTCGGAATAATCGAGCGGCAGTTTCCAGTCGCGCGGCTCCTCCTGCTCCGCCCGCGCGAGCACGTCCCAGATTTCGACGCGCGACGGCGCATCGCGCTTGAGCGCCTCATGGACGGTGTTGACATGATCGGCCTGCGCCGACAGGCCGCGATAATTTTCAGGATAGGAGAATACCTTGTCCACCGCCGCCAGCACGCCGGGCGCCGAGCGGAACGACAGGGTCAGTTCGACCGGCTCGAAACGCTTGCCGGCGTGCGTCGCGCGGCGCTGGAAATCCCCTTTCATCCGCGCGAAAAGATCCGGCGCCGCGCCCTGGAAGGAAAAGATCGACTGTTTCTCGTCGCCCACCGCGAAAAAGCTGCGATTGGCCCGGCTCTGCCCGGCGCCCGCGAAAAAATCCTCGCAGATGCGGGTGAGGATTTTCCATTGCGCGGCGCTGGTGTCCTGCGCTTCATCGACCAATATGTGATCGATGCCGGCGTCGAGTTTCTTTAACACCCATTGCGCCGAGGAACGGTCGAGCAGGCGCTGGGTGAAGGCGATGAGATCGTCGAAGTCGAGATATTGCCGCTCGGCCTTGAGCCTCTCGTAACGATCGAGAATGGCGTTGACGATCAGGCTCAGGCTCAGCGTGCGCTCCGCCGTTTCCGCCGCCTTCATCTTTTCGCGCATCCGGATCAGCCGGACCTGTTCGTCCTCGAGTTCGCGCAGCAACCCGGGGTGAGACTCGGCCAGCTTCTTGTTGAGAAGCGTTTTCGCCGGCTCGCCTTGCTGGGTGAAAAAGATGGCGGTGATTTTATCGAGCGCCTCGTCGAAATTCTTGCCGAGCCAGTCCGCATAGGCTTGCGAAAACAGCACGGCCTTCTTGGCGTCCGTGCTGGTTCCGCCGACCAGCACGCTGGCCAGATCGGGCCAGCGCGCCGGCGCCAGACCGCCTTCGAGCGTGTCGCGCAGGACCGTTTCGGGCGTGTCGTCGGGGCCAAGCCCCAGCGTCAGTCTCAGTGCCCTGTCAGCGTCCGATGAAGCGGCGGCGCGAAACATCGGCCTTTGGCGCAATGCCTCTTCGAGCAGCTTTGCGAAGACCAGTCCGGCGTCCTCGGCGATCCGCTCCAGCGCCGCCGCCATTTTCCCGTCATGGCGCGCCCGCGCCAGCACGTCCTGCCTGGCGCGGGCGATCAATTGCGCCTGTTCGACCTCCTCGACGATCGAAAATCCCGCCGCGACATTGGCCTCGAAAGGCGCGGCGTGCAGCACGCTTTCGCAGAAGGCGTGCAACGTCTGGATCTTTAAACCGCCCGGCGTCTCGACGGCGCGAGCGAAAAGTTTGCGCGCAGAATCGAGCTGGCTTTTTTCATCGGGCCGTCTGGCGCCGGTCGCCTCGATGGCGCTCGCCAGCCTTTCGTCATCGAGCGACGTCCATTCGCCCAGAGTCTTGAACACCCGCTCGGCCATATTGGCCGCCGCCGCCTTGGTGAAAGTCAGGCACAAGATTCGCCCCGGCGCGAAATCCGCCAGCAGCAGGCGCACCACCCTTTGCGCCAGCACATGGGTCTTGCCCGAGCCGGCATTGGCCGAGACCCAGGCAGACAGATCGGGATCGGAAGCCATGGCTTGAAGCGCCAGCGTCGATGACGGAATTTTCGGCGCTTTCATCCCTCGTCTCCGCCGGTCGCGTCCGCGCCCGAAGCCGACCATTCGCGGGTGCGCGCCAGATGATCGAAATCATTGTAGCGCGCGGCAAATTGCGGGTAGGGCCGCGCCGGATAGCCCTTGCTCAAAATGCGGAAGTCGTTCAGCAGGCCGATCAGCTGGGCGAAATGCCCGGCGATCAGATCGGCGAAGGTCCCCTTTTTCGGTTCGTCGAGATTTTGCGGTCTGGTCTTGTCGCCGCCGAGCGGCAGGTAAAAGGCCGTCTCGACCTTGCGTGGGCCAAGGCCGCGAAAGGCCCCGCGCTCCATCATCGCCGCCTCCAGCGTCAATTGCGGCGCCCAGCCGGCGCGCACCTCCTTGTTGGAGGGCGGCTTGCCGGTCTTGTAATCGACGATGACCGCGCCGCCGTTGTTCAGCAATTCGATGCGATCGGCTTCGGCGGTGAGCGAGAATGTCGAGCCGTCGGCGAGCAGCAGCGACAAATTGCCGCCAATCTCGACGACGATTCTTTCGATGTACGGACGCCGCCTGGCCTCGAAGGCCAGATAGGCCTCGAGCCCGCGCACCAGACGCGGCCAGCGAAAGCTCAGGAACTCCGCGTCGCTTTCGAATTCCGCAAGCTTTTCCCTTGCGGCGACGAGGAGAATTTCGCGGGCGCGCTCCGGCAAGACGCCGCTCTCATGCGCGCGCACGAATTCTTCCAGCACTTCATGAATGGCTTCACCGATTTCGCGCGGTCCCGGATTGGCGTCGAGCCCGGGCATGGGCTTCAATTTCAGGATATGTTCGGCATAGATCGCATAGGGGTCGCGGCGCAGCATTTCGATGCGCGTCACCGAAAGCCTTTGCGGACGCAATTCGAGCGGCGGCCGGGGCTCGGGACGGGCCAAAGGTTTTTCCGCCGGCGCGGCGTCGATTTCTTGCGCCAGATCGAGCCAGCGCGCGCCACGCTCCCGAAGCCCGGAGAAGATCTCGGGGCCGGCCAGAGCCTCGATGCGCAGCAGAAAGCGCGAGGACGTCGTCGGCGATCCGCCGCGCTTTTTCGCGCGGGTCAGAATCACTTCGGGAGCGCCGAACGCCTGCGCGAAATCATGCGCCGTCTGGCCGATGCGCCGGTCGGGCGAAGACAGGCCGAGCGCCGCGCGAAATTGCCGGTTGAGGAAGGAATCGGTCTCGCCGCGTGGCGGCCAGACGGTCTCGTCCAGTCCCGCCAGCACCATCAGGTCGGCGCCGATCAGGCGCGCTTCGAGCAGGCCGAGAATTTTCAGACGCGGATGGGCGCGCGCCGGGCCGCGCAGGATGCGCTCGCCGATCAGCGCGTCGAAAAACACCGCATAGCTTTCGCCGTGAAAGGTGAAAGCCTGATTGGCGGCGGCGGCCAGCTCCTCGAACATCGCAGCCAAAGCCTCGCCGTCGGCGCCGCCGGGAAAGGCCTGCTCGTCGCCGGCGACGATCAGGCCCAGCGTCTTTCGATGGGCGTCGAGCCAGGGTTTGAGGTCCGTCTCGCCGGCTTGCGCCAGAACCCGAAGCGACGCGAAAGCCATGTCAAGGCTCCGCGCGAAATCTTCCAGCGCCGACCAGTCGGCGTCGGAAATTTCCCTTTGGCGCGGATGGGCGTGGCGGTCGGCCGCCGCAGCGCGGGCGGGCGCGACGCAATCGGCGAAAGGCGGCGCCTGAAAGCCGGAGCGCAGCACCCCGATTTCGAACAGGGCGCAAAGCCTTTGCGCCCGCGGCCCGAACCCGAGCGAAAAATCGGGATGGGCGAGCAAAGGCGCCCAGTCGTCGGCGCCGCCGCACAGCGCGGCGAGCGCCAGCCGCGCCAGCACGCCGGCGCGCGAAGCGCCGAGCGGCGAGCCGCCGGAATCGTCGATCTCGACGTTCCAGCGCAACAATTCCGCGCGCACGCGCTCCCCCAGCCCCCGATCCGGCGTCACCAGCGCCGCTGTGCGGCCCGGCGTCTCCAGCGCCTCGCGTAGCGCAATCGCGATCGCCAGCGCCTCCTCGCGCTCGCCGTCGGCCTCGATCAGGGCGACCTCGGCCAGGGCCGCCGACACTTCCCTTGCGTCATTTCTGGCCCGCCAGAGCGGCCAGAGGTCGGTGCTGTCGGCGGGCCGGAAAGCCTCGCAGAGGAATATTTCGCGCGCCGCCAGCCGGGGCGCCCTTTCGCCAAGCGCCACGACATTTTCGCGCGCGACGCCGATGGTTTCGATCAGGCGCGCGAGAAAAGCCTGCGGATGGGTGGCGCAGGGCTCCTTGGCGTCCCGGATCGCAGCGAAGGATGGGTCGTCGAGAGTCTGGTCGAGACCGGGCAGCACCACGGCGCCGTTTTGCGCATGGGCGATGGCGGCGAGCAGCCGCGCGGTGACGATGTTCGAACCGGTCGAACCGATGGCGACGACCGGCGTGGAATCGCGCCCGACCGCCTCGATGGCCCGGGCGATCAGCGCCTGCTGGCGCGCCGCCGGATCGACAAAGCCGCGCTCGCTCTGGATTTGCGGCCAGCTGGCGATGGCGATGTCGAGAAAGCGCAAGGTGATGCGCCAGTAATCGTCGAAATCGCCGCCGAGCGCCTCCAGCCCGCGCCAGGCGACATTCTCGACGATCATTTCGTCGATCAGCGCCGCCAGTTCGCCGGACAGGTTCCAGGCGTCGGCGGGATGCGTGGCAACAAGCAGGCTTTCCTCGGCGTAGCGCGCCTCCCCATTTGCGTCGATGGAGACGATGGCTTGCCGGAGGCTGCGCCCCCATTTCAGAATCAGTTCGCCCAAAATCATCCGGCGCTCCATGTCTCCCACGGCGCGCGGAAAATCGGGGTCGAGCGGATTGTCGAAACCGGCCTCCCCGCTCTCGCCGTCGAGCGCGCCAAGGGCCAGGATGTTGGGCAGCAGCATGGCCGGGGCTCCGGCGCAGCGCGCCAGTTCCGCCGCCAGCGCCCGGCCGGCGCGCCGCGTCGGCACATAGATTTTTGCCCGGGCCAGCGCCAGCGGGCCGGAAGCCCGGTCGAGACCGGGAACGATGTTTCCATCGAGAAATGCCTCAGCGAAAGTCGCCAGAAAGGGCGCGCCCGGAGCAATGGTGAAAACACGCGGCGTCACGGGCAATTCCTCGTCGGGTCAACACACGAAACGATGGCTTTGGCGCCCCGCCTCACACGGCGACGGCGCTGGCGTAAATCCTTTCCGCTTCGCCGATCGCTTCGGGGTCGCCGACATGCAGCCAGCGGCCTTCGAGCGGCAGGCCGAACAGGCGCCCCTGTTCCGCCGCCGCGAAGAAAAACGGCGCGAGACGGAAGGGCGCGAGCGGACAATCGACGAACAGCGAACTCTTGATGATCCCGACGCCGGAATAGACAAAAGGCGCCGTCTCGCCCGGACCCGGCCGTCGCAGCCGGCCTTGCGCGTCGGCGAAAAAATCGCCGCGCCAATCGACGCCGACGCTGGTTCCGGTTTCGGCGAGCAGCAGCAGCACGTCCATCTTGTCGCCGTCCCAGGCGCACGCCAGACGCGCGAGCTGCGATCTCGGCTCTTCGATCCACAAGGCGTCGGTATTGCAGATGAAAAACGGCCGGCCGTGAAATTCGTCCAATACCTTGACGATGCCGCCGCCCTGGTCGAGCAGCGTCTCGCGCTCGTCCGAAATCTTGATGCGCGGCGCCGTTCGGTCGCGCAAATGATCCTCGATCTGGTCGGCCAGCCAGTGGACATTGACGATGGCCTCAGCGATTCCCGCCTCGTCGAGCCGGTCGAGCATGTGATCGAGCATGGCCCTGCCGCCGACGCGCACCAGAGGCTTCGGGACGGTCAAGGTGATCGGGCGCATCCGCGTGCCGAGCCCGGCGGCGAAGACCAGCGCCTTTTCCGGACGCGCGCTCAAGTGGCCGCCTCCTGGTCCTCATTGGCGAAAATCTGCGGCATCGCGGCGTCGAACCAGTTCTTCAGATCGGCCATGACCGGATGGCCGAGGTTTTTTCGCAGGTAATTTTTCACCCGGGGAATATGGGCGAGATAGTTCGGCTTGCCGTCCCGCTTGTCGAGCCGGGCGAAAATGCCGAGAATCTTGCTTGAGCGCTGCGCGCCCATCAGCGCATAGGCGCAAGCGAAGGCCGCCATGTCGAATTCCGGCTGCGCCTGTTTGCGCGCCCGGGCATAATGGCCGAGCAGCTTCAATTCCAGATCGTCGGGCACATCGACCCGCGCGTCCTGCAAAAGCGAAACCACGTCATAGGCGGGCGGTCCCAGGACGCAATCCTGAAAATCCAGCAGGCCGATCCGGCGCGCGCCCTCGCGCTCTGGCAGCCAGAGCAGATTGGGCGAATGAAAATCGCGCAGGCTCCAGGTCCGCGCCTCGGCGAGCAGCGGCGCCAGCAGGCCGCGCCAGATGTTTTCATATTGCGCCCGCGCGCCCGACGCGATGTGCCTGCCGCCAAGATGCGGCGCATACCATTAGGGCAGCAGATCGGCCTCGATCAGCAGCGCGTCGAGATCGTAGGGCGGGATTTTATAGGTTCCCCCGTCTATCGGCAGGCTTTCGGGCAGGTCGCGGGCGTGCAATTGCGCCAGCAGCGCCGCCGCCTGCGCGTAGCGCTCGAAGTTCGGCCCGTCGGGTCCTGCCACGCCCTCGGTTCCGAAATATTCGAGTACGGCGAAGCCGGTCTCGAGATCGGAGGCGTAGATTTCGGGCGCCGACAGATCTTGCGCGCGCAGGGCTTCGTCCACGGCGACAAAGGGAAGGATGTTTTCGGCGAGACGGGCGATGGCGCTATAGGGCTTGCCGAAGCGCACCGGCGGCCCGTCGGGGCGCGGCGGCGAAATCATCAAAAGGGCCTTTTCGCCGCTCGCCTTGGTCAAAAGCTCATAGGCGCGCGAAGAGGCGTCGCCCTGCAAATGTTCGCGTTCGGCCTCGTCCCAGCCCGAGCGCTCGAGCACCGATTGGGCGCCGCGCTTGGACAGGAGTCTTGCCGCCATGGCGCCGTGGCCGGTGATTTCGGCGCGGCGATAGTCCGCGCCGCGCCGCGCGTCGGTGAACAGCGCGATGTCGAGCCGGTCGCCGGTCAGCGCCGCGCCGGCGCGCTCGGCCCATTCGACCAGCACCAGCGCGCCCTCCGCCGCCTCGTCCCAACCGAGTTCCGCCAGTTCGGACGGGTCCTTGACCCGATAGAGATCGGCGTGAACGATGGGAAAGGCCGGCGTATCGTAAATCTGCAGCAGGGTGAAGGTCGGGCTTGGCGTCTCGAGTTCCGGGTCGCCGGTCAGGCGGCGGATCAGCGCCCGCGCGAAAGTGGTCTTGCCGGCGCCAAGCTCCCCGGACAGGGTCACCAGATCGTCGGCGCCGACCAGCGCCGCCACCTCGCGCGCCAGACCTTGCGTCGCCGCCTCTGTGGGCAATTCGGCGCGCCACACCGGCGCGATGACGGAATTCATGCCTCTTCCCTCGCCTCGTCCATTGTCGGCGGGCGCCTCTCCGCTCCGGCCTCCGCCAGAGGGAACAGACAGGTCACCACCGTTCCTTCGCCCGGCGCCGAATCGATCAGCACCTTGCCGCCATGGCGCTCGACAAAGGCGCGCACGATCGACAGGCCGAGGCCGACGCCGCGATGACGCGATTGCAGCGTGTGGCTCTCGAAGCGGTCGAACACCTTGTCGAGCAGTTCCGGCGGAATGCCCCGCCCCTGATCGGAAACCTTGAACACGATTTCCCCCTCGCGACGCAAGGCGGCGAGGGTCACCGTCTGACCCGGCTCGGAAAAGCCGATGGCGTTGGACAGAAGATTGAACAGGATCTGGCGGATGCGCTTGCCGTCGGCCCGGAAGGCGCCGATGCCCTTGCCGGCGACCACGCACAGTTCGACCTGCGATTCGGCCAGCCGGTCCTGCACGCCCGCCGTCGCCTCTTCGATCGTGCGCGCGATATCGACGTCGCCAAGCTGCAATTCCATGGCGTCGCGGTCGATGGTGGCGAGGTCGAGAATATCGTTGATGATCGCCAGCAGCGCCGCCGAGGATTTCATCACATAGCCGGCATATTCGCGCTGCTTTTCATTGAGCGGGCCGACGCCCTGGTCGCCGAGCAGCTGGATGAAGCCGATGATATTGGTCAAAGGCGAGCGCAACTCGTAGGACACATGGTGGACGAAATCGTTGCGCAATTGTTCGGCGGCGAGCAAAGCCGCATTCCGTTCGGTCAGCGCGCGCTCGACATTGACCCCGTCGGTCACGTCGATGAAGGTGAGCAGCGTGCCGCCGTCCGGCAGCGGCGCCGCGGCGCAATCGACGATCGAGCCGTCGGTGCGCGCCATCCGCCGCTGGAACCCCGTGCGCGCGTCATGGAGGCCCGCCACCGCCGAGCGCAGGTCGGCCCAGGCGCCCTCGTCCGGCAGCAGCGCCTTGCAGTCCGCCGTCACCGTGTCGATATGCGGTTTGGCGGCGAGTTGCGCCACCGGCAGGCGCCAGATCTTGCCGAAGGCCGGATTGTAGAATTTGAGCCGCCCGTCGGCGCCGAAAACCGCTACCCCTTCCTGCAGCGCGTCGAGCGTCTCGCTCTGCACCCGCGCCAGGGCGTTATATTGCGATTCGAGATTGAAGCGTTCGGTGACGTCGTCGAACAGATAGGTGACGCCGCCCTGCGGGTTGGCGTCGAAACCGACCCGAAGCGTTTTCCCGTCCGGCAGGTGCCAGACCTGCGGGGCCGGCTCCAGACTGTGATAGATTTCCAGCAGCGCGCTTTTCCAGGCGCGGTAGTCGGCCTGTTCGGGCAGCCGGCGGGCGGCGCGCAGGCGGTCGAGGATTTCCGAATCGCTCGGCCCCTGGTCGAGAAAGGCCTGGTCGAGCGACCATAATTGCCGATAGGCGGCATTGGCGAAGACCAGTTTTTTCGCGCGGTCGAAAATGGCGACGGCGGTGGCGAGCTGGTCGAGGGTGCGGATATGCGATTCCATCTGCCGCGCATGATCGACGCGTAAAGTTTCGAGCTCGGACAGATCGTCGGCCATGCCGGCGGCGCCATTGGGCAAGGGCGCCTCGATCACGTCCATCAGCCGCCTTTCGCCAGCCGCGACCACCGGCAGGCGCTGGCGGAAGACGTCACCCGCTTCGCGCGCGCGAACCGCCGCATCGCGCGCGCCGCGGTCCAGAAGTTCGAGATCGCGATCGATGGCCTCCTGGGCGGTCCGGGCGTCCACGGCGCGGGCATAGGCCCGATTGACCCAGTTCAGCCGCCGGTCCGTCCCGCGCGTCCAGACGAGATGCGGCGAGAGGTCGAGCAGTCCGCGCAGCATTTCGAGCTGCGCCTTCTGTTCGGCCTGGATCTCGCGCAGCCGCACCAGTTCGAGCCGCTCCCCGGAAACGTCGCGCACCCGCATCACCACGCGACTGCCGATGGCGCGGCCTTCGGCTTCGAGATGGCGCCCGTTGAGCCCGATCAGATTCTGGCAGAACCCCTGGCCTCGTTCGCGCAGCCGCGCGACATTGGCCTCCAGCGCCTGCGCCTGTTCGGGCGGCAGCCAGGCGCCGAAGCCAAGCGCGCGGCGCGGCGCCGGCGTGTCGAGCACCAAAGTCACGTCGCCCTCGATGTCGGGTTCGCCGCGCGCGCCGCCCCAGACCACGACGAATTGCGTCTCGGCGGCGAGAAAGGCGCGCGAGCGCTCGGCCTGCTGGCGCAAATGCTCGGCCCCGGCGAGCAGTTCCGCCTCGCGCCGGCTCCAGTTTTTCCGCCCGGCGAGCAGCAAGAGGGCGGCGCCGGCGGCGAAAACCACCAGTCCGGCCCCGAGCGAAAGCCGGGCCAGACCATTGGCGCCGTCGAATTGCGCCAGCGAAGCCAAAGCCTGGGCGCGGACGCCGGACGCAAGCAGGACCGGCGATACGGCGAAACAGGCCGCGAGACGCAGGCGCGCCGGTCGGCGCGCGATCTGGCTTTCTCGCTCGGACATGGACTCAGGGTTCCTCCATCCGCCGGACGCGCGCGCCTCAAACGAATCACCCCAATTTACCCCCTCGATTCGCCTCAGAGAAAGGGGAACGAATAGGAAAACGCCTCCGTGAAGGGTCACGGAGGCGCAGTATTTTTCCCGGCGCGTGTTTCGCGCGGCGAAAGCCTGAGCGAAACCGGCTCAGTAGCGGTAGGTTTCGGGCTTGAACGGACCTTCCGCCGGCACCGACAGATAGGCGGACTGGGCCGGGGTCAGCGTGGTCAGCTTCACGCCGATCTTGTCGAGATGCAGCCGGGCGACCTTTTCGTCGAGATGTTTGGGCAAGGTGGTGACGGTCTTGCCGTAATGGCCCTGCTTGGTCCAGAGCTCGATCTGCGCCAAGGTCTGGTTGGTGAAGGAGGCCGACATGACGAAGGACGGATGTCCCGTGGCGTTGCCGAGATTGACCAGACGGCCTTCCGACAACAGGATGATGCGCTTGCCGTCGGGGAATTCGACCTCGTCGACCTGCGGCTTCACATTGTGCCACTTGTAGTTCTTGAGGCCAGCGACCTGAATCTCCGAGTCGAAATGGCCGATGTTGCAGACGATGGCGCGATCCTTCATCGCCCGCATGTGATCGAGGGTGATGACGTCGATGTTGCCGGTGGTGGTGACGAAAATGTCGGCTCGAGCGGCCGCGTCCTCCATGGTGGTGACTTCGTAGCCTTCCATCGCCGCCTGCAGGGCGCAGATCGGATCGACTTCCGAGACCAGCACGCGGCAGCCGGCGTTGCGCAAGCTAGCCGCCGAACCCTTGCCGACGTCGCCGAAGCCCGCGATCATGCCGACCTTGCCGGCCATCATCACGTCGGTGCCGCGGCGGATGCCGTCAACCAGCGATTCGCGGCAGCCGTAAAGATTGTCGAATTTCGACTTGGTCACGCTGTCGTTGACATTGATCGCCGGCCACAGCAGCTTGCCTTCCTTCTCCATGATATAGAGACGGTGGACGCCGGTGGTGGTCTCCTCGGTCACCCCCTTGATGGCGAGGGCGTTGCGCGTATAAAAACCGGGATTGCTCTTGAGCCGCTTCCTGATCGCGGCATAGAGCACTTCCTCTTCCTCGTTCGAGGCGGTATCGAGAAACGCGACATCGCCCTGCTCGGCGCGCAGGCCCAGATGGATCAGCAGGGTGGCGTCGCCGCCGTCGTCGAGGATCATGTTCGGCTGGCCGCCGTCGCCCCATTCGAAGATGCGATGGGTATAGTCCCAATATTCCTCAAGGCTCTCGCCCTTGATGGCGAAGACCGGCGTGCCGGCGGCGGCGATGGCGGCGGCGGCATGGTCCTGGGTCGAATAAATGTTGCACGACGCCCAGCGCACGTCGGCGCCGAGCGCCTTGAGCGTCTCGATCAGCACCGCCGTCTGGATCGTCATGTGCAGCGAACCGGCGACGCGGGCGCCCTTGAGCGGCTGGGTCGGGCCATATTCGGCGCGGGTCGCCATCAGGCCGGGCATTTCGGTCTCGGCGATGGCGATTTCCTTGCGGCCCCAATCGGCGAGGCCGATGTCGGCGATGACGTAATCATGCGGAAGGTGGCTGCTGGTCATGGTTTTTTGGTTCCCGTGAATTTCGCGTTCTATAGCAGGCGCGCGCGACACAGACAATAAAGATATAAGCAACTCTTTATATGGTTTCGCAAAGCGGACCTCAATCTTTTGGCCGCCGCGCCTGCATCGCCCGGAAATCCAGCGCCTTGTCGCCGATGTTGAGGCCCATCTGGAAACTTTCGGCGATGCGCCGGGCGCGGGCGATGAAGAAAGCCGCGCCTTCGGGCGGCAGAACCTCGCGCGCCGTCGCCTCGAACAGGCCGAGCCAGGCCTCGAAATGCGCCGGTTCGAGTCCCATCCCGAAATGGGCGGGCAGCGGCCGGCCGCTGTAGCGCCCGCTGCGCAGGCCGATCTGCGACCAGAAATCGGTCAGCTTGGCGATATGCTCTTCCCAGTGGCCGGCAAGCCTTTCCTCGAAAATCGGCCCGAGCACGGGGTGCTTCCGCCCGGCCCCGTAAAAGGCGCGCACCAGATTCTCCATCATCGCTTCGGTGAGGCCGGCGGGCGGCTCGGCGTCGGGGGCGCGGTCGGCGGGCGGATGGACCATGATTTCTCCCTTTCGCAGCGGCCCCGGTCCCTGGCGCGACGGCGCAAGTCCGGGGCATGTTCGCGGCTTATAAGGGCCCAGGAAAAAATTGTCTTGGTTCCGCGACACACAACTTGCTACATGAAGGGGCGTCGCGCGGCCTTCCCGCAAGCCTTTCGCGGCGCTCCCGAAGGCTCTCGGGCTGGCGCGCGGAAAACGCCCCGCCCCGCAAGACCGGGGAATTTCAAAATGCAATCAAGGGTGCGCCAGTGAATTCGGGTCCGAACGAAACGCAATCCATGACCAGCGAAATCATCGACGTGATCGCCACAGAGGGCATGATCCCGCGCGAAAAACTCGAGGACGACGCCACGATCGAAAGCCTCGGCTTGAAATCGATCGACATCGTGATGATCCTCACCGCCATCGAGGAAAAGTTCGACGTCTATATCCCGATGGACGGCTCTTTTCAGGAAGCCAAGGATCTCAAGGGACTGGTCGATGCGATCAGCGCGCATATCCTGCGCGAAAAAGCCGCCAAATGAGTCAAAGACGCGTCGTGGTCACCGGCATGGGCGCGGTGTCGGCCGCCGGAATCGGGGCGCAACTGCTGTGGCGCGCCGCCCGCGACGGCAAGCCCTGCATCGGCCCGGTGCAGGTGCGCCAACCCTATGGCGGCCGCATCAAGATTACCGCCCAGGTGCGCGATTTCGACATCGAAGCGCTGCTCGGTCCTAAAATCACGCCCTTTTGCGATCCCTTCGCCGCCTATGCGCTGGTCGCCGCCGACGAAGCGGTCGCACAGGCCGGACTCGACCCGGAAGTGCGCCAGGGCGCGCGCTGCGCCGCCCTGCTCGGCACCGGAATCGGCGGCATGAACACCATCGACGACGGTATTTTCAACGTCTATTTCGCCGACAAGCGCCCCGAGGCGCTGACCGTCCCGCGACTCATTCCGAGCGCCGGGCCGTCGCAACTCTCGATGCGCTATGGCGCCACCGGACCCTGTTTCGCCGTCGCCAGCGCCTGTTCCTCCGGCAGCCAGGCGGTGGGCCTCGCGTTCCAGATGATCCGCGCCGGCATGATCGACCGCGCCATCGTTGGCGGCTCCGAAGCCTGCGTCACCAATGGTTCGATGCGCGCCTGGGAATCGCTGCGGGTGCTGACGCCAGACTTTTGCCGGCCCTTCGCCAAGAACCGCAACGGCATGGTGCTCGGCGAGGGCGCGGCGATGTTCGTGATCGAAGCCGAGGAGGTTGCGCTGGCGCGCGGCGCGAAACCGCTCGCCGTGCTGGCGGGCTACGGCACCAACGCCGACGCGCTCGATCCGGTGCGTCCCGACGCCGCCAGCGCCAGCGCCTGCATGGACATGGCGCTCGACGACGCCGGCCTGACGCCGCGCGACATCGACTATGTCAACGCCCATGGCACCGCGACGGTGATGAACGACGTCACCGAGGCGGAGGCGCTGAACCGCAGTTTCGGGGACCATATCGCAAAGCTGCTGGTCTCCTCGACCAAGCCGGTGCATGGCCATGCGCTCGGCGCCGGCGGCGCGCTCGAACTGCTGATTTCGATCCAGGCGCTGCGGGAAAACATCGCCCCGCCAAATCTCAATGTCGAAATCCAGGACCCCGCCTGCGCGATCCGGCTGGTCGGGCTGCAGGCCATCGAGGCGCCGATGCGCGCCGTGCTCTCCAATTCCTTCGCTTTCGGCGGGATCAACGCTTCGCTGATCGTCACCCCCGCCGCACCGGCCTGACGGGATGGACAGCGCCGCGCCCCCGATCCAGCGCGCCGGGCCATTGCGCGTCTCGGCCTCGCCCGACGCGGTGCGCCGGTTTCGCCGCGAGACCGGCTGGAGCGAGGCCGACGGCCCGCCGCCCGCCAGCTTTCCCGTGGTGTGGATGCGCCTGCCGGAAATCGGCGAGCCGATCAGGGCGGCGGCGCAAGAAGTCGGCCTGCCGGTGCACGAAGCCCAGCATTTCGACTATGCGCGGCCGCTGGAAACCGGCCGCGATTACGATCTGATGCTGGAATTGCGCCGCGAGGCGCATCCGGCCCGGCTCATCGCCACGGCCGAGGTCTTAGACCTCGACGGCGCCTTCGTCGCGCGCATCGTCTCGATTTTGCGGCTCATCGATCCGAAATCCGTTCCCGCGCCGGCGGCAAAGTCATGAGCGCCGATGTTGCCGCGCCGCTGCCCGGCGAAAAACTGTCTTCCCTGCCGATCGGTCCGTTTCGCGCCGCCGATCTCGCCTCTTACGCCGAGGCTTCGGGCGACGACAATCCGCTGCACCTCGACCTCGCTTTCGCCCAAAGCTTCGGCTTTCCGTCCCGGCCTGCCCATGGCATGAGGCTGTTGGCGGCGTTCGAGCCGCTGCTCAGCGACTGGCGCCCCGATCTGATGCTGATCGGACTGCGCGGCCATTTCCTGACGCCGGTGTTCGAAGAGGAGATCGCCACCCTGAGCGGCCGCGTCGCCAAGATCGAACCGACCGAAACCGGGTATATCGCCATTTTGCGGCTGATGGCGCATACAGGCAGCGGCGCCCCGGCGCTGATGGGCGAGGCGCGGCTGACGCCCGCCGCCAGGTAAAACCGGATCGTCAAAACTTTGCCGAAGAGTCGGATGGACGCGCGGCCCCGTTTTGACTAAGCAACAAGCCGCGCGCGCTCGAATCGAAAGCCCTGCCGATGACCGAATTTCTCGAACCCACCGATCGCATCATCACTGTTTTCGGCGGCTCCGGGTTCATCGGCCGCCATCTGGTGCGGGCGCTGGCGCGCGACGGCTGGCGCGTGCGCGTCGCCACCCGGCGTCCGGATCTGGCCTTTTATCTCCAGCCGCTCGGCGAAGTCGGTCAGGTTCATGCGGTCCAGGCCAATCTCCGCTATCCCGACTCGCTGGCGCAGGCTTTGCGCGGCGCCGTCGCCGCCGTCAATCTGGTCGGTATTCTCGCTCCCTCGGGCGCCCAGACTTTCGACGCCGTGCAGGCCGAGGGCGCCGGGGCCGTTGCGCAAGCCGCGCAGGCGGCGGGGATCCCCAATTTCATCCATTTTTCAGCCATCGGCGCCGACGCCAACTCCGCTTCGGCCTATGCGCGCAGCAAGGCGGCCGGCGAAGCGGCGGTCCTCGCCGCCGTTCCCTCGGCCAAGATCCTGCGTCCCTCGGTGGTGTTTGGCCCGGAAGACCAGTTTTTCAACCGTTTCGCCGCCATGGCGCAGAAAATGCCGGCGCTGCCGCTGATCGGCGGCGGCGCAACCAGGCTGCAACCGGTCTACGTCGGCGACGTCGCCGAAACCGCCGCGCGGCTGTTGAACGGCGCGGGCGCGGCGGGCGCGGTCTATGAACTGGGCGGCCCCTCGATCAAGACCCTGCGCGAAATCTTCGAATTCGTGCTGGCGACGACCCACCGCGCGCGCCCCCTGGTCGCGCTGCCGTTCGGCGTCGCCGGCGCCATCGGCGCGGTCTCCGAAACCTTGAACAAATGGCTGCTCGGCCTGATCCCGGCGGAATTTTCCGTCACCCGCGACCAGGTGGAGCTGTTGCGCCACGACAATATCGTCTCGGAAAAAGCCATCGCCGAGGGCCGCACTCTGGCCGGCCTCGGATTGACGCCGGAATCGGTCGAGGCGATCGTCCCCGCCTATCTCTACCGCTATCGCAAGAGCGGCCAGTTCGCCGACGAGCGCGCGGTATAAGGTTTTCCCCTTCGACGCGCCCTCCTTCGGGCATGGCGCCGTTTGGGCCGGGCGCACGTTCGCCGGCGGCTATTGCGCCACGGCGCCGATGATCTTGACGGGCGCGCCGAGCAATGTGACCAGCGAATTCGTCGCCACCGCCGCAGCGCCGGGGCCGCGACCCGCTTTGACTCCCGTGGCGAGAACAGAGCGCAGCTGCGGTCCGATCGTGGCGAGTTCCATGAACTTGCCGTGATTGACCGGATCGTTCGCCTGGACGTCGCTCAGATCGATGACCGTCGCGCCGAGCGCCGTCAGTTCGGCGGCGTTGGTCGCGTTGCCGACCCTTGTTTGGCCGCCGGCGATGAAACTCGAAATCCCCAGCGCCTTGTCGTCGCGGGAAAGGATCACATAGAACGGGTGGTTGATTTTGCCGAAGCTGCGCAACTGCGATTTGAACACGTCGAAATCGAGGTCGGGCGCCGCCAGCAGGATCACGCCGATCTTGGACTTGTCCTTGACGCCGTTGGTCAATTTCAATTGCCGGAACGCCTCGACCGTCGCCCAGTTTCCCATCGAATGGGCGAGGATGTTGATCTTCTCGGCGTTGCTGGCCAGCAGCAGCTTCAGCGTGTGGACGAGGTTGTCGCGCGCCACGGTGGCGCTGTTGTTGTCGTAGACATATTGGAAAGGATCGCCGCGCGACGCCCAGGTGAAGACCACGGGCACCGAGACCGTGGCGGAATCGTGCACCACCTGCGCCTGGGTATAGGCCGCCTCGGCGAATAAAGTGTTGAATCCGTGAATGAAAAGGAAGATATCGCGCTTGCCTTTCGGGCGCTGCGCGAGTTGCGCGTTCAGCGCCTGCAGGAACGCCCTGTCGCCGTCGAGAATTTCCGCGCTGCGCGCCACGAACTCGGTGTTGGGGTCGCCCGGCGCCGCTCTTGCAAATTCGACCGCGCCGGGAACATGGGTGGGCGGGACCGAAACCGTCAGTTCGGCGAAACTGAGCGTGGGCGACCTTTCGCCGTTGAACAGCGTCCCCGGCGTGGCGTCGCGCTGACGAGTCGTGGCGACGAATAAAGTGTGTTCGGTCGCGCCTTGCACCTGCGTCGCCACGGGAGCGAGAAACCCGCTTACCGGTCGCGGCGGCGCGCAGGCGGCCAAAGTCCCCGCGACCAGCAGCACGGCGACGACGGTCCGCGACCGGCGCAGCGCGGCGAAAGCAACGACAAAGCGCGTCCGTCGATCGGATTTTCGAACCAAATTCGTCTCCTGGACATGCACGCCGCTACCGACAAACCGAAACTTTCTCGCCAATACCATCAAATATGTCCACAAAAATCGTCGGGCGCCCGGCGGATCGTGCGAAGTTCGAACGGCGGCCGAAGTCCGGAAAGCCGAGGCGCGCCGCCGTTGACCCCGCCAGTTTAATTTCCTATCGCATTAGAAGGATGGATGATTGCAGCGAGGGCGACCATGGTCGAAACCGGGAACAGCCGCAAGCCGGACACAGCCTCGGCCGCGCCAGGCGTGAACCCGCCCTCGGCGCCCTCCGTCGCCAGGGCGCCCGCCGCCATCCTGACCATCGTCATTGCTTCGATTGTCGGGCTGTCGATGTGGTATCTGATGCGGCCGCAGCCGATCCTCATCCAGGGCGAGGTTGACGCGACCCGCATCGACATTGCCGGGCGGGTCAATGGCCGCGTCGGCAAACTTCCCGTGGCGCGCGGAGAGAATGTCGCCAAGGGCCAGCTGCTGGTCGAAATCGACAATCCGGAATTGATGACCAAACTGCGCGCCGCGACGGCGGCGCTCGGCGTGGCGAAGGCCAATCTGGCCAATATCGAAGCCGGCGTGCGGCCGGAACAGATCGCCCAGAAAAAGGCCGCGACGGACATCGCCAACGCCAATCTGCTGCTGTCCGACAAGACCTACAAGCGCGTCAACGAACTCGCCGCCGGCGGCAACGCGCCGCTGCAACGTCTCGACGAGGCCAGCAACGCGCTTCAGGTCGCCCAGCGCAGCGCCGAACAGGCGAAACTGGCCCATGAGGAGGCCGTAGCCGGCGCCACCGCCGAACAGAAGGCGATTGCGCGGGCGAATGTCGCGCAGGCCGAGGCGTCGATCGATACGGTGCAGGCGCAGGTCGACGAACTCGTCGTGCGGGCGCCGATCGCCGCGCAGGTCTATCAGGTCGGGGCCGAACTCGGAGAATTCGTTTCTCCGGGAGCGCCGCTCTTGTCCCTGGTCGATCTCAACGACGTCTATATCCGCTTCGATCTGCGCGAGGATCTGGTCCGGGGACTGAAGGTCGGCGACGAGATCGCGATGCAGGCGCCGGCCCTCAGCGACCGCGCCTTCAAGGCAAAGGTCAAGACCATCGCCGCGCGCGGCGAATATGCCGGCTGGCGCGCGACCCGCGCGACCGGCGATTTCGACCTCAGAACCTTCGAGGTGCGGCTCAGCCCCACGCCGGCCGTTCCCGAACTGCGGCCCGGAATGAGCGTCTACGCCGAAGCGCCCTCGCGCAAATGAAGCGGCCGCCCCGCCCCGGCCTCCTGCTCGTGATGGCGCGCGAAGCGCGCTGGATGCGCCGCGACAAGCATGCGCTGCTGCTGACGCTGGCCGTGCCGCTGCTGGCCTTCGCGCTGCTGGCCTATACGTTCAGCGGCGCCGTGATCCGCAATCTCGGCGTCGCCGTGGTGGACGCCGACCGCACGCCGACGTCGATCGAATATGTTCAGAAGATCGACTCCGCGCCCGGCGTCCAGGTGACTTTGCGCGCCGACGACCTGTCGGCCGCGATGGAGGCGGTGCGCAGCGGCGGCGCCCTTGCGGCAGTCTATATTCCCCGAAACTTCGAACGCGATCTGATGGCCAGCCGCCGGCCGCAGATCGTCTCGTTCTACAACCGGCAATTCTTCACGCCCGGCAACAACGCGTCGAGCGCGATCTCCGGCGCCATCGGCGCGGCGACGGCGGCGCTGCCATCCTTTGCGCCGCCGCAAGGGGGCGGCGCTCGAATCGGCGCCATCGCAATCGAAAAATATGTTCTCACCAATCCGGAGCTAAATTACGCCCAGTTCCTGCTTCGCGCGATCCTGCCGACCGTGCTGCACGTGATCGCGGCGATCGCCGGCGGTTACGCCGTCGGGTCCGAATTCGCCTCCCGCAGCATGGGGGCCTGGCTGCGCACGGCGGGCGGCAGCCCGCTTACGGCGCTGGTCGGCAAACTCGCGCCGCTGTTTGGCATTCTGGTTCTGATGATGGTGGTCGTCGCCGCGATCATCCACGGCGTGTTCGCCGTTCCATTCCGGGGCGACGCGATCCTCATGGGCGCGTCGGCCTGCCTGATGCTCATCTCCTATCTGGCGATGGGCGCCTTGTTCCAGCTGCTGGTCAGGAAGCTCGCGCTCGGCTTGAGCCTCACCGCCATCATTTGTTCGCCGGCTTTCGGCTTCGCCGGCATCGGCTTCCCGATCCTCGCGATGAACGGTTTCTCCAGGGCCTGGGGCGCGGCGCTGCCGCTGCGCTGGTACATGCAGGTGCTGTTCGATCAGGCGGTCCGGGGCTTGCCGGCCTCGGTATCGGTCGCGCCCTTCGCCATTCTCGGGGCGATCGCAACGATTCTGTTCGGGCTGGCGTGGCTGCGTCTCGCCGCCATTGCCGGTTCGCCCGCCAAGGCGGCGGCGCAGCCGGCGCGAGCGGTCGTAAAGGGCTACGGCGTCGCGAGCGCGATGATGGCGGAATTGCGCGCCGCGCTCAACGATTCCGGGGCGTTCGGCCTGATCGTGATCGCGCCCCTCGTCTATGGCGTCCTCTATCCGCAGCCCTATCTTGGACAATTGCTGCGCAACCTGCCCATCGCGGTCGTCGATCAGGACCAGACCGAAGTCAGCCGCCAACTCATCCAGGCGCTCGACAGCGACGAAGCGCTCAGCGTCGTCGCACGCGCCGGCGCCCTGGCCGAGGCGCAGGCGATCCTGGCGCGACGGGACGTCTTCGCCATCGTCGCCATTCCCAAGGGGACCGAACGCGACATTCTCAAGGGCGCCAGGGCGCGGGTGGCGGCCTATGTCGATTCCGCCTATTTCCTGCTCTACAATCGCACGCTTCAGGGAATTCTGGAGGCGACCGCCGCCGCCAACCGGGATTTATCGGCCGGCGCCGCCCGGGCCGACGGCAGCCTCGCCCGCGCGGCTCTCGTCAGGGCCTCGCCGGTCGAATTCGTGAACGAACCTTTGTTCAACCCGACGGGCGGCTATGCGAGCTATGTCGTGCCGGCTGCGTTCATTCTGATCGTTCAGCAAACTTTGCTGATGGGGGCGGCGACGCTCGGCGCGGTCGGTTTCGAGCAAGGCGGCGCCGCGGCGCGACGGCGGCGCGGCGGTTTCCGGGCGATGCTCGGCCAGGCTTTCGCCCACGCCAGCCTCGCCCTGCCCGGCCTCTTGCTCTATCTGATCGTGCTGCCGCGGGTTTATGGATTTTCCACTCTGGGACGGCCGCTGGATATGCTCCTGTTCGCCGTTCCGTTCCTTTTGTCGGCGAGTTTCCTCGGACAATTCGTCAGCCTGGGGTTCAAGCGGCGCGAGCGGGCGGTTCTGGTGTTCATCGCCACGAGCCTGCCGCTGTTCTTCATGGTCGGCGTGGCCTGGCCGATCGAGGCCCTTCCGGAAACCTTGCGCGTTTTCAGCCGCGCCTTCCCGAGCACCTCGGCCATCGACGGACTGGTGCGCATCAACCAGATGGGCGCGACGCTGGAGGACGTCCGGCGCGACTGGATCAATCTCTGGATCCTGACCGGCGCCTACGCGGGCCTCGGCGCAGCCGCCGCATGGCTGATGAACCGGGCGGAGACCACAGATGCAGGCTAGAATCGCGCGTCGGCTCATTTTTTTGCTGGCCCTGCTGGCGGCGGGCGGCGGGCTCGCCTGGAACGCCCTGGAACGGCGGCGCGCCGGCGCGAACGCGTCCGAAATAATCGGCGTCGTGCGCGAGACGGAGATCCGCATCGCCGCCGAAAAAGGCGGGCGGCTCGGCTCCATCGCGGTCGCGCCGGGACAAGGAGTCCGGACGGGCGATCTCCTCGCCGTCCTCGACAGCCCCGAACTGGCGGCTTCGGTGGAAGAGACGCGAGCGGCCGAGAAACAGGCGCGCGCCGACCGCGACAACGTCCTCGCCGGCGTGCGAAACGAGCAGATCGACACCGCCGAGCATAATGTGCGCATCGCCGAGGCGAATATCGGCCTCGGACGCAAGGAGTATGAGCGGACGCGCGTCCTTGCCGGCAAGAATGTCGCAAGCCAGCAAAAGCTCGATGAGGCGACGGCGTCGCTGCGCCGGGCCGACGCCAGTCTCGAACAGGCGCAGGCGTTTTATCGCCAGCTGGTCGCCGGCGCGACGGCTGAGGAACGCGCAAAGGCCGAAGCCGAATTCGCCCTCGCCAGGGCGAAGACCGCCGACATCGAAGCGGTTTTTGCAAAAACCCGCGTCCTCTCCCCCGTGGACGGCGTCGTCGGGGTCCTTGTCGCGACGCCGGGCGAAGTCGTATCGCCGGGCCAGGCGATCATGACGCTCAATGCGCCCGCGCGCCGATGGTTTTCCTTCACCGTGCGCGAGGATCGGCTCGGCGGCCTCGCCATCGGTTCGAAGACGACGGTCGCCGTTGCAGGCCACAGCGTGGCGGGCCGCGTCACGGAACTGCGCCCGCTTGGCGAGTTCGCGACCTGGCGCGCCGCGCGGGCGGTCGGCGACCATGACCTCAACAGTTTTCTGGTTCGCGTCGATCCGGAAACGCCGGACGATTCCATCGAACCCGGAATGACCGTCCGCCTCGCGCCCGCCGGATCACGTTAAAGCCTGTTCGACGAATTGCGTCGCGAGGATTGTGGGAGCGCCTTTACGGCGAGGATCGAACCGATTGCGGCGCTCTCCCTCGCGACAATGAATATTGGCGGCTGCTTTGGCAGGTCAGCGGTTTCGTCCGCGCTGAAACCGCCGCATGCTTCTGCTTTTGTGTTGCGCCAAAGTCGCGGCCGCCGGGTTTTTTCCGCGAATGCGCCGCCGCCGGCTTGACGCTTGTCGCAAGCCGGCGGACCAGGCCGCAGAAGAAAGCGACGACAGGATTGGGGAGAATCGGTCATTCCGGATCGTTTCGACACAGCGCCGGGGATTGATGCGAGGATTTGCTGTTCCGTTGCGTAACTCTTTAAATTCAGTTGGTTATAAAACTCTGCAAACGCTTCGAAATTCCGTCGAAGCCGGAGTCTATGCAGGCGACGATCCCGTTCTATCCATCAACGACTTATTTCAAAATGCGGAATTGCCAAAACTTCCTGCGCCTTTTTACCCGCACCGGACAGGTCAACTCTGCCCATAATTCCATTAAGTGCTTGTAGTTGCTTTATCATCGAGCCTAGCATGTCCTCCATTGTTTTCGAGGGAGACGCGCCATGAGACGTTCGTTGGCGCATTTGTGGCTTTCAGCAGGCGTCGCATCGATGGCGACAGCGCTTTGCATTGAAGCGGCGTGGGCGGAATCCCTCAACGATGAGGCGGCGCTCGCGGCCGGCGGCATCGGCAAATACTATGACGACGCCGCAGTCTACGCCCGAGTGCTGAATGGGCAGCCAGCCGGCGGCGTCGCCGCCTATTTTGTCGACGGAAACGCCTTCTCGGACGTGGTTGCGCTAACAAACAAAATTGAGGACAAGAAAAACCCTGGCCCTGACTGCACCGGGACTTTGATCGATGCTCGAACGATCCTGACGGCGGCGCACTGCAAGTTCGACCCGGCGACCGACGTGATCGTCACCACGTCGAAGGGCGTCTCCCAGAAAGTCCTCGTAACAAGCGTCTACTCCCACACGGGCTACCGCTCGGAGAGCGGGGCCGCCGACATCGCCTTGCTATCGCTCGCCAAGCCGGTGACCGGGATCACGCCCGCGACTTTGGTGACGTCGCTGGATTCGCCGCCGAGTTCAAAGTCGCTCGTCGGCAGACAGTTCGTCAGCGTCGGGTTTGGCATGATCGGCACGGGAACGAAGTCGCCCGGCAACAACACCGAATACTACCGGCTCGCGACGACCGGGACGATTGGCGCCTACGCGCCCGGGAACACTTTTATAAAAGTGGCGACCTACAACCCCAATCCGCCGGAAACCTGCTCGAACAAGGTAGGCACGCCAGACTGTATATGGGGACATTCAGCCCAATATTATTTTGCAGCTCAGTTCCAGAATCTCAATTCCAACAATCCTGCTCCCACTCCAAATCCAAATTATTTCGGTCGGACAAAAAGCTCAAAGCCGGGTTACTATACGTTCGAAGGCGCCGTCGCGGGCGGCGACAGCGGTGGCCCGCTTTTTGTCGTCATCGATGGCCGTCTGGTCGAAATCGGCATCGTTGGAGGGGGAAGCAATCCAGTCGGTAAAGACGGCCAGTATGGCGACGTCAATCTCTGGACGCCGCTCAGCCGGTTCTCCAGGTGGCTGGCGCGCAACAACCCATTGCGCACCGTCACCGCCGTTGCTGGGTCCCACGACTGGAGCGATGCCGCCGCCTGGAAGGACAACGCCACGGACCGTATCTATGGAAAGAAAGGCGTGGCGCCCGACAATACCGATTCGGCAAATGAAACGAACGTCGCCCGCTATTACAACGTCGAGTTGAGGAACGATGGGACCATCACACTCGACAGGAATGTGACCATCGACAAGCTGACCGTGTCCGGAATGGAATCGGTTTTGGTCCTGCAGACCGGAACCTCGCTGACAACGGTGCTGAACACGAGCCTCTCGGCGGGAAAACTCAGTTTCACTGGCGGCGCCCTGGTGTCTCCGGAAGTCGGCGTCACCGGCGGCGTCGTGACCGGAAACGGGACGATCGTGGCGACGGGCGGCAATACCGGGGTTTGCCCCACCGGCGTCTGCAACACCGGCGGCGTATTCGCGCCCGTCGGCACGTTGAAGATCGAGGGCAATTATACCCAGGGTCCGAAGGGGACACTCTCGGTTGTCTTCGGTTCCGCCGGGCCGGACAAACTGGACGTGAGCGGGGATGTCACCCTGGGCGGCGCGCTGCAGGTCAAGCTTGGCCCGTTGACCAGTCCGGTCAAGAGCGGCGTGACCTCTACAATTGTGGATCCGAAATCGGTGACCGGGAACTTCTCTTCGGTCACAACCAACCTGTCGGAGTTCATCAGCGACAAGGTCTCCTATGAGCAGAAAGACGTAAAGCTGTCGTTGATTCGCAGCGCCAGCTACGCCTCCGTGGCCGACCGGAAAAATCAGAAAGACTTCGCCAACGGCCTGAGCGCCGGCCTCGCCACCGAAACCCTGACGCCGGACATGAACGGCATCCTCGGCAGGCTCGACGGCGCCCAGACCGCCGACGAAGCCAGACATTTCTTCGATCAGGCGGACGCGGACGGGGGCGAGGAAGACGTCGTTGGCAACCAGCTGCTGGCGAACCTCGCGGCGAACCGCGTCGTCGGCGCCGCGCTCGACCGCCACCTCGAAGTGATGAGCGACGACGACGCGCTCGAAGCGCGCCGCGCGGCCGGTCTGCACGGTCTCAGCTTCGACTATGGCCGCGCCACCGGACTCGGACTGACCCCATCAGCCAGCGATCCCGCCCCCGGCGACGCCGCGCTCCCGGCGGCCAAAGGCCCGTCGCCGGCGCCGGCGCCCGGCGTCGGCGGATGGGCGCAGGCGATCGGCGGCTGGCAGAACCTCAGCGGCGACAACAACGCCTATGGCCTGTCGCAGACCCTCGGCGGGTTTGTCGGCGGCGTCGACATCAACCCGTTCGGCGGTTGGGACCCGAACTTCAAGGGCGGCGTCGCCTTCAGCTATCTGCATGGGTCGCTCGGCAGGGGCTCGGAAACCGGCTCGACCAACGCCTACAGCGGGTACGTCTATGCGACGCAGCCGTTCGGGCGGGCCTACGTCGAAGGGCGCGCGGGCTTCGGCATGACGCAAATGTCGACGATCCGGCGAATCACCGCGCTCGGCCTCGATCGAACGGCTTATGGCTCCGCATCCGGAAACGACTGGTCGGCCGCGCTCGGCGCCGGCTATCGCTTCAGCCAGCACCTTTTCAACATCGAGCCCTCGCTTCATGTCGCCTGGGATCAGGTCGGGCGCCGCGCCTATACCGAAACCGGCGCCGGCGCCCTGAACCTCGCGATCGAAAACAATATGCTCAACGCCCTGCAGTTTTCCGCCGGACTGCGGATCAACGCCAATTTCGCCCTCGGCAACGGACTCGCGGCCCAACCGGAACTGCGCGTCCGCTATGCCTACGACGCGCTCAATCTCGTCCCGGCCACCACGGCAAGCCTGGTGGGCATGCCGGGCATCCCATTCACGTTCGAAGGGGTGAACGTCGGACGCAGCGCCGCCGTGCTCGGCGCCAGCCTGACCGTCGTCCGCCGCAACTCCGTGGCCGTTTTCGCCGACTATAATGCGGAGTTGCGCCAGCACGAGACCGCGCAGGTTGTCATGGGCGGCGTGCGGATCGTCTGGTGAACCGCCATCGCGGAACCGCGGCGTGAAACGCAAAACGTCGCCGCCAACCGTTCGCCATCATATTCCCGATCGTCGCACCCGCGCGAATTGCGGCCGCGCGTCGAGATCGGGTTCAAAGATCTGTTGCTCCGCCCGCCTCGGGTTGCGGACCGGAGGGCTTCGATTCGTCGGCGTCGAGCCAGGTTGAAATCAGCTCCCAGGTCACGGCGAGGACGATCGGGCCCAGAAAGAGCCCGGTGACGCCGTAGGAGAGCGTCCCGCCGATGACGCCGAACAGGATGACGATCAGCGGGGTCGAGATCCCTCGAGTCATGACCAGCGGTTTTAGAATATTGTCGATGACATTGACCGGGAGCATGTAGAGCGTGAACAGCAATGCCGATTTTGTGTCCAACGCCATCCACGCCCAGCCCATCACCGGGAGTATGATCACCGCCCCCCCGATCTGCACGATCCCCAGCACCAGCACCGCCGTGGTCAGCAACGTCGCGCCGGGAACGCCGGCTACCGTGAACCCGATGCCGGCGAGTGTCGCCTGCAACGCGGATACGCCGACCACACCGCGCGCGACGGTGCGGATCGTGGCGCCGGTCATGCTGACGAATTTGTCGCCCCGCTCGGGCGAGAGCCGCCGGGCGACCGACCGGACCGATTCCACCATTTTGGGCGCCGGCGCGAACAAGAACCCGGCAACGCAGATGGCGGCGAACAGCCGCAGCGCGCCGGCCCCCGCGCCGGCGGCGATGGCGAGCAGTCCCGACGCGGCCGAATGCAGCTGCGGAGCGACCTTCGCCGCCGCCGCCTTCAGGTTGGTCGACGCCAGCATCCAGAATTCATAGAGCGGCCCGCCGATCAGCGGCCATGACTTGATCTCGGCCGGCGGCGGCGAAAAGATTTTGGGATCGACCCAGTCCGAAAGCAGCCGAAGCGAATCGACCAGCCCCCCGATCAGCCACAACGCCGGCCCGACGACAACCACGAGGCAAATGAAGGTCAGCAGGGCGGCGGCCAACTTCCTGCGTCCTCCGAGCGCGGAGGCGAGCCTTTCATAGGCGGGATAAAGCGCGACGGCGAGAATCACGCTCCAGGCGACGATCGTCAGAAAGGGCTGAACCAGCGTGAACGACCAATAGGCGAAGGCGCCGATGGCGCAAAACCTGAGAATCCAGTCGATGGAGACGGGTGGAGCGCTTTTCGACGCGCTATCCCGACGATTGGCTTGATAAGACATGCGCGCCCCCGAAACCCGCAAAAGATGAGCTTAACAAGCTCAACCCCTTATGCCGACGCGCAGACCGGGCGACGGGCGTTCCTGCAACACTTCGCGGCGGAAGCGGAACAGCGCCGCCGGGCGCCCGCCGGTGGCGTGCGACATTTCACCGGTCGCCTCGACCACGGCGGCGGCTTCGACGAGACGGCGGAAATTCTGCTTGTGCAGATGGCGCCCCGATATGGCCTCGACCGTGGTTTGCAGCGCGGTCAGGGTGAAACTTTCCGGCATGAGTTCGAAAATCACCGGGCGATATTTCATCTTGGCGCGCAGCCGGCCCATGGCGGTGGCGAGGATGCGGCGATGGTCGGCCTGCATGGACTCCCCCAGCGGCGGCCAGTTGGCGACGCCCGGCGCCGGTTCGCGCCCGTCGCGCGCGCTTTCCTCGACCAGTCCGGCCTCGTAGAGCAATTCATAGCGGTCGAGCACGTTGTCCTCGTCGAAACGGTCGCCCTCCTCGCCGAATAATTGCCGCATCCGCTCGATCCGGGTCAGACCGCGCCGGTGCGTCGAGGCGCCGGCGTCGCGCCCGCGCTCGACGAAAGCGCGCAAGCCCGGCATGATGGTCGAGTCGATCAAGGCGGGGCGGCCGTTGCGCCAGTCCTCCCAGGGGAAGAAGCGATACCATTCGCGAAAGCCCGCGCCCGGCGCCGTGGCGAGATCCTCGCGCAAAAGCCGGGTCAGCGCCAGATAGCCGACCGATACTTCATGCGGATCGCGGCTGCCGGCGCGGCTTTGGCGGCCCCGGTCGCCGAATGTATAAAGCTGTTCGACATAGCCGACCGGCACGCCGGTCTGTTCGGCCACCCAGGCGCGCAGGCCCATCTCGAAAGTGCGGTGATGGAGCGGATCGAAGGGACCGGATGGCAAGGCCGCGCCGGCGCCGCGCAAATCCCTGCCGTCGGCGCCGCGCGCCACCAGAATCAGCGGCGTGTCGCCGCGCACCGCGACAATGGCCGCCGTCAGGCCGATTTCGACGGCGATCGAAGGATGGGGTAAGTCTTTCATGCCGTCTCCATCCAGAAAACCTCGCCCTCGAAACAATCCGCGCCGCGCCCGATCGACTCGATCGCGGCCACCATCCGGCCATCGCGCGACAATAGCGCGTCGGCGAGTTCCACCAGCCGCTTGTTTGGCGTGGCGGACGGCGAAAGCCGTCGCAAATTGCGCGCGATCTCGATTTCCGGCGCAGCTTCGAGCGCGCAGAGCCCGATGAAAGCCGCCGCCGGCGAACGGCTGACCCCGGCATAGCAATGCACGACCAGCGGCCGGGCGCGGTCCCAGTTTTGGAAAAAGGCGATCAGGCTTTCGACATGCCGGCTTTCGGGCAGCACCTGCCCGGCCATTGGCGCAACGATGTCGGACAGGCCGATCGCCAGATGGCGGTCGCGCGCGATCGCCGCCAGCCGGGGCGCCCGATAGGGCGGGCTGAGCAGCGACACCAGCGAATCGGCCCCGCATTGCGCGACCACCTGCTCGACCCGGCTCAAAGGGCAGACATAGACGAGGCCCATTCACCGCCCCCCGTCGAAATCTTGGAAGCGGCGCAGAAAAATCGCCTGCGCCGCTTCCGGCGGCATTGGCGCCAGCAGGGTTTTCAGACGATTCGGCTCGATGTCCGGGGCGCCGAACAGCCGCGCCGCCTCGTCGGCGTCGAATCCGGCGTAAAGCGTGGCCTCGAAATAGGCCGAAATGCGGTCGGCCCGTTTGGTCAGGCGGCGCAGCGCCGGCGCGGGCTCGGGATTGAGCGAGAACCGCAGCAGGATGGCGCGCTCCAGCCGCGCCTCGAACTCGCGGTAGGCCTCGCCGAGCGCCGCCTTGAACGGCGAGATCATGTCGCCGATGACATATTCCGGCGCATCGTGCAGCAGCGCGAACAGCCGCCAGCGCGCAGGGGCGGCGGGATCGAGCAGGCCGAGCACTTCCGCGACCAGCACGGAATGCTGCGCCACCGAGAAAATCACCCCGCCCCGCGTCTGGCCGTTCCAGCGCGCGACGCGGGCGAGGCCATGGGCGATATCCTCGATCTCCACGTCGAGCGGCGACGGATTCAAGATGTCGAGCCGACGCCCGGAGAGCATCCGTTGCCAGGCGCGCGGGCTTTTGCCGTTCATCCGCGCCCCGTCTTTTGGTAAGCGAGCTGACAGGCCTCATGTCTATGGCAATCGACGAGGTGGTCGTTGACCATGCCGACCGCCTGCATGAAGGCGTAGACGATGGTCGGGCCGCAGAATTTGAAGCCGCGCTGCTTGAGATCGCGCGCCATTTTTTGGGAGGTTTCGGTCAGGGCCGGGACTTCCTCCATCGCGCGAAAGGCGTTGACGATGGGCCGCCCCTCGACAAAATCCCAGATATAGCCGGAAAAACCCCGGTCGGCCTCGATGTCGAGATAAAGCCGCGCCGCGCCGACGGCGCCGAGGATCTTGGCGCGGTTGCGGACGATGCCGGCGTCCTGCATCAGAAGCGCGATTTTGGCTTCGTCATAGGCGGCGATTTTCCGCGCGTCGAAACCATCGAAGGCGGCGCGGAAATTGTCGCGCTTGCGCAGGATGGAAATCCACGACAGGCCGGCCTGAAACCCATCGAGCAGCAGCTTTTCGAACAAGGCGCGCGAGTCGAATTCGGCCACGCCCCATTCCTCGTCATGATAGGCAAGGTAGGCCGGATCGCAGCCCGGCCAGGGGCAGCGATGCAGCCCGTCGGGATGTTCCCGAACGATTCGTTTCGGCGCGTCGGTCATGCGCCAGATTTAGCCAATCCGGAGGGTTCCGCCAATGGCGCCCTGCGGCGCGCCAGCGCGTCGAGCGACTTTCGGGCCAGAAAATCGCCGCCCGATCACATCAGCCGCAGCCGCGTCTCGCCGCTGACCAGGACCTGGCCGGTCTGCGCCGCTTCTTCGGCGCGGTCGAGGCGCAACAGCGCCAGGCCGCGCGCGCCGGCGCTCGATCCCATCACGCCGACACGCAGATCGCCAGCCATGACGGCGGCGCCGGGCGTCGCCGGGGCGCCTTCGAGAGTGACCTTGATCACCCGGTTGCGGGTCAAGCCGCGATATTGCATCCGCGCCACCACTTCCTGCCCGACGAAACAGCCTTTCTTGAAATCGACGCCATTGAGCTGGTCCATGTCGGCCTCATGCGGAAAGGCGTCGCCATAGACGAAATCGACGCCGCCCTCGGGAACGCCAAGCGCAATGCGATGCGCGTCATAAGCGGCGATTCCGGCGTCGCCGCCAAAGGTCAGCATCACCGCTGCGATGTCGGCAGCCGGCGCGACGAGGCGCGCGCCCATGTCGGGATGGCGGCTGTCCTGCGCGCCCTCGGCGACGACGCCGCCATAAAGCGCGATCACGCCAAGCGACTCGCTGAGGTCGGCGATCTCGACCTTCGCCCGCAATTTATACATCGACAGGCGCTTGACCAGTTCCGGGATTTTCTCGCGCTTGACGTCGAGCAGAATGGCGTCGGGCCCATTGGCGCAAGAATTGGCGGTCATCAGAAAATCGAACAGGATCTTGCCCTGTGGCGTCAACAGCGCCGCCCAGCGCGCCTCGTCGGCGCCGAGCGTCACGACATTGCCGGTGACCAGCCCTTGCAGGAAGGCGCGCGCTTCCGCTCCGCCGACGCGAACGATACCACGATCCGACAAATAAGACGCTTTCATGCCATTCCCCGTCGTCCGCCGGCCCGACGAGGTCCTGCCTCCGGCCTGTTCCGCCCCTGTTCCAGCCAATCCGCCCATTGTTTCATGGCGAAAGCCGTTATGATAACGCATGCATGCAAGCTTCGGTCCGTAGCCGCGGCAAAATTTCCGGAAAAAGCCTCCATGACTGCGAAAAATTTCGATTTCATCCTGCGCGGCGGCCTGGTGGTCAATCACGACGGCGTCGGCCCGCGCGACATCGGCATTCGGGCTGAAACCATCGCCGCCATCGGCGACCTGTCGCTGGCGAGCGCCGGAACGACCATCGATTGCGACGGCCTGCATATCCTGCCGGGCGTCATCGACACCCAGGTGCATTTCCGCGAGCCGGGGCCCACCCACAAGGAAGATCTCGAAACCGGCTCGCGCGCCGCCGTGCTTGGCGGCGTCGTCGGCGTGTTCGAAATGCCCAATACCAATCCTTTGACCACGACGCCGGAAGCGCTGGCCGATAAAGTGGCCCGGGCGACCGGGCGGATGCACTGCGATTTCGCCTTCTATGTTGGCGGCACCCATGAAAACGCCAAAGATATCGCGGAGCTGGAGCGCCTGCCCGGCGCCGCCGGCATCAAGGTCTTCATGGGGTCGTCCACCGGTTCGCTGCTGGTCGCCGACGACGCCGGCGTGACCGAAATCCTGCGTCATGCGCGCCGCCGCGCCGCCTTCCACAGCGAGGACGAATTTCGCCTGATCGAACGCATGGGCGAGCGCGTCCCCGGCGATCCCGCCTCGCATCCGGTCTGGCGCGACGTCGAGACCGCGATGGCCTGCACCCGGCGTCTCATCGCCATCGCCCGCGCGCAGCGCGCGCGCATCCACGTGCTGCATGTCTCGACCGGCGAAGAGATCGAGTTATTGAGCCGGCACAAGGACATAGCCAGCGTCGAGGTGACGCCGCACCACCTCACCCTGTCGGCGGACGACTACGCGACTTTGGGGACGAAAATCCAGATGAACCCGCCGGTGCGCGACAAGAGCCATCGCGAGATCCTCTGGCGGGGGCTCGACCAGGGCGTCGTCGATGTGATCGGCTCCGACCATGCGCCGCATACGCTGGAGGAAAAGGCGAGAGCCTATCCCGACAGCCCCTCCGGCATGACCGGGGCGCAGACGCTTGTGCCGATCATGCTCGACCATGTCGCGGCGGGGCGGCTGACGCTGCAACGCTTCGTCGATCTGACCAGCGCCGGCCCGGCCCGGCTGTTCCAGATCGCGCGCAAGGGGCGCATCGCGGTCGGCTTCGACGCCGACCTGACCATCGTCGATCTGAAGCGGCGCGAAACCATAAGAAACAGCTGGATCGCCTCGCGCTGCGGCTGGACCCCCTATCACGGCAAGCAAGTGACAGGCTGGCCGGTGGGGACCTTCGTGCGCGGCGCCCGGGTAATGTGGGAGGGCGAGGTCTTGGCGCCCTCGACGGGCCAGCCGATCCGCTTTCTGGAGGCTTTGTGACGCCGCCGCCCGGCGTCAGTCCTTTGGCGGCTTGCGGCATACCCGCAGGTAGGGGTGCTGGAAATCCCAGGTGCTGATCGGGACGCGTTTCCTGAAGACGCAGTTCTGCTTGCCGGCATGATCGGCATAGACCGTCATTTCATGCAACTGGTCGGCGTCGCGCCAGTTTCTCTCCAGATAGCCGTTTGGATCGTATTTATACAGACCCGAGGTCCAGTAGGAACCGGGGTCAATGGGGCCGGGATCGACATCCCAATAGGCCGTGCCATTGGCGTAGCGCATTTTTTGCGCCTGCGCCGGCGATGTCAACGCCCAGCTTGCGAAGACGGCGAGCGCCACAACGCCGGCCAACTGAATTTTCAAAAGCCAAGCCTGATGATTCATGCGATCGGCTCCTTGTCGCCGCGCCCGCCGACGGCGCCATGCCCGCATCCATTGCATATAGGCAAAAATTGCGGCGGCGCGAGACCCGATCGAAGAACAACGCTTCAGAATTTTTGTCCGAACAGCTGTTCGAAAAAATTGCCGCTTTCCGCGGCCGGACGCGGGCGGCGGCCCGGCGGCGAATTGGGAATGTTTTCCGGCGGCGTCGGCTCGTCGTCGCGTTCGGGCGCATCGGCCACGACCCGGCCGGGACCATTGATCGCCATCGGCGCGCCGGGATTTGACGTGTCCATATGGACGGCGGCCAGACGCGGCGGCGCGGCGGGCGGCGGCGTCGGCTGCGGCCAAAGCGACGCCGCCAGCCCCGCCGCCAGACTTTCGCTGCGCCAGCCCCCCGTCGGCAGGCCGGCGACGACCATTCCCTTCAACGCCTCGCGCATGTAGCGCGACCAGATTTCGACCGGCAGATTGGCGCCCGAGGCTTTTTTGGTCGGCGCATTATCGTCGTTGCCGAGCCAGACGCCGGTGACGAGCTGGCTGGTGTAGCCGACGAACCAGGCGTCGCGGTAATCCTGGCTGGTGCCGGTTTTCCCCGCCGCCTCCCAGCCCGGCAGGTCGGCTTTCTTGCCGGTGCCGATGGTCAGGGTCTGCTCCAGCATGGCGTTCATCATCGCCACATATTGCGGATCGACGACGCGCCCGTTGCTTGAGCCTTTTCGCGCGTAAAGCAGCTTGCCGTCCGCCGTCCGCACCTTGGTGACGATGTGCGGCTGCACGCCGATGCCGCCATTGGCGAAGGGGACGTAGGACGAAACCAGCTCCAGCGGCGTGACCTCGGAAGTGCCGAGCGCGATCGAGGCGTTGGGCTGCATTTCCGAGACGATTCCGAGCCGATGCGCGGTCTGGATCACCGCGCGCGGACCGACCTCCCGCCCCAGCCGCACCGACACCGTATTGAGCGAGAGAGCCAGCGCCGTGGTGAGGTTGACCGGGCCCAGGTATTTATGGGTGGAATTTTCCGGCCGCCAGCCGTTCACATCGATGGGCGCGTCGTCGCGCACACTGTCGGGCGTCAGGCCATGTTCGAGCGCGGTCAGGTAGACGAAGGGCTTGAAGGCGGAGCCGGGCTGGCGCCGCGCCGAGACCGCGCGGTCAAACTGGCTGTCCTCGTAATCGCGCCCGCCGATCAGCGCGCGGATGGCGCCGGCGCTGTCGAGCGAGACCAGCGCGCCTTGCGCCACGCCATATTTCCCGCCCTGCCGGTTGAGCACATCGACGAGCGCGCGTTCGGCGGCGGCCTGCATCGCCGGATCGATGGTCGAGGTCACGACAATATCCTCGTCGATGGCGCCGATGGTGTCGTCGAGCACGTCCATGACGTAGTCGGCGGCGTAATTGAGCGAGCCGCCGGCTTTCGCGCGCACCGCATGGGCCGGGTGGGACAAGGCCACCTGCGCCATGGCCTCGGTGATATGGCCCTCCTGCGCCATGGCGGCGACGACCTGGTTGGCGCGCTCGACCGCCGCAGGCTCATTATGATTGGGCGCTAGCTTGCTCGGCGCCTTCATCAGGCCGGCCAGCATCGCCGACTCGGGCAGGGTGGCGAGCCTGGCCGAATGGCCGAAATATTTCTGCGCCGCCGCATCGACGCCATAGGCGCCCGAGCCGAAATAGACGCGGTTGAGGTAGAGTTCGAGAATCTGGTCCTTGGAATAGCGATGCTCCAGCCAGAGCGCCAGAATGGCCTCCTGAATCTTGCGCGAGACCGTGCGCTCCTGAGTCAGGAACAGGTTTTTCGCCAATTGCTGGGTCAGGGTCGAGCCGCCCTGGACGCCGCCCCGCCCGAGCGCGTTGCGAAACAGGGCGCGGACAACCCCGACCGGATCGAGGCCCCAGTGGCTGTAGAAGCGGCGGTCCTCGATGGCGACGAAGGCTTTCGGCAGATAGGGGGGCAGGTCCTGCAGGCGGATCGCCGCCCCGCCGGTGTCGCCGCGATTGGCGAGCAGGGAGCCGTCGACGCCGAGCACGGCGATATTGGGCGGGCGCTTGGGCACTGCGAGATGGTCGATATGGGGCAGTTGCGAACCGTAATAAATGACCATCCCGCCGGCTCCGATCAGGCCCCAGACGGCAAGGACGAAGCCCCAATAGACCAGCCGGCCGAGGCCGAAACCCTTTTTGCCGCGCGCCGGCTTTTCGGTTCTTTGGGCTCGTCTCGGACCGCGCGGCTCCGCCTCGACGCGCGGCGCGCGGCCGGAATCGGCTCGGGCGGCAAAGCCAGGCTCGATTCGCTCGCCGCCCGATTTCTTTCGCGCCATGATGCCGCTGTCCGAGTCTGTAAGGTGAGGAGCATGGAGAAGTGAAAGGCGTGTTTTCAATTTAAAGGGGGCGAATTAAGGGCCGGTTAAGTGTTTTGCCGCCGCGCTCGATTTGGGGCTGGGCGCCGCATCGGCTAAAATCTTGGGCTCACGTCCTTGCTTTGGCGGCGCAGCCGCTGCAAAGTTGCGCCCCCGTAAAACCTCCGGTTTTTTCTGCATTCGGATTGCCGCCCCATGAAAGTCACGCTCGAGAGATCGGCTCTCCTCAAATCGCTCGGCCATGTGCATCGCGTCGTCGAGCGGCGCACGACCATTCCGATCCTCTCCAATGTCCTGCTCAGCGCCGGCGGCGGCGGATTGCAGCTCAAGGCCACCGATCTCGATCTCGAAGTCACCGAAACCGTCCCCGCCGATGTCGGCAAGGCCGGCGCCACTACCTTGCCGGCCCATGTTCTCTACGAAATCGTCCGCAAATTGCCCGATGGCGCCCAGGTGTCGCTGGAGTCGGGGACCGACGGCGGCCAGCTGCAACTGCGTTCGGGCCGCTCGCGCTTCAACCTGCAATCCCTGCCGGAAAGCGATTTTCCCGACCTCGCCGCCGGCGACATGAGCCATAAGTTCAAGCTCCCCGCGGGCGAACTCAAGCGGCTGATCGACAAGACCCAATTCGCCATCTCCAACGAGGAAACCCGCTATTACCTCAACGGCGTCTTCATGCACGTCGCCGAGGCCGACGGCGTGTCGGTGCTGCGCGCGGTGGCGACCGACGGCCACCGTCTCGCGCGGCTGGAGACGCCGGCCCCCGCAGGCGCCGCCGGAATGCCGGGCGTCATCGTGCCGCGCAAGGCGGTGGCGGAAGTGCAGAAACTGATCGAAGAGCCGGATCTGGAAGTCGGCGTCGAGCTTTCCGCGACCAAGATCCGCTTTACGCTTGGCGAAGTGGTGCTGACCTCGAAACTGATCGACGGCTCCTTCCCCGATTACGGGCGGGTCATTCCGGCGCATAACGACAAGTTTCTGACCGTCGAGCGCAAGGATTTCGCCGATGCGGTCGATCGCGTCTCGACCATTTCCTCGGAGCGCGGACGCGCCGTCAAACTCGCGGTTTCCGAAGGCAAGCTGGTGCTCTCCGTCACCAATCCGGATTCAGGGTCGGCGGTGGAGGAGCTGGAGGTCGATTACAACGCCAGCCCGCTGGAGATCGGGTTCAACGCCCGCTACCTGATCGATATCGCCAACCAGCTCGACGGCGACACGGCTTTGTTCAAGCTCAACGATTCCGGCTCGCCGACCATCGTGCAGGACCGCGAAGGCGCGAGCGCGCTTTATGTCTTGATGCCGATGCGGGTGTGAACGGCGCCGCTTGTGCCGGCAATGCCCCAATTCCCTATGCACCTGACTTTCCGGCCCGATATCAATGGATTGCGCGCCATCGCGGTGGTCAGCGTGGTCGCCTTTCATGTCGAGCGGCGGCTGGCGCCGGGCGGCTTCGTCGGCGTCGATATTTTTTTCGTCATTTCCGGCTATCTGATTTCGCGGATCATTTTTTCCGAAATTTCGGTGGGCCAATTCAGCTTGCGGCGGTTTTACGCGCGCAGGGTGCGCCGCATTTTCCCGGCTTTGGCGCTGGTGCTCGGCGCCGTCTGGCTTGGCGGCCTGTTATGGCTGCCGCCGCCGGCCCTGACCGTGCTCGGCCAGCATCAGCTCGAAGCCGCCGCCTATATCCTCAATTTCAGTCTGGCGGCGGAGGTCAATTATTTCGCCCCCTCGGCGCAAGGCAATCCGCTCCTGCATTTGTGGTCGCTGAGCATCGAGGAGCAATTCTACATCGTCTGGCCGGCGCTGCTGATTCTGGGCCTCCGCCTAAGGCTGCCTACCGCCGCGCTGATCCTTGCCGTCACGGCGCTGTCATTCGGGTTCAATCTCTATTCCACGCCTCGCGATCCCACCGCCGCCTTTTATCTCCCCTGGGGTCGCGTCTGGGAGCTGGCGCTGGGCGCCGCCGTAGCGCGCTTCGAGCTTTCGCGCGGACCGCCGCCGGGCGGCGCACGGCGAGGAGGACTGGCGCTCGCCGGAATCGCGCTGATGGCGGCGGCCATCGTGCTGTTCGACGAAAACCAGGCTTTTCCGGGCTGGCGCGCGGTGGTTCCGACGCTGGGCTGCGCCATGGTCATCGCCTTTCCGGGCCGCTGGAGCGAAAAACTCCTTTGCGCGGCGCCGATGCAATTTTTCGGCAATCTGTCCTATCCCTTCTATCTCTGGCACTGGCCTTTGCTGGCTTTCGCCTTTCTGCGCTGGGGCGCGCTGGCGCCGCCGGGCCTGCGGCCGGCGCTGGCGGCGCTGGCGCTGATTCTCGCGGCGCTGACCAATCGCTTCGTCGAGCGGCCGATCTTCGCTTTTTCCGTTCGGCGTCCATGGAAAACCGTCGCGGCGCTGGCGGCGGCGCTGGCGGCGCTCGGGCTGATCGGAATGCTGACGCGCGCCGAAAAAGGCTTCCCCGGCCGCTATCCCGCGCAGGTCGCGGCGATATTCGCCTTCCCGCCGCATGGATTCGAGCAGCAAGCCTATCGCGCCGGCCTTTGTTACGACGACCGGCGCGACGAACACCTGACGCCTGAGACGGTAGCGCAGGCCTTTGCGCCCCAATGCCTGCAAAAGGCCGATCCCGCCAAACCCACCCTCCTGCTGCTCGGCGATTCGCATGGGGCGCATCTTTATGCGGGGCTTAGCGCCGTATTCGGCGACAGGGCCAATATCCTGCAACTCAACGCCAGCTATTGCGCGCCGCTGATCGAAAACATCGAACCGGAAGCGGGGAGCAAGTCGGCGACGCCACGCTGCCGCGCCATCAATGACCATGTGTTCGCCCAGGTCGAAGCGCTGAAGCCCGATATTGTGGTTGTAGGCGCCTATTTTGGCGTCTTTCTGGACACGCCGGGCTGGGCCACGCGCGATTTTCTCCAGAATTTCCGCGCCGGCGCCCAGGCCTTGCGGGCGCGCGGCGTCGGCCGGGTGATCGTCGCCGGACAGATTCCGACCTGGACGCCGAGCCTGCCGCAGCTGGCGGCGAACGAGATTTTGCGCGACGGGAGGACGCCGGTCTTTTCCTCGAATGGTCTCAATCGCCAGAGTCTTGACGTTGACGCCGCCTTGCGCCGGCAGGATTTTGGCCCGGGCGTGTCTCTTATATCGTTGGCCGAGAAGCTCTGCGACGACAGAGGCTGCCGCCGCCGCCTTGGCGACGATCTGCCCGAAGATCTGATGGCCATCGATTACGGCCATTTTTCAACGCGCGGATCGGCTTATGTCGCGCGCGAAATTCTGGGCCCGGCGATCGAGCAAGCGCTCGCCGGCGTCAAACGCTGAAACACTTCACAGCGCCTTGCTCAAAAAGGTCCGCTCGGCGCCGGGCGGGAAATTCTCGATCCGCCCGGAGATTGCAAAACCGCATTTGCAGTAAAAATCCAGCGGACCCGCTTCGAACGTGTCGAGATAAAGCCCGACGCAGGCGGTTTCGCGGGCGAAATTTTCGACTTCGGCGAGGAGGGCGCGGCCAAGCCCGTTGCGGCGCCAATCCGGCGCCAGATAGAACTGGCTGATATAAAGCCAGCGCCAGTGGATCACGCCATTGACGCCGCCGATCCACTCGCCTCGTTGATCGCGCGCCGCCAGCGTGAAGGTTTTTTCATTGCGCGGGCCGTGGCTCCCGGCGATTTCCCGTCCCAGACGCGCCGAAACCAGTTTTGAAGCCTCGCTCCCGGCGACTTCCCTTGCGATATGAAAGGGCTTGGTCGGGACCTGTTTTTTTGTCATGGATCCGCGCATGAAAAAAGTTCTGGGTTTTCTCGCCGCACTCTGGCCGCTCGCCGGCATCGGCGCAAGGGCC
Organism: uncultured Rhodoblastus sp.; assembly: GCF_903903185.1. Taxonomy (GTDB): domain Bacteria; phylum Pseudomonadota; class Alphaproteobacteria; order Rhizobiales; family Beijerinckiaceae; genus Rhodoblastus. Next base: position 49,370 of record NZ_CAIUXT010000074.1, read on the forward strand.
GAGCCCGATTGCGCTTCCCCTGCCAGAATCGAGGCGCCGATTGGCGGACCGCTGCAACGGCTGCATCGCGTGGAAGATTACCAGGCGATCCTGCAAAGCTGCACAAACGCCGACAAGGAGCGGTTGGCCATCCGCGCCATGCGCGTCGGCGGCGAGGAATTCTTGCTGACCGTGGACTCGAAAAGTCTCGACACGAGCATCGAGCGCCGCACTTGCTGGACCTGCCGCGAACCGAAGGGGACGAGCCGCTTCCAGCAATTGGTCGCGCAATTCGCCGACGATCCGGGGAACAGGCTCAAACCCGGCGCTACATGGCTCGACAATGCGGGGCTGAAACATGGACACGGCGAAGGCGCCTTCCTCACCGCCGACCTCTGTCCGTCACGAAAATCGCTCGACCGCGACTTCCTGCAAAAGCTCGAAAAGGCCGGCCCCGCGACGCAGATCGCCCTGTCGGTCTCCGGCCTCTGGATCGCCCATCACCCCGAGGATTTCGACTGGCTGCGGCGGGAAAAGGCGGAAGGCCGGCTGGCCATCACCTTCGTCAATCACTCTTACACCCATCCCTACCGCCCCGGCCTGCCGACAGGGCAGAATTTCCTGCTCGCGCCCGGCCTCGACAAGGACCGCGAGATTTTCGACGTCGAAAGGCTGCTGATCGCCAATGGCGAGACGCCTTCGGTGTTTTTCCGTTTTCCCGGCCTGATTTCCGACGCCGGCTGGATGCAGGCGCTAAAGGACGACCATCTGATACCGCTCGGCGCCGACGCCTGGCTGGCGCTGGAGCAAAAGCCGCGCGAGGGCGCCATTATTCTGGTCCACGTCAATGGCAACGAGCCGCTGGGACTGAGCAAATTTCAGGATCTAAGCCTCCGGGGCGCTCTGCCGACGCCGTTCCTCCCGCTCACCCGGGCGCCTTGAGCGCCGTCTCGATAAAGGCGATGGCGTCGTCGAGGACCGGCGCGCGCCAGCGGAACGGACGCGAAAGGGTCAGCACCAGCCCGACGTGGCCAAGTCCCGGATAGATCCTGTTCTCGACGAAAACGCCGTTTTCCTCCAGAGCCTTCGCCATGTCGTCGGCGTTGAAGTCGGCGACCACGCCGTCCTTGTCGCCGCGCGCCAACAGCATGGGCGGCGCTTTCGCCGAGGCGAAGGCCAGGGGCCGCGCGCTTTCCGGATTTTGCGCGGCGGCGGCGAAAATTTTCTGGGTGCGCGGCCAGGTGGTCGGATCGAAGGCATAGGGACCGGCGAGACCGACCACGGCGGCGGGCGGCGGCGCGCCCATGGCGGCCTCGTCCAGATAATGCGGGTCGAGCGCCAGCAGCGCGGCGATATGGGCGCCTGCGGAATGGCCCATCAGCACGATGCGGCGCCTTTCCCTGGGCGTGGCGACATGGCGCTGCACCCAGGCATAGCTGAGCGCCGCATCCTCCATGAAATCGGGGAAGGCCGACTGCGGGAACAGACGGTAATCGGGAATCACCGCCGTATAGCCCCGCGCCGCCAGAGCCGCGCCGACGAAACGATAGACGGCGCGTTCGCCCCGCCGCCAGCCGCCGCCATAAAAGAAAATCACGATCGCCTTGCGGTCGATTTCCGGCGCCGGGCGGTAAATATCGAGCTTCTGGCGCGCCAACGGGCCATAGGCGAGGCCTCGGGCGACGGCGCCGTGCTTTTCCGCGACGATGGCGTTGAACAGGACGCCCGGCAGGCGCCATTCGGTGTCGGCGCGCGCGCCGGCCTCCGCATAGGCCGCGATCGCGCCCATCAGGGCGACGCTGACAGCCAGAGTTTTCTTCGACATTCCCGTTACGTTTCCTTCTGATAGGCGTTGCTCTTTGTTGCATACTGTCAGCCGCCGAAAAAGTTTCATCGGCCCGCAACCGCGCCGGCGACACGGCGCGGTTGTCACCGCAGACAGGAGGCTTGCTCGAAGCGCGCTCTCGACAAGGCATTTTGTTCGAAAGACTCTCGTTTCAAGCCATCCCGGCCCAAAGCATCTTGGCCGGCGGCGAACGCCATGCGAACTTGTCGGCCAAGACCAATCCGGGCGGGTCGGACGGATCCGATGAAACATGTCGACAAGCGTTTTCTTGCCTATCATGTGCTGCTGGCGGCCGCCGCCGGCGCGGTATTGCTATGGATTTCGCTGCGGGCCGCCGAATATGGCAAGGCGGTCCAGCAGGATTTCAAATTATCGGAGAGCGTCGGCCGGGCCGAGCGCGCGCTCGGCGACCTGATGGAGACCCTGCTCCAGTCCGAATCCGGGGTGCGGCGTTTCCTGCTGACTCCCGAGGACAAGTGGCTGGCGGACCCGGCCGGCGCCAAAGCCAGGGCATTGGCGGATGTCGAGAATTATCGGGCCGAACGCATGGCGGGCGATGGGGCGCCGGCCGTCGAGACCCTGCTGCGTCAGGAGGTCGAGGCGAAATTCGAGCATTGGTCGCGCATGGTCGAACTGGCGCGCGCCGAGGGCGCCGAGGCCGCGCTGCGGGTCGCCGCCGACGAGCCGGGCGCCGCTTCGATGCGCCGCATCGGCGACGCCGTGGCCGAGGCGCGCAACAACACTGGAATCCTTCGCCAGAAACGTCATGACGAAACCTCGCGGACGCTGCAAAGCCTGCGGCGGACCACCTGGGAGGGGATGGTCGCCATTCTCGCCTTGTCGGGCGCCGCCATTTTCGCCATCGCCACCCGCACCAGCCAGTTGATCCGCGCGCGGCACGACTTGCGCGAGGCCAACCGGCAGCTGGAATCGCGCGTGCGCGAACGAACCCGCGAACTCCAGCGCTCGAACGAGGACATCCAGCGTTACGCCCATGTCGTCGGCCACGATCTGCGGGCGCCGCTGGTCAATATCATGGGATTCACCCGCGAACTGGAAAACGCCGCCGAAGTGCTCAAGGCCTATGTCGACTCGATGCGCGCCGGCGCGCCTTTCGCGCGGATGGACGAGGTTTACGCCGCCGTCGACGAGGAGGCGCCGGAAGCCTTGCGCTTCATTCAATCCTCGCTCAAGCGCATGGACTCGCTGATTGCCGGCATTTTGCAATTGTCGCGGCTCGGGCGCGCGCCGCTGCATCCCCAGCGCATCGACATGGGCGAGTTGCTCGAAGACTGTTTGTCGCAGATCCGCAAGCAGCTGGTGGAGAGCGGCGGCGAGGCGAGCGTCGTCAAGCCGCTGCCCGACATTGTCAGCGACGCCAATGCGGTGAAGCAGATCTTCACCAACCTTCTCGACAACGCCGTCAAATATTTCGCTCCCGGCCGCGCCGGAAAAATCGCGATCAGCGGAGAGGCGCGCGGGGCGATGGCCTATTTCGAAATCCGCGACAATGGCCGGGGCGTCGCGGCCAAGGACCGCGAGCGCGTTTTCGACCTGTTTCGCCGCGCGGGTCCTCAGGACCGGCCGGGCGAAGGCGTCGGCCTCGCCCATGTGCGCAGTCTGACGCGGCGGCTCGGCGGCGAAATCCAGGTCGAGTCCGATGGCGTCACCGGTTCGGTGTTTCGCTTCTCGCTGGCGCGCAATCTCGACCGAATCGTGCAAGAGAACTAAAGGGCGAAAATTGAAGGCCGGAGAATGGAATGGCGGAGACCGTGAACACCAGCGACGCCAAGCCCGTCCTGATCGTCATGATCGAGGACGACGAAGGCCATGCCCGGCTGATCGAGAAACATATCCGCCGCGCCGGCGTCACCAATGACATCGTCGGCTTCCGCGATGGCGCCAGCGCGCTGGATTTTCTGCTCGGCGACGGCCCCGACCGGATGAAACCCGGCGCGCCCTGCCTGATTCTGCTCGATCTGAACCTGCCGGACATGACCGGGATCGACATTCTCGCCAGAATCAAGGGCGACGCCCAATTGCGCCGTTCCCCGGCGATCGTGCTGACCACCGCCGACGACCAGCGCGAAATCCAGCGCTGCTACGATCTCGGCGCCAATGTCTATATCACCAAGCCCCTGATTTACGAGCACTTCGCCAACACCATCCGGCAACTCGGCCTGTTCCTTTCGGTGATGCAGATCCCGGAGGTCGATTGACATGACGCAGGCGGCCGAGGGAAGGCATCCCATCCGAGTGCTCTATATCGACGACGATCCGGCCTTCGCCGCCCTGACGCGCAAGGCGCTGTCGCGGCGCGGGCACGAGGTCGCGCATGTCAAGAGCGGCGCCGAGGGGCTAAGTCTGCTCGCCGAAGGTAAAATCGACGTGATCGCGCTCGACCACATGCTCGAAGGCGAGACCGGCTTCGACGTGCTGCGCCGCCTCGGACCGCGCGAAAGCCGCCCGCCGGTGGTCTATGTCACGGCGGCGATCGACGCCCAAACCGCGATCCAGGCGATCCGCGCCGGCGCCGACGAATATGTCGTCAAGGATTCAGCCGAGGCCTTTTTCGATTTGCTGGTCGTCGCCATGGAACAGGTACTAGAACGCTGGCGCCTCAGGGAGGTGCAGGAGCGCAACGAACGCGAAGTGCGCGTCGCGCGCGACCGCGCCGAAACCCTGTTGCGCGAGGTCAATCACCGCATCGCCAATAGTCTGGCGCTCGCCGCCGCCATGGTGCGGATGCAGGCCGGCGCGCTGACGGACCCCGCCGCCGTCGCCGCCCTGAACGAGACGCGGCGGCGCATCATCGCCATCGCCGGCGTGCATCGCCGCCTTTACGTATCGGACAAGGTCGGCCAGGTCGAAATCGACGACTATCTCGGCCATCTGACGGCGGAACTGGCGGAATCCCTGCGCGACACCGCTCACGACCACCGCATCGCGCTCAGCGCCGAAAAATTCGCCATTCCCATCGACAAGGCGGTGACGCTCGGCGTCATCGTCGGCGAACTGGTGACCAACGCCTTCAAATATGCTTATCCGCACCAGCGCCGGGGCGAAATTCGCGTCGCCGTCGGCCGGGCCGGCGCCAAAGGCTTTGTCAGCGTCGAGGATGACGGCCAAGGGTTCGACGCCGCGGCGCCAAGCCAGGGCACCGGGCTGGGGTCGAAAATTCTCTCCGCCATGGCCCGGACCTTGGGCGCAACCCTGACGCAGAACGTCGGCGCCAGCGGGGTGCGGACCCGGCTCGAATTTCCGCTGGCGTGATTTTCCTCAGCCGCAGGCGATCACTTTCTTTTTGCCGTGACCGTCCCTGTCGCGCAGGTCCGCGATCTTTTCGCGGCCCTTGCGCGCGTCCGTTGCGGAATCGGCCTCTTCGCGCGGAACCAGCAGGCATTGTTCGGGAACGGTCCGTTCCATGACCGTGGCCAGAATGATCGGCTCGGGGCGCGGCGTCTGGACCCTCATTCCGGGCTTTTCAGGCCGCGCCGCATGAGCCGCCATTCCGGCCAGACCGCTCCCGAGCGCCAGAACCAGTGAAAAACGCAAAATTTGGCGATTCCATTCACCCATGACCAACCCCTCCTGCAGAGCCTCGACCCAATGACCAATACGACTGAAAATTAGAATAGTTCCGCTCGTCCTCAGGCGATTTGACACTTTTTTTACCTCCGAAGCCGGAGGCCGCGCCCAAATGGCTTCAGCACAACCATTGACGCGTAAACCGGACGGCGCGACAAAAGTTCCGCAACAATTTTCGGGCAGGATCGCGCTCCTGCCGAATCGCTCAGGTTGAAGCCTCGGGGATTGGGCGGGGGCGCGAGGGCGCCGCCGAACGGGAGAGGGAGTCGTCGATCGCGAGGAGCCGCGATCGACGAAAAAGGGAAAAATCCGGCGTCTCGGGGAGAAACGCACCAAATGGCGGGAATATTGGCCAGAACCTTGGCCAGAGCCGAAACCCCGGACGCGATCCAGCCGCAGGGCTGGCTGATTGTCTGCGACTCCGGCGCCTCCCGGGTGCGGCGCCATTCGAGCAATCTCGCCGGGCTGTTTCCCGCCTGGCCGGGACCGTTCATCGGCGCCAACTTGCGGGAAATACTGGGTCCTCAGGTCACGCACAGCCTCCGCAACGCTCTGTCGCGCTTCGCCTCCCCGGCGCCGCCGGCCTTGCTTACGGGATTGCTGCTTCCCGGCTGCGCAGGCGCCTATGATCTCGCCGTCCACGCGATCGAAGACGAAACCGTGATCGAAATCGAACCGGCGGCGCCGGAAAACGACCGTTCGCTGCTGGACCGTCTGAGGGCGTTTATCGCGCGCCTCGCCCAGGCCGGCGATCTCGACAAGACCTTGCAGGCGGCGGCGCGCCTGTGCTTCGCGATGTTGCAATATGATCGCGTCGCGGTGCTGCGCCTCGACGCGCTGGGGCGGGCGACCCTCGTCGCGGAGCAAAAAGCCGGGGACCTCGACTCCTGGTCCGGCTCCGCCGGTCCACCGGCGATTTTCAGCGAGGAAACCCGCGCGAAATGGCTCGCCTGTCGCCTCCGGCTGCTCATCGACGCCGATTCGCCGCCTGCCGCCATCCTCGGCGCGCCCGAGGCGGGGGCGCTCGACCTGACGCTGGCTTTCTTGCGCGCCCCCAGCCCCGACGAGCGCGCTGTCTTGCGCCAGAGCGGCGCCGCCGCGGCGCTGGCGATCGCGATCGTCGTCGATGGCCTGCTGTGGGGTCTGGTGTTCTGCGCGCACCGGACGCCGCGCCATCCGGCGATGGAACTGCGCGCCGCCGCCGAACTATTCGGCGAATTCCTCTCGCTGCGCCTGCAGGTCCTGTCGCCGCAGCGGACCGCACAAAAACGCGCGGCGCGGCCAGCGGCGGCGCTTGACGGGTTGCGGGTGATGATCGTCGAGGATCAGGCGCTGATCGCGATGGATCTCGAAGCCTCGCTCACCGAAACCGGCGTGACCGTCGCCAGCGTCTGCACCAGTTGCGCAGAAGCGCTGATGGCGCTGGAAAGCGTCGAGATCGACGCCGCCATACTCGATTACCATCTCCACGGCGAAACCTCGCTCGCGGTGGCGGAGGCGCTGGAAAAACGGGCCATTCCGTTCATTTTCGTCACCGGGGAGAGCCTGTCGGGCCAGGGCGACGACCCGAAGCCGCTGACCCGTCTCGCCGGCAGGGCGCTGGCGCGCAAGCCCTATGAAATGGGGCGAATCATGGCGGCTCTCGGCGAGGCTCTGGCGGATCCTGAATGAGGCCGGCGCCCGATGAAGGCAGAGGCTGGACTTCTCTCCTGGGCCGCGGCTCCGGTCGCCTTCCGTCAGTCGCCCGCTATGCCGCCGACGGCGACGCCGGTGATCTTGCCGGCGGTGTCGAATCCGAACAGGAGGCTGGTCGCATCGCCGCGCGGAAAGACGAATTTCACGATGGCGAACGTCTGATCGCCGTCCTTCCTGGTTTGCACGATTTCGGCGCGCAGCGGCGCGGCGCCGTATTCGTTGAGGTCGTGCGCCATCCCTGCGACTGCCGCATCGGTGACCTGGGACGCAAAGGCGGTCGCATATTGAGAGCGGTCGGTCCGTCCGGCCATCATCTCCGTGAACCAGCGCATCGCCCACGCAGAGAGGCCAGCCGAATCGGTCGGCTCGGAGACAGCCGGGATTTCGCCGGCGCGAACGGTCGCGACCGGAGAGGCTGCGAACATGGCGATGGCGAAGGCGGCGGCGACGCGTCGCACCCGCTTGGCCGTGCTTTGAAATGAGACCTCGGATCGTTTCATCAGCCTTCGCGCTTCATGAAATCGAAGCATGGGGCGGCCAGGACCGCCCCTTCCATTTGCTCACGATCAGCCGCCGCCGCCCTGGACATGCGGATCGCCATGCTTCTCGATCTGCTCCCTCAACAGCGGCGCCGGGTCCTCGGGACGCTGGAGATTGGGGATGAGATCGGTGGAGGCGCCGCCGACAAAGCGCTTGATATTCGGGAACTTGATGATCGTCTTGTCGAACTCGATCATCACCGGGCCCGTCAACCCGGCGATCCAGCCATTGTCCTGTCCGGCATATTTTCCCGGCGAGGCCTGCCGAACCGTCGACGGCGCCGCGCCATTGAACGTCATGTCATATTTCTCGAACGGGTCCATGGTCAAATTGTAGATAGCGGGAACGGCGCCGAGGTCCGACTTCACGCCGAGCCAGGAGTCTCTGGCGGTGTAGAGCATCTTCCAGGCGATGTTGAGCCACGGCTCCTTGGGATCGCCGGCGATATCGACCCGGGTTCCCTCAAAGACCTCGCCGTCGATATAGATCCAGGACCGGCGCGCCGAATGCTCGGCCTTTCCCAAAATGTAGGCGCTGTTGTCGATCGAGTCGAAATAGATCGGTTGGCCGTCATTGCCGACCCATTCGTGCGGCGGAGGCGTCAGGCCGACCATGGACGCGAGCGTCGCCCAGGCGTCGATATGCGACATCATCTCGTCGTACTTCGCGCGCGCGGGGATATGGCCCGGCCACCACATGATGCCGGGAACCCGCCACCCGCCTTCGAACGGCGAGCCCTTCTCGCCGCGGAACGGAGTCGTGCCCGCGTCGGGATAAGCGTCCAGCCACGCGCCGTTGTCGGCGGTCACGATCACGATGGTGTTGGGCGCATGCTTGCGGACCGCGTCAATGATCTTGCCGATGTCGGCGTCAAGCTCCATCAGCGAGTCCGAATAGTCCCCAAGATGCGACCGGCCCGCAAAGTCCGGCGCGGCGTTGGTCGGGTTGTGCATCTTGAGAAAGTTTACATCCATGAAGAACGGCCTTTCGGCGCTGGCGTGCGCTTTGATGTAGGCGACTGCATTTTCTGCCTGCTCCTCGTCGAAGGTGGCGAAGCGTTCGTAAGTAATCTTGCCGAGGTTCTTCGCCGGCTTACCGGCAAACCCTTCCCATTCGGCCAGGTTCACGTTTTCGGTATAATATTTGGCGAATTGCGGATTATAGGAGGGGAACCAGGGATGAAACCACTTGTTGGTATAGTCGTAGGCATAGACGCCGGCGTAGTAGGCGGCGAAGTTCTTCATCTCGTCGAAACCGTGCTCCGTCGGATAGGATTCCGGAATGTCGCCCATATGCCACTTGCCTGAAAAGTACGTCGAATAGCCTTTCTTCTGGAAGAACTCGGCGATCGTCGGCGTTTCCTTGCGCAAGTAGTTCGGATCTCCCGGCGCCACGACGATAGACAGCGCCGAGCGGACCGGGATTCGTCCGGTCATGAATGAGGCGCGTCCGGCCGTGCAACTTGCCTGGCCGTACCAATTGGTGAAGGTCGCGCCTTCCTCGGCGATCCTGTCGATGTTGGGCGTCGGGTGGCCGAGCGCCTTTCCGCCGCCGGAGTAGGCGCCGAAGTCGTTCCAGCCCGTGTCGTCCGTCATCAACATGATGATGTTCGGCTGTTTCTGCGTCTGGGCTTGTGCGGGGGTCAGGGGGAAGGTCGCCAAGGCTGCGGTGACGACCGTTACGCCGCCGAGGAGCGACGTGCGCTTGCATGATTTCATTGACCAGCTCCCGGAACAAATTCGAAAATTGACCGGTCACGACGATAGCACAAGAGAGACTTTTAACCTATTGTTTTTTATTAATAAAGCGCCGCGTTCGAGTCCGTTCGGGATTAAAAAGTTCCCGGTCGGCTGGGTCGTTATTGTAATATTGGGGCCGTTTTTATTGTGCCCTCAAACTGGAGAAGGGTGGTATACAGATTATAAAATCACGGGGAATTTCACTTGAAAATTATTTGCCCGGGTTTGACGCGAGAGGTTGCTCTCGCCTGCTGGATGGCATCGGCGTTATCGTCCAAAATCCTGAATTTTGCTTTTCGAAACAATGCTCGACTTGTTCGCCAGCGTGAACGCCGGGCGATGCTCGGCGAATCCGTTCGGCTGCCGCCGCCGTTCGAGATTTACACGCGGAAGAATATCGAATTGGAAGGGCAGGAAGTCGGATCGACGCGGCTTCGGCCCCCAAGGCTCTCGCCTTGGTCGTTCAGGAAGGACCGCAAATGCGCATCCTTGCCGTTCCGGGCGCCACTTTCCGCAGTCCGCTCGCCGCCGCGAACCGACTCCGGTTACCCTTCGCGAACGTCGGGATTTCGCCTTCGGCGCCTCAGGCGCCGCAGCACTTCTTGTATTTCTTGCCCGATCCGCAGGGGCAGGGATCGTTGCGGCCGGGTTGCGGGCCGAGCACCACGGGTTCGCTCTTGATCGTCAGTTCGCCGGCGAATTGCCAGCGCCGGCTTTTGGAATCACGGGCGAACAGCGACTTTTCCTTGTGCGTCAGCTTTTTGCCGTCGTGCGTGTAATGGGCGACAAAGGTCACCGTGCCGGTCTCGTCCTCCTCCAGCCCCTTTTCGGTCTCGACGATCTCCAGTCCGAGCCACTCGGACTGGCGCGCCCATTCGGTCGTCGCCTTGCGGTTGAAATCGCTGCGCTGGTCGAGCGACAGGGTTTCATGGAGGTAATCGACATCGCCCTTGGCGAAGGCGCTGTAGCGCGCACGCATCAGCGCCTCGGCGGTGGTGGGCAGCTTTGCGCGGGCCAGATAGGGACCGCAGCAGGCGGCGAATTCGAGCTTCTCGGGCGCCGTGGCGCGGCAGGGGCAGATTTCTTGCGTCATGGCGCGCAAACTAGCCGATTTTGCACGGCATGCAATTGCAACATCAGGGTTTTGGGAAACTTTCGAGGCTCAGTTCGCCATAAGGCGAGAGCGAGGGCGAAACGGCCGACGACGGCGGCTTGGGCTTTTTGGGGGGCACGGCGGCCGCCGGACGGTCCGCCAGCAAGTCCGCGCCGCCCGCGCGCGAGTCCGGCTCAAGGTTGGCGGCCTGTTCTTCCGGCTCGCTCGACGGTTTGGTGGGCCCGCGATAGGTCGGTCCATAATAAACATGCCGCCCGACCGCCTCGCGTTTCGCGACGCAGACATTTTTCGAAACCCGCAGGATCTGGCCGCGCGGGCAATGCCGGGCCAGCGCCGGTCCCGCCGCGAGCGGCAGCAGGGTGGAAAAGGCCAGCGCGAGACGCGGCAAAAAGGTTGGGCCGACGCGAGGCCCCTTGAGAATTCGGCGCATGATCCGATCTTTGGTCGTGGCGGCCCGATTTTAAGCAGGCCTATCGTGACCAAATTAAGGCTGCGATTAAGCCGCGCGCGGGCTTGCCTTTTGCGTTCCTGCGCCGCATAGGGCGCAAAGCCACGGGCGCCGCGTTGGCGCGCCGCACGCTTTCACTCTCAGGCGAGCCAGATTCCATGGGTTTCAAATGCGGCATTGTCGGCCTGCCGAACGTCGGCAAATCGACGCTTTTCAACGCCCTGACGCAAACGGCGGCGGCGCAGGCGGCCAATTATCCGTTCTGCACCATCGAACCCAATGTCGGCGACGTCGCGGTGCCCGATCCGCGCCTCGAAACCCTGACCAAAATCGCCGGCTCCAAAGAGATCATCCCGACCCGGCTGACATTCGTCGATATCGCCGGGCTGGTGCGCGGCGCCTCCAAGGGCGAGGGCCTCGGCAACCAGTTTCTCGCCAATATCCGCGAATGCGACGCCATCGCCCATGTCGTGCGCTGTTTCGTCGATGGCGACATCACCCATGTCGATGGCGAGGTCGATCCGATCCGCGACATCGACACCATCGAGACAGAACTGATGCTGGCCGATCTCGATTCGCTCGAAAAGCGCATCGTGGCGCTCGAAAAAAAGGCCAAGGGCGGCGACAAGGAGGCGAAGGAAATCGTCGACCTGATGAACCGCAGCCTCGTGCTGTTGCGCGAGGGCCAGCCCGCCCGCCTCGCCAAGATCGAGCCGTTCGAGCGCAAACTCTTCAACCAGCTCGGGCTGCTGTCGTCCAAGCCCGTGCTTTACGTCTGCAATGTCGAGGAGGCCTCCGCCGACCAGGGCAATGAATTTTCCCAAAAAGTGCTGGCGCGGGCGGCGGACGAAGACGCGGTGGCGGTGGTCGTCTCGGCGCAGATCGAGAGCGAAATCGCCGTCATGCCCGCCGCCGAGCAGAAGGATTATCTCGAAGCCGTCGGCCTCGACGAGCCCGGCCTCAACCGCGTCATCCGCGCGGGCTACGGGCTGTTGCACCTGATCACCTATTTCACTGTCGGCCCGAAAGAGGCGCGCGCCTGGACGGTGGAAAAAGGCACCAAGGGACCGGCGGCGGCGGGCGTGATCCATTCCGATTTCGAAAAAGGCTTTATTCGCGCCGAGACCATCGCCTATGACGATTATGTCGCCTGCAACGGCGAGGCGGGCGCGCGCGAGGCGGGAAAGTTCCGGCTCGAAGGCAAGGAATATGTAGTCGCCGACGGCGATGTGCTGCATTTCCGGTTTGCGAACTAAACGGCGAGTCCTGCGCGCAATTCTTCCCGCCAGCTTGACGCCGACCGCTCTTGCCTCGGCAGGACGACCTAGCTTAATTTTCCGCCTCGCCGAACCGCCGGTCCAGCCGCGCGCGGCCTTAACGAGGTTCAGATGATGATCACAAGACGAAACCTGCTCAGCCAGACCGCCCTTTCCGCCGCCCTTGTTTCGATTTCAGGTCTCGCCGCGCGGGCCGAGGAAACCGCCGGGCGTCCCGGCTTCTTCGCCGCCAAAAATATTGCCGAGGCCGGCTATGTCTATGGTCTGCCGATCGTGATGAATTACGCTGTGCTCTATGAATTCTTCATCGACAAGACGTCGAGCCAATATAAAGGCCCGTTCAACGAGATTCACAGCGCCGCCAATGTGTTCACCTACAAAGACACGGCGGTGGTCACGCCCAACAGCGACACGCCCTATTCGATGCTGGGGATGGATTTGCGCGCCGAACCCATTGTGATTTCGGTCCCCGCCATCGAGAAGGAGCGCTATTATTCGGTGCAACTCGTCGACGGCAATACCTATAATTTCGGCTATATCGGCACCCGCGCCACCGGCCCCGAAGCGGGCGACTATCTGGTCGTCGGCCCGGACTGGCAGGGCGACAAGCCGCAGGGGATCGGCAAGATCTTCCGCTCGACGACGCAATTCGCGGTGGCGATTTTCCGCACCCAATTGTTCAATCCCGCCGACATCGACAATGTGCGCAAAATCCAGGCGCTTTACCGGGCGCAGCCGCTTTCGGCGTTTTTGCATCAGCCGGCGCCGCCCGCCGCGCCGGCGCTCGATTTTCCGAAGATCGACAAGGAACTGGCGAAGCAGAATTTCTTCGACTATCTCGACTTCGCCCTGCAATTCGCCCCGGCAGCGGAAAATGAAAAGGAGATCAGGGCGCAGCTTGCCCAGATCGGCGTCGGTCCCGGCAAGACATTCCGTTTCAAGGAACTGTCGCTCGAAAAGAAGCTCGAAACCGTGATCGGGCTCAAGCAGGGCAAGGACAAGGTGGACGCCGCCGTCGAGACGGCCGGGACGAAAATCAACGGCTGGAACATTTCCGCGCCGTTCGGCGACGCCGCGCATTTCAACGGCGACTGGCTGTTGCGCGCCGCCGCCGCCCAGGCCGGCATTTACGGCAATAATGCCGAAGAGGCGATGTATCCGATGACGCGCAACGCCGTCAGCGGCGAGATCATCGACGCCGGCGCCCATGCCTATACGCTGACCTTCCCCGCCGGCGATCTGCCGCCGGTCAACGCCTTCTGGTCGGTGACGATGTATGACAGCAAGACGCAATTGCTGATCAAGAATCCGATCGACCGCTATCTGATCAATTCGCCGATGTTGCCGGGCATGAAGAAAAACCCCGACGGTTCGGTGACGATTTACATCCAGCACGCCTCGCCCGGCCCGGACAAGGAATCGAACTGGCTGCCGGCGCCCGACGGTCCGGTCTATCTGGTGATGCGGCTCTACTGGCCGAAGAAAAACCCGCCCTCGATTTTGCCCGCCGGCAAGGGCGACTGGAAACCGCCGGGCGTGGTCAAGGTTTAGCAGGCTGGGAAAAACCCACGGGCCGCCCTCGTGGTTCGAGACGCCCGCTTCGCGGGCTCCTCACCATGAGGGCTACCCTATTGATTCCATTGACCCTCTCATGCTGAGGAGCGATGCGAAACATCGCGTCTCGAAGCACGGGGGGATCAACCCAAGCATTTTTCAGCAGCCTGTCAGGGCTTCTAAAAATTCCACAAAGGCGCGTTGGCGACGATAAAGTCGCGGAACGCCTGCAGCCGCGCGACGTTCTTCATTTCCTCGGGGTAGGCCAGCCAGCATTCGAACACCGGCATATCCGCGTTGAGATTGAGCCGCGACAGCGCCGAAGTCGCGGAGACGAAATAATCGGGCAGCACGCCGACGCCGCCGCCTTTTTCGATCACCTGCATCATGGCGAAAATATTATTGATCGAGATCGCGGGAATGCGCGGCTTTTTCGCCTCGCGTCCAAGCGTCAGCAACAGGTTGAGATTATTCAGAAAGGTCGCGCCGGCGACGCCGAAGGCGACGATGCGATGGTCGTCGAGGTCCGCCACGGATTGCGGCCGCCCGAAGCGCTCGAGATAAGCGCCCGAGGCATAGGCGTGGTAGTGGACCGGGAAGAGTTTCTTGCGGATCAGGTCGGGCTGGGTCGGTTCGCGCAGGCGCAGGGCGATGTCGGCCTCGCGCATCGACAGGTCGAGTTCCTCGTCGGTCAGGATGACGGTGAGGTCGATGTCCGGATAAAGCTCGCGGAATTCCGCGAGACGCGGCGCGAGCCAGGCGCCGCCGAAGCCGGTATTGGCGGTGACCTTGAGTTCGCCATGCGGCTTGTCGCGCGCGTCCGACAGGCGCAGCCGCGCGCCTTCGAGCTTGCCGATCACCTCCTGCACCGTGCGAAACAGCATTTCGCCCTGTTCGGTCAGCAGCAGCCCGCGCGCATGGCGATGGAAAAGCGCGGTTTTCAGGTCATATTCGAGCGCCGCGACCTGCCGGCTCACCGCCGACTGGCTCAGATGCAGCGTCTCGCCGGCATGGGTGAAGGAGCCCGCGGCGGCGGCGGCGTGGAAAATGCGCAGCTTGTCCCAGTCCATCCCGCCCCCGCAAAAAGTCGGCAAAAGCCCTTATACAGGGAAAAATGCCAAAAAATCCTCGCCAATTGACGACGGCGTCCCCAAATTGGGAGCGTATTGAAGGAGTCGTCGATGTTTTTCCTGCGCAAAAAGCTGCAAATCCCCACCGCCGCCGAGGCTTTGCCCGGAAGGGCGGAAAAAGTCGTCCCTTTGAGCGGCCATTTCGTCAATGGCCGCTCCCTCGCCCCGCCCTTTCCCGACGGGTGCGAGTCGGTTTTGTTCGGCATGGGCTGTTTCTGGGGCGCCGAGCGCAAATTCTGGCAGGCCAGCGAAGGCGTTCATGTCACTTCGGTCGGCTATGCCGGCGGCGCCACGCCCAATCCGACCTATGAAGAGGTCTGTTCCGGCCTGACCGGACACACCGAAGTCGTGCAGGTGGTGTTCGATCCGAAAAAAATTTCTTTCGCCCGCCTGCTGGCCTTGTTCTGGGAATCCCACGACCCGACCCAGGGCATGCGCCAGGGCAATGACACGGGAACGCAATATCGTTCCGCCATCTATACGACGACCGAAGCGCAACTGGCGGCGGCGCAAAAGTCGAAATCGGCCTATCAGGAGGCGCTCGCCAAAAGCGGCTTTGCGGCGATCACCACCGAAATCCGGCCGGCGCCGGAATTTTACTTTGCCGAATCCTACCACCAGCAATATCTTGCCAAGAACCCGGCGGGCTATTGCGGCCTCAACGGCAGCGGGGTCGCCTGTCCGGCCGGTCTCGAAGCTTGAGGCAGGGATTTGGTGAGGAAGGGTCAGGCATGGAATCGGAAAATAAGTTGGTCTCGGGGCTCGAAAACCTGCTGTTTTCGAGCCGCTGGCTGCTGGCCCCGTTCTTCGCCGCCCTGGCGCTGAGCCTGTTCATCCTGCTGCTCAAGACCGGGCAGCATATGGTTCACCTCGCCGAAACCGCGTTCGGCCTGACCGAATCGGAAGTCGTGCTGGAAGTGCTCGGCCTGATCGACCTTTCGCTGACCGGCTCGCTGGTCGTGCTGGTGATCTTTTCCGGCTACGAGAATTTCGTGTCGCGCACCGAACCGGGGCGCAACACCTCCTGGCCAAAATGGCTGGCGACGATCGATTTCGGCGGGCTCAAACTCAAACTGATCTCCTCCATCGTGGCGATTTCCGGCATCCAGACCCTGCGCGCCTTCATGAACGTGCAGAACGAGAGCGACCGTTCGCTGAGCTGGAGCGTCGGCATCCATCTCACTTTCGTGGTGTCGGCGGTGCTTCTGGCCCTGAGCGAACGAATCAGCCATGGCGGTTCGAAGGCGGACGACGGCGGGCATTGACGCGGCAGGTAGCGAAAGGTTCCAAAAATGTCCCTGATCCGATTGAAGCCCGGCAAGCGCATGAGCCAAGGCGTCCTGCTCGGCAATGCGATCTTTCTCGCCGGCCAGGTGGCGGAAAAAACCGCCGGCGGCCCGGTCGGCGCGCAGACGGCGGAAGTTTTGGGCCAGATCGACGCTCTTCTCGCCGAGGCGGGCAGCGACAAGACCAAAATCCTGATGGCGACGATTTATCTCGCCGATATTTCGACCTTTGGCGAAATGAACGCCGAATGGGACCAGTGGGTCGTCGAGGGCGCGACGCCGGCGAGAGCGACGGTCGAGGCCAGACTGGTTGCGCCGGAATACAAGGTCGAAATCGTCGTCGTCGCGGTGGCGTGAACCGGCGGGGGGATCGCCCTCATTCCGCGTTTTCCCCCGCCCCCTTGCCGTTGAGCGGGTTATCCTCGTCCCAGCCATAGGTCAGGGTTTCGAAACGCATGGCGGCGAGGTCGAAAAGCGCCAGCCGCCCGACCATCGACTGGCCGAAGCCGACGATTTCCCGCACCGTTTCCAGCGCCATCAGCGCGCCGACCATGCCGGTCAAGGCGCCGAGCACGCCGGCCTCGGCGCAGGTCGGCGTGGCGCCGGGCGGCGGCTTGTGCGGAAACAGGCAGCGATAGGTCGGGTTGGGCCTGCCGTCCGGCCCGGTTTCAAACGGCCGCAAGGTGGTCAGCGAACCGTCGAACTGCCCGACCGCCGCCGTCACCAAAGGCTTTTTGGCAAAAAAACAGGCGTCGGAGACGAGATAGCGGGTGTCGAAATTATCCGACCCGTCGGCGACGACATCGCAACCGCCGATCAGCGCGGCGACATTATCCCCCGTCAGCCGCAAGGGCTTTTCGATCACCCGGACATGCGGGTTGAGCCGCGCCAGAACTTCCGCCGCGACCTGCGTCTTGGCGCGGCCGAGATCGCCTTCGCCAAACAGAATCTGGCGTTGCAGGTTCGACAGCGACACATGATCGTCATCGACGATGGTCAGTTCTCCGACCCCCGCCGCCGCGAGATAAAGCAACAGCGGCGCGCCAAGACCGCCCGCGCCGATGACGCAGACTTTCGCGTTCTTGAGCTTGCGCTGGCCCGCGCCGCCAATATCGCGCAACACGATATGGCGGGCGTAGCGCTCGACCTCTTCCGCCGAAAGCTGGGGCAAAACCATCATTTATCCCGCGCATCCTTCGCCCAGGCGAGGGCCTGTTCGAGCCGGTCGTCGCCCCAGAAAACCTCGCCATCCCCGGCGACAAAGCTCGGCGCGCCGAACAGGCCGAGCTTTTGCGCCGTCTCGGTCTCGCCGCGCAATTGCGCGCGAATGGAATCGGATTTCGCCTTGTCGAAGGTTTCGGCGGCATTGAGACCGAGACCCGCGAGAATTTCGCCGAGCAGGCCCTCGTCGGAAATCGTCCGCCCCTCGCCGAATTCCGCCAGAAACACCGCGCGGCTGAATTCTGGCCGCAACGCTTCGGGAACCGCCAGCGCCAGACGCGCCGCCAGCAGCGAGTTTTGCGGAAACGGATCGGGGGCGCGAAATTTCAGGCCGCGCTGCGCGCCGAGGCGCTCGATGTCGCGCAGCATATAGCGCCCCTTGGCGGGATAGAGATTGAACGGCGAGGTCGTCCAGCCCTGCGCGGCGAAAATCGGGCCGAGCAGGAAGGGCCGCCAGTTCAGGGCCACGCCCGCCGCCTCGGCCAGCGCATCGCAGCGCATCGCCGCCAGATAGGAATAGGTGCTGGCGAAATCATACCAGAAATCGAGTTGGGCCAAGTCGGTTCTCCGTGAGCGGCGTTGCTATCCGACACCAGCCCGGTCAAAAAATCCATCTGTTCCTGATGGAACTTTGGCTTTCGAGGCTGGCCGAGCGCCAAAATCCCGGTTAGGGCTGGTGGCCGGGTCGAAAAAAGGTTCGCCGTGAAACGTGACTCCGTTTTGTTTTTCACCGCCAGCATGACTGTCGCCTGCCTCGCGATGTTCGCGGCGGCGCCTGAGATCGACCTGCTCGCGGCGGCGCACTTTTTCGACGCCGGCCATTTCATCGGACGCAATCCGGCGGGCGATTTCTGGCGCCGGGTCTGCTATGACGCGCCCTATCTGCTGCTGGCGCTGCTGCTCGTCGCCGGTGTCGCGCGTTGGCGTGGCCGGATTTCGCGGGGGCCGAGCGGGCGCGCCATCGTCTTTCTGCTCGCCAGCCTCGCACTCGGGCCGGGCCTGCTGGTCAATGGCCTGCTCAAGGAGCACTCGCACCGCCCCCGCCCGGAACAGACGCTGGAATTCGGCGGCCCCTGGCGTTTCCGTCCCTTCGAGGCCTTTGACGGCGCATGCCAGAGCAATTGCTCTTTCGTCTCCGGCGAAGTGGCGACTTCCGCATGGACGCTGGCCCCGGCGCTGCTCGCGCCGCCGCCGCTGCGCGCCGCCGCCGTTGGCGCGGCGCTGCTGTTTACCGCCGCAACGGCGGCGCTCCGCATGGCTTTCGGCGGCCATTACCTGTCCGATGCGGTGTTCGCCGCGCTGTTTACGTTTCTCATCGTGCTGGTTCTCTATCGCTGGTATCTTCGCGCGCCTTCCCCGCGCTGAGAGATCGAGCCATGGCGTTGTTGTCCCTGCTGGCCGAAGATGCGACCCTGTTGCTGCGCTGGCTGCATGTCGTCGCCGCCATGGTCTGGGTCGGCTCGGCCTTCGCGCTGGCGCGGCTCGATTTGGGCATGCGTCCCCGCGCCAAAGACGCCGCGCCGCAGAGCCTGCTGCTCCATGCCGGCTCGGGTTTCCGCTTTTCGCGCGCCGCCGAGGCCGATGCGGCGGAGCGGGCGCTCAACTTCAAATGGGAGGCCTATGCGACCTGGGCCAGCGGCTTCGCCCTGCTCTGCCTGATTTTCGGCGCCGCGCCGCAGCTCACTCTGATCGATCCGACTTTGTGGGATGCGCCCTCCTGGGCGGCGGTAACAGTGGCTTTCGCGCTCCTGCCGCTCGCCTGGCTTGCCTATGAGCTCCTGTGCAGGAAAAGCGGCCTTGGCGGCGACCGGCTGCTGCTGGCGCTCTATGGATTCTCGGCGGCGCTGGGCCTGCTGCTCGCCGCCTTGTTTGCGGGGCGCGCGGCCTTGCTGCTGCTTGGCGCGATTCTCGCCACGCTGATGACCGCCAATATCGCCCATGTCATCGTCCCCGCGCAAAAACGGCGGCTTGCGACCTTGCGCGCCGGCCTGCCGGCGGACGCCGACGACGCGAAAGGCGCCGCGACGCGGGCGCTGTATAATCAATATCTGGCTTTGCCGGTGGTGTTCTTCATGCTGTCGGGCCATGCGCCGCTGGTTTTCGCCGGCCCCCACAATGGCGTGGCCGCCGCCTTGTTTCTTGCGGCGGGGTTTGCAATCCGCCGGTTTTTCCTCCAGCGGGCGCGCGGGTTCGGCGCCAACTGGGGGCTCGCGGCGGCGGCGGCGGTCGCCATCGCGCTGGCGCTATGGCTCTGCACGCCCTCCGAACCGTCTCCCGAAAAGGCGGCGGCGCAGTCGGCGGGCGAGGCCATCGCCTCGGTCCTGCGTCCAGAAGGACCGGCGGCGCAGGCCATCGTGGAGCGCCATTGCGTCGCCTGCCACGCGAAAACCCCGCTCCATCCGGGTTTTTTCCATGCGGCGGCGGGGCTGGATTTTTCCGACGCCGCGCGGATGAGGCGATATCGCGGCGAAATCCTGCGCGCGGCGGTTTATACGCGCGCCATGCCGCCGCCCGGCGCCGCCTCGCCCATCGACGCCGACGAGCAGCGCGTTCTGCTGCGCTGGGCGCGGGCGCCCGATTGAGCGCGCGGTCGAGACGTCTCAGCCCTTCTTGTTGCGGGCTTCCAGTTCGGCTTTGAGGGCGGCGAGTTTGGCGAAGGGCGAATCCGGGTCCGCCTGTTTTTCGCGGCGCGGCTTTTCGGCGACGGGCGTTCCGCCGCCGCGCTGGTCGTCCCTGCGCGACTCGTCGCGGCGCTTGCCGTCGAATTTGATATCGAACACGCGGGGTTCGCGCTTGCCCTCCGGCCTCTTGCCGTCGAAACGCGGCTTGCCGCCCTCGGAGCGGCGGTCGTCGCGGCGCGGACGGTCGAATTGGCGCGTTGAAGCAGCGGCGCCAGCCTCTTGCGGCGGCGCCTGTCCCTCGACCGGCGCGCCGTCAACGGGATTTGCCGCGCCCTGAGGCGACCGGCGCGGACCATGGCGGCGATGCTGCTGGTCCGGTCCGCCGCGCTCCTGACGTCCACGGCCATGCTGATGACGCTGCGGCCGCCAGATTTCGATCAAAACCACTTCGGCTTCGGCGGGCGATGCTTCGGCTTCTTCGGCTGCTTCGGCTTGAGCGGCTTCTGCTTCGACCCCGGCGGTCAGGGCTTGCGCGGAATCTTCGGTCAAAGCCTCGGCTTCTTCGCCTTCGGTGGCGGGCGCGGCCGCGGATTGCTCTTCGGTCCCGCCGCTCTCGATCGGCGCTTCAAACGAAATAGGTCCGACGCTGGCCGCCGCCTCGGCTTGAAGCGGTTCCACTTCAGCAGCCGACGGCTCAGCCGCGACTTCAACCGCCGCTTCGGCGGGAGCTTCCTCGGGGACGGGCGCTTCCGCCTCGACCGGCGCCTCCGCCGCCTCGGTCGGAACGGCTTCCCCCTCCGTTTCAACCGGCGCTTCGGACGCGGCGGCTTCCGATATTTCAGCGACGATCGTCGCGGCGGCTTCCGCCGCTTCCGTTTCCGTCGTCTCGACGGCGGCGGGTTCGGCAATCACCCGTTTGGCCGGCTCGGTCGCCGCCTTGGGGATGATCGCGACGGTAATGGCCGGGCCGGGGCGCTGCTCATTGGCATAGCCGAGCGATTTCAGAATGCTTGCAAAGCTTTCGCCGGAACAGCCGGCCAGAGAGGTCATGGCGACGGTGACGACGAAACCCTCGCCATCGGCGGCGCCGGGGGGCGGATCGCCGACGGTGACGCCGGGACGATAGGCGATGGCGGGGCGGATCAGGTCGGCCAGACGCTCCAGGATATCGACGCGCACCGCGCGTTCGCCGCAGACGCGAAAGCCCGCCGCCCGATAGAGGCCGCGATTGACCTCCGGGTCGGCGGCAAACGAGGTGCGGCCCGAAGAGGCGAGATGCGCGACTTCGTCAATGCCCTTGACCGTTTCGAGTCCGCCGTGCTGCAAGGCCCAGAGCTGCGCCGCGAGCGAGCGCGGGGCCGGCTTGAGCAAGGCCGGCAGATAAAGGTGATAGGCGCCGAAACGTACGCCGAGCTTGCGCAGGGCGGCGCGCGCGTCCTGCGGCAGGGTCTTCATCTCCTCGGCGACGCGCGAACGCTCCAGCACGCCGAGCGACTCGCCGATCTGGAAGGCGATGCCGCGCGCCGCGCCCTCGAGTCCTTCGCCGGATTCCAGCTCGTCGAGCGAGCCGAGCCATTTCCTGACATGTTGCGCCAGCCACAGATCGAGCCGGGTCTGCACGATTTCGAGCTGGGCGCCGGCCAAAATCTCGTCGGCGACGATTTTCGCGCGCGGCTTGAGAATGTGGTCGCCCGCCGCGATCCGGCCGACCGGCTCGCCGAGCCAGCGGATGACGCCGTCATTGGCCAGCACGAAGGCCTCGTCCACCGCTTCATGCACGCGCCTCGCGCGCGCCTCGATCTCGCTCGCCAGCGCCTTCTGCGCCGCCGCGTTGAGGGTCCTGGCTTCTTCGCCGGCGGCCTGAGGATCGTGGGCGAAACAAAATCCGGTCAGCGAGCCGACGTGATGGCCTTCGACCAAGACCTGGCCCGTCGATGTGACTTCGGCTTCCAACATTGTGTTCTCTCTCAGGCGGCGCATCAGGACGCTGGCGCGCCGGTCAACAAATCTCTGGGTCAGGCGCGCGTGCAAAGCGTCGGACAGACTGTCCTCTACCTGACGCGCGACGCCCTGCCAATGCTCCGGATCAATCAGCCAGTCGGAACGATTGGCGATGAAGGCGCAGGTGCGCACCTGCGAAATGCGCTGCGACAGAGCGTCGATGTCGCCGTCGGCGCGGTCGAGCACGGAAATCTGGCGGGCGAACCAGTCGTCGGGAATGCGGCCGGCGCGCACGATGAATTGATAGACGTTCAACACCAGATCGGCGTGAGCGGCCGGGGAAGTCTTGCTGTAATCGGGAATCTGGCAGACTTCCCAAAGCCTTTCGATGTCGGCGCGGGTCTTGGCGTTGCGCCGCACATGGGCGTCGCGCGACGCCGTTTCCAGCGCGATCTGGTCTTCGGCGGCCGGCGCGCGGGTGACGCCGAGCCGGTCCGGCGTGATTTCGAGCGAGGCGGCGAGATCTTCAAGACTGGAAAAATCCAGCTTCGCGTTGCGCCATTGCAACAGGGTGACGGGATCGAAGGCATGGGCCTCGATCATCTGCGCCAGTTCCTCGTCGAATGGCGGGCAGCGGCCGGATGTGCCGAATGTGCCGTCGCTGACATGGCGCCCGGCGCGGCCGGCGATCTGGCCGAATTCCGCCGGATTGAGGCGGCGATGCTGGTAGCCGTCGAATTTGCGGTCGGAAGCGAAGGCGACGTGGCCGACGTCGAGATTGAGGCCCATGCCGATCGCGTCGGTGGCGACGATGTAATCGACGTCGCCATTCTGGTAGAGCTCGATCTGGGCGTTGCGGGTGCGCGGGCTCAGCGCGCCCAGAACCACCGCCGCGCCGCCGCGCTGGCGCCGGATCCATTCGGCGATGGCGTAAACATCCTCGGCGCGAAAGGCGACAATGGCGCTGCGGCGCGGCAGCCGGGCGATCTTGCGCTCGCCGGCGAAGGTCAGCTGCGACAGGCGCGGGCGCGCATGGACCTTGATGCCCGGCAGCAGGGTTTCCAGCACCTCTTGCATGGTCGCCGCGCCGATCAGCAGGGTTTCCTGGGTCCCGCGCCGGTTGAGAATGCGATCGGTGAACACATGCCCCCGGTCGAAACTGGCGGCGAGCTGGATCTCGTCGATGGCGACGAAGGGCAAATCGAGATCGCGCGGCATGGCCTCGACCGTCGAAACCCAGTAACGCGCCTGTTTCGGCTTGATCTTTTCTTCGCCGGTGATCAGCGCCACGGCCTCGGCGCCGACTTTTTCGACGACCCGATTATAGACTTCGCGCGCCAGCAGCCGCAAAGGCAGGCCGATCATGCCCGCCGGATAGCTCAGCATCCGCTCAATGGCGAAATGGGTCTTGCCGGTATTGGTCGGACCGAGAATGGCGGCGACGTTCTTGCGCGTTTCCGCCTTCTGCATTTCCGTCGCCGACAGGCGCGGCGAAAGGCCGGACATGAAAGCCATAGCGGCCAAACTCCCTTGAGCCCTGTTACCGCCTAACACGAATCAGGCGGATCGCGGAAGCCGCCACCGGCCCGGGTAAACGCCCTGTCCCGTTTTGACGCGGCGCCATCGGCCCGGAGAAAAGCTTTTTATGTTCCAAACCAGAGGCTTGGCCTTTGCGCTCGATTCCGCGCAGAGCCCGGCTGGCCGCATGACTTTAAGGAAACGAACCTTGCGCGAACGAATCGCGCCCGAATCGCTGACTGGCGATGAATCCCGCTTTGTTCGCGCCATATGTGGTTGGTCGAGCGCATGGAGGCGCCAAGGGTTGAATCGACGGGTTCGAAAGGGCGATTCTCCCGGGATGCCGAACGGACTCCGAAGTGACGTATTGTCAACCCGTTACGCGAACGGAAAATTTTAGGGCGCGAAGCGCAGTTCCGAAGCCTCGATCACCGCCGTCCCGGCCAGCGTCATCAGCGAGACGCGATAGGGCACGACCACGCGACTATTGGGAACGGGGGCGAGCCAGACTTCCATCTCCCGGTTTTCCGCCATGAATTTGGTGGTGCGGGCGGTGGTCTTGTGGCCGGCGACGGGAATGTAGCGGGCCGAGCAGATCGTCACCGGACCGGAATAGCCGGCGGTGCTGACTTCCTTGACGCCGACGTAGCTCAAGGTCACGTCGAACCGGGTATAGCCGTCGAACACTGGCACGCGGCGGTCGCAGGCGGCGGGCCCGACCGGATTGGCGCCTTGGGGCACCGGCAGGATGAAGGCCGAGAGCGGATCGACGATGTCGCGCTTGTCCCGTTCTGTCAGGGGCACGCGTTCGGGGCCCTTGTCGCCGTCCCAATAGGGCGAATATTGCACCTGCCGCACCGTGCCGGCGTTGAGCGCCATGCGAAGGGTGCGGGTTTCGCGCGCATTGGAGGCGGTGGTGGCGTAGGCGAAGGGAACGATGGCGCCTTCCTCGTGGGACCCGGACGAGGCCAGCGCCATTTTCAGATTGGACACCAGCGCGGCGATGCCGGTCAGGCGCACATTGAGATCGACCTTGTAGCTCTTGGTGTCGATCGAACTATTGGCCACGGCGACGCCGATCGGCAGGCCGATCAGCGAGACACGATAATTGGCGTGCATGGTTTCGGCCCGGGCGGCGCCGGACCCGGCCGCGGCAAGGACGACCGCAAGCGCAACACAGGCGCGGGGAATAAGCAATTTCATGCCGTGACGGCCCTTGTGCCATTGCCGCGCGAAACGGCGGCCCGCTTTTCGAAGTCGAAAGTTAACCCTGACTGATTCGCACCCGACGAAGGCCAATATAAGGGCGCGCGCGCGATGCGCCAAAAAGTCTTTGCCGAAGGCCGGATAAAAGCGCGCGCGCCAAGGTTTTGAAAAGCCGCGCGCCTTTTCGCTTGCCGCCTCCAGATGGCCTCGTTATAACGCAGGCCTCCAGGGCGCGGCCTTTCCTGTCTGGCCGCAAATGTCGGAGTGTAGCGCAGCCTGGTAGCGCACCTCGTTCGGGACGAGGGGGTCGTAGGTTCGAATCCTATCACTCCGACCACTTTTTCAGCCGGTTTCGCGGTATCGGCGGCGCGTCGCGCGCTTGACCTTTCCGGCCCGCTCCCTTATGAACGCCGCTCCATGAACCGTGTTGCGCGAAAACAATTGTTCCCGCGCCGTCTAAGTGTTTCCCAGTGGCGGCGAGGCCGTCCGGGACCTTCGGCGAACCGGCGGTTTCAAGAATTTCGGCCGCGAGGCCATTTGTTACCGGCGCAAGCCGGCGCGGGCCTCGTTCGCCGGCGTGATCAGCTATCGAAAGGAAGTCCCATGTCCCGCCGTTGCGAATTGACCGGCAAGGCCGTGCAGTCCGGCAATCTCGTCAGCCACTCCAATCACAAGACCCGCACGCGGTTCCTGCCGAACCTCGTCAACGTCTCGCTGATTTCGGATTCGTTGCAGCGTTCGGTGCGCCTGCGCATCGCCGCCGCGGCGCTACGCTCGGTCGAGCATCGCGGCGGCCTCGACGCCTTCCTGCTCAAGGCCCGCGACGCCGAACTCTCGGTCGACGCCCTCAAGCTGAAGCGCGAAATCGCCAAGAAGGCCGCCGCCGCCGCGCCGCAGGCCGCCAGCGCCTGACCGGCCAGAATTGAAATTAAAAGGCGGCTCATCGCCCTGCCCCTGTTAAAGGGCGCCCATCTACAACATTCTACCATGACGGTTTGGCGTGGTTGAATCGGAGAGGCGATAACGCCTCTCCGACATCCATGTTTTGCGATGAAAATAATCAACGCCTCACAATTATTTCCGCATCCGACGGAATGCGCCCGTGTTTGCAAGCATTTGCAAGATGCGATTGGCGGAACGGGTTGGGGTTGCGCTTCAGACCGCATATTGCAGAGAGACTGGCTGCGCAGGCAGATGGTTACAGGATTTCGACCGCGACCTGCTGGTGACGCGGGACATAGCCAATATATTTGAACCGCAAGTCCTTCGTGGCGATCAATTCCATAAAGGCCTTGTATTCGTGACGGCGCCATCCGACGTAATTGAAAAACTCGTCGAACACGATGATTGTCCCGGCGGCGATGCGATCCTGGCAAAGATCGAAGATAATTTTGGTCGAGGAGTAAAGATCGCAATCGACGTGGATCAAGGACGCCTTTTCAGAATGGTTTGCCAGGAAGGTCGGAAGCGCTTGATCAAACCACCCGACGACAAGTTCGACGTTGTCGCCGACCTCCGGAAGATCGCGGCGAAAGCAGCCTTTCGGGAAGTCCGGGCGCCAATCTTCGGGCAGGCCCTCGAAGCTGTCGAACCCATAAATTCGCTGGGTCGTCAGCGAAGCTAAAAAATTGATGGTCTGTCCCGAAAAAACTCCGAATTCAAGAATGAGTCCTTCCAGCTTCCTTTGTCCCATCGCATATGCGAGCAGCGCAAGATGATCTGTGAATGTCGGCAAATCGTTGAATTCCGAGGCGGCAAAATTGGCGGAGTCGACGCCCGCGGCTATCCGGGCGATTTTACCAAGATCTGCTCCATCAAATCTGGTGTCGTTCAGGCCAAGCAAGTCACAAAACTTCCGTTCGACGAGCGCATCGAGGATCTTCAAAATTTGATTTGAATACTCAAGGTTTTCATTTTCCATTATCAAATCCTCGTCACCCGATAATCGAGTCAGACCTGAAAAACCATATTTGTCGTAATGGATCAAGACAATGGCGCACTTGACCAATTGGGGTGGACGGCCCCCGCCGCCGAAGATGTCGCACAGGGGCGGAGTGTATCAACATCTTTTGCCGG
This sequence comes from uncultured Rhodoblastus sp., assembly GCF_903903185.1. GTDB lineage: Bacteria > Pseudomonadota > Alphaproteobacteria > Rhizobiales > Beijerinckiaceae > Rhodoblastus. The sequence goes on from NZ_CAIUXT010000074.1 coordinate 76,149, forward strand.
GGCGGGCCGCGTGTCCGCCCTTTTCTTTGCAGCCTACCCCCTCAAAGCGGCGGGAAAAGCTTGAACAGCCCACTCTTGCGGCTGATCCATTCCCGCGCCGGACCGGCTTTTTCGAGAAAGACGCCGCGCAGTCCGGCAATGTCGAACCATGCGACCACTAAAATATAAAAGCCGCCGCAGAGCAGGATTTTCAGCAGCATCGGCGCCAGTCCGGGCGCGAAGCCGCGCAGCGGAACATTCAGCGCCGCCATGCAAGCGCAGCCGAGGACGGTCAAAGCGAGATCGCGGGCGCGCGGCCATTGCGGCGCATTGGCCTGGGCGAAGCCGATCAGCACGACGAGACCGACTGCAAAGCTCAGGCTTTGCGCGACGGCGAGGCTGGAGGCGTCGTTTCCACGCGGCAGAGCGAGGAAAAACAACGGATCGGCGATGGCGGCGGCGAGCGCCGCCACCACCATCGGCCAGGTCTTTCGCGAAATCTGGAACAGGGCGCCAATCGCGAACTGGCCCAGCGCCAGGCAGAACAGGCCCGGCAGCATCAGAGCGAGAAAATGCGCGAAAGGGCCGCGAAAGGCCTCCGGCACAATCAGCGCCTCGACGCTGGGCAGGACGATCCAAATGCCGACACAGGCCGGGGAGAGAGCGGCGAAGACCATGGCCATGTTGCGCGCCACCTGCGCCTTGCCATGGTCCTCGCCATGCGACTCATGCGCCCGCACCGCGATCTGGAACAACAGAACGTCGAGCGCCGAACCGATCGCCTGCACCGCGCGCTGGCCGAGGTCGAAGGCAAGCGCAAACCGCCCGGTCTCGGCAAAGCCGAAAAACCGCGCCGCCAGATCGCGATTGGCCAGCGGAATCAATTGATAGAGCACGATGGCCGCGACGATCGGCAGGGCGTAGGCGGCATATTGGCGCGCCAGATGCGCATCGGCCGCGCCGCGCCCGGTCCCGGCGTCGGCCATGCCCTTGCGCCAGATCAGCAGCGACCCAAGCAGGCTCGACATGCCGGCGAGGAGCGCAATCCGCGCCGAACCGGTCGCCCAGGCCCCGCCCGCCGTCACCACGAGCGCCAGCAGGTTCTTGGTGACGATCAGCCGCAGATAGAGCCCGTCATTGAACCGCGCCCGCACCAGCGCCGCGCCATAGTCGAACAGGCCATTGGCGATGGAGGCGAGCAGCGCCAGGGCGACGAGATCGCGCGGCAGCGAAAATTCCGGGCCGAAAAAGGCCAAAATCAACGCGAGCGGCGCAAACAGCAGGGTCGCGATCGCAAAGGCGGCGTCGAGCGTGGCGCGAACCCGAGGCGCCTCGCGCCGCGTGCGCTCGGAATAGAAGCGCACGGCGCATTGGCGGATCCACTCAAAAGCCAGCGCCTGGCCGAAGGTCATGACGGCGATGGCGAGGGCGAATTTGCCATATTCGCCCGGGCCGAGAAATTTGGCGACGATCAATCCGACGATGAGATTGAAGATGGTGTTGACGAGAAACGTCAGCAGGACGCTCATCGTTATTTTATCCTTTTATAACAATAGCTTGCTATGTTTATCCGCCTGGCTGAGGTCGCCGTCGCCGCCGCAGACTATCTCCCTGTCGATAAGAGAGTCTTGAGGCGCGCTTGTCCATGCCCGTTTACCCCGATCCGCCGGTTTACCTCGTCCGGAACGATGCGACGCAAGCTCTGCGAACGCCTTGACAGCGCGCGGGCCGGTCCCTATTTACGCGTCAGCCTGTTAGCACTCTCTCATTGCGAGTGCCAGCAGGCTCTCCTTTCCCAGCCCCGGCCTTTTCGGCCGCGTCGGCTCAACCAACAGGACATACTCCATGGCCTTCCGTCCCCTGCATGACCGTGTCGTCGTCAAGCGCCTCGAAGGCGAAGAAAAGACCAAGGGCGGCATCATCATCCCCGACACCGCCAAAGAGAAGCCCCAGGAAGGCGAAATCGTCGCCGTCGGCCCAGGCGCCCGCGACGAAGCCGGCAAGCTCGTCCCGCTCGACGTCAAGGCCGGCGACCGCGTGCTGTTCGGCAAATGGTCCGGCACCGAAGTCAAGATCGACGGCCAGGATCTGCTGATCATGAAGGAATCGGACATTCTCGGCATCGTCGGCTGATTTTCCTTCCCTTCCCTTCCCTCCCCTTTCCATTTTTTCAGGAGCTAAAACATGGCTGCCAAAGAAGTCCGTTTCTCGACCGATGCGCGCGATCGTCTGCTGCGCGGCGTCGAAATCCTCGCCAACGCCGTCAAGGTAACGTTGGGTCCCAAGGGCCGCAATGTGGTGATCGAGAAGTCCTTCGGCGCTCCGCGCATCACCAAGGACGGCGTCACCGTCGCCAAGGAAATCGAACTCGCCGACCGTTTCGAGAATCTGGGCGCCCAGCTCGTTCGCGAAGTCGCCTCGAAGCAGAATGACATCGCCGGCGACGGCACCACCACCGCGACGGTTCTCGCCGCCTCCATCGTGCGCGAAGGCGCCAAGGCGGTCGCCGCCGGCCTCAATCCGATGGATCTGAAGCGCGGCATCGATCTTGCCGTCGAGGCCATCGTCGCCGACCTCAAGAAGAACTCGAAAAAGGTCACCTCCAACGACGAGATCGCCCAGGTCGGCACGATTTCGGCCAATGGCGACACCTTCATCGGCTCGGAAATCGCCAAGGCGATGCAGAAGGTCGGCAATGAAGGCGTGATCACGGTGGAAGAGGCCAAGAGCCTCGAAACCGAAACCGACATCGTCGAAGGCATGCAGTTCGACCGCGGCTATCTCTCGCCCTATTTCGTCACCAACGCCGAGAAGATGATCGCCGAACTCGAAGATCCCTATATCCTCATCCACGAAAAGAAGCTGTCGTCCTTGCAGCCCTTGCTGCCGGTGCTCGAAGCCGTCGTCCAGACCGGCAAGCCGCTGCTGATCATCGCCGAGGACGTCGAAGGCGAAGCTCTCGCCACCCTCGTCGTCAACAAGCTGCGTGGCGGCCTCAAGATCGCCGCCGTCAAGGCCCCCGGCTTCGGCGACCGCCGCAAGGCCATGCTGGAAGACATCGCCATCCTGACTTCGGGCACGGTGGTGTCGGAAGACATCGGCATCAAGCTGGAGAACGTGACCCTCGCCCAGCTCGGCCGCGCCAAGAAGGTGCGTCTCGACAAGGAGCACACCACCATCGTCGACGGCGCCGGCGACAAGAAGGACATCGAAGCCCGCATCGCCCAGATCAAGGCGCAGGTCGAGGAAACCACCTCGGACTATGACCGCGAGAAGCTGCAGGAACGCCTCGCCAAGCTGGCCGGCGGCGTCGCGATCATCCGCGTCGGCGGCGCGACCGAAGTCGAAGTCAAGGAAAAGAAGGACCGCGTCGAAGACGCCCTCAACGCCACCCGCGCGGCGGTCGAGGAAGGCGTCTCTCCCGGCGGCGGCGTCGCTCTGCTGCGTTCGATCCAGGCGCTCGACGCCGTGGTCACCGCCAATGCGGACCAGAAGACCGGCGTGCATATCGTGCGCAAGGCCATCCAGACCCCGGCGCGCCAGATCGTCGACAACGCCGGCGCCGATGGCGCGGTCGTGGTCGGCAAGCTGCTCGAATCCACCGACTACAATTTCGGCTTCGACGCCCAGACCGGCGAATATGGCGATCTGGTCAAGCTCGGCATCATCGACCCGACCAAGGTCGTGCGCACCGCCATCCAGGACGCCGCTTCGATCGCCGGCCTGATCGTCACCACCGAGGCGACGATCACCGAAGCGCCGAAGAAGGACGCCCCCCCGGCGATGCCGCAGGGCGGCATGGGCGGCATGGATTTCTGATCCAGCCGCGTCGCGCGTCAAACCAATGCAGGGAAGGCCGCCGAAAGGCGGCCTTTTTCTTGTTCGCAGACGCCGGTCGCGTTTTTCTCGCCCGCAGGCGCCGGCGACGTAAATCGCCGCCGTCTGAAGGTTTTCGTCAAGGTCCGCCCGCGAAGATCGCCTCGGCCATCGATCGCTGTTCATGTTTCGTGAAAACAAAAAAGCGTCGAGTCTGTCAGGAGACGAATTTTTTTAAGAAATGTGCTGGTTTCGGGGAAAATCGGCTTCGGCGATGCCACCGCTGATTTCGTCCGCCACTCGTCTCGACATGGCTCCATTCGCCGCGCCGACGTCGTCACGGATTCGCAATCCGCGACATTTTACCTTGAGCGAGGCAATTCGCTATGCCGACAATTTTGCATTTTGCAAATAGCGCCACGAGCCAGTTCTGGCTTATCCTTATAATTCAGATGGTTAGCCGATATCTGGGTGATCTGGAACTTGGCGCCGCATTTGCTTTTAAAAATTGTCGGAGACGTTCCCGGCCAAGGTCCCCTTGAAAACGAGGACCGAATGATTTCAAAACCGGCGGGCCTCGGACTAAGGCGCGCGGCCCAAATCGTCAAATCGTCCCGGGCCGATATGACCATCGCCACTTTCGCGCAAACTTCATGCCGCGTACCATTGATCGAAATCAATTTTGATGTCGCTTCAATCGCAACGTGGCAAGGCTGCACTCGGGCCGGAGAAAACATGGACCAGCGTCAAACCAAGACTTCCGCTTTCTACAATTCCTTTGCTGCGGCAGATGGCAAACAGGAAAGCGCGCAGGCGACCTCCCGCGGCAAGACCACGACTCGCGTGGAACTGCTCGACGCGGTCTATACCGCCTGCCCGTCGTTGTCGCGCGCCCAGGCCCGCGACGTTTTCGAAATCACGCTCGAAGAAATCGTCTCCGCGCTGCTGCGCGAAGACCCGGTGCGGTTGCGCGCCTTCGGCGCCTTCCAGGTCCGCTCCAAGCGGGAACGCACCGGCCGCAACCCGCGCACCGGCGTCGAAGCGAAGATCAACGCCCGCCGCGTCCTGACCTTCAAGCCCTCTCCGACCCTTGTCGCCCGGGTCAACGGCGACCAGTCGGAATGATTGGGCCGCGTAAAGCGGCCAATTAGCGAAACGGCGACTCCCCCGAGATCAGCGCAGCGTCGCCGCCAGGGCGACCGGCGTGGCCGAAAGCGTCAGACCCTTGGCGGGCGGGGTCGCGGTGGGTGCTGGCGCGCCGGCGATTTTCCGCATGGACGAACCCGCCGACGCCGTCTTGCCGGATTGGCCCTGATGCTTTCCTTCAATCGGCTTGACAGCCGGCTTGCCCGCCGGCTTGCCCTCTTGGACCGGCTTGACGGGCGCCGCCCTGGCTTGTTGCGCGGCCGGCGCCGCCCCGACTTTCGCCGATGGGTCCGGCAGCGAGACTGAAGCGGTGGCGTCCGCATTGCGGGCCGCATCCCGAGCCGCAATCTGCGCCGGGTTCGGCTCCGCCGAGGCCGCCTGCGCCGCCCCGGCGGTCCGGACTTCCTCGGCCTGGCCTTTGCCGAAGGCGCCAATCACGGCGGCGATTTTGCTTCCTTCCGCCCGCGCGGCGGCCAGCGGCTCGGCCTCGTTGCGCGCCTTCTGCTGAACTTCGGCCTGCGGCTCCGGCGGCGCCTGGGACGGCCCCACGACCCGAGTCTGGGTCTGTGCGAGCTGAATCGCCAGCGCCGTCGAGGCATGTTGCGCCTTGGCGTTCCAGCGTGGATTGGGGTCGTCGAGCGCCAGTTCGGTCGGCGGAACCAGCGCCTCGGGGCGGCTGACGTCGGCGATGCGATGGGCGAAGACCGGATGCTGGGCGCCATCCTGATAGACCAGCCGCACCGGAGGCGTTCCCCTGGCGACGAGTTCGGCCACGGCGGCCTCGTCGGCGCGCTCGCGCGCCGAAGCCCTCGCCTCGATTTCAGGATCTGTCTTCAGCGGCGGGCAGGCGGCTTCCGGGTCCATGCGCTGGCCATTGGCCGGCTGGGCGTCGAAGACATAATGGCGGCCGCAAACACCGACCGCGACGTCCTGTTTCGTCGCCTCGAAATGATCGTGGCCCTTCTTGAGCTCCTTCCAGAACGGCATGTTCGGATCGAGCCGGTATTTGGCGAGGTTTTTCGGGGTCAGGTGGAAGGGATAGGCCTGCATCTGGACGCCACGCTGGCCGCCGGCGAAGGATTCGCGGGCAATCGCGTAAATTTCGGCGATCTGCGCGTCGGTCATCGAGAAACAGCCGGACGACGAGCACACGCCATGGACCATCACCGAGCCGCCGGTGGCGCCATGGGCGCGGTCATAGGCGTTGGGATAGCCGACATTGAACGACAGGTAATAGGACGAATTTGGATTCATCATCGCCGGGGTGATGGTGTAAAATCCCTCGGGAGATTGCCGGTCGCCTTCATGGGTCTTGGGGCCAAGCTGGCCCGACCAGCGGCAGATCGGGAAGGTTTTCAGCAGAACATAGGTTCCGTCCGGACGCATTTTCCAGACTTCCAGTTCCGATTCCTTCTTGAAGGCGCGGATCAGGATGGGCGCATTGGGGGCGACGCCCCTTTCCGCCATCAGCGCCAGTGTCTCGCTCGACAGGGCCTGCATGGCGCGGCCGTCGCGCGCATCGTTGCAGCCGCCGAGTGCGCCGAGCGCGCCGAGCGCTACGCCCGCCACCGCCGCCTTGCGCAGCCGGCCCGGGGCCAAAAGATCGCCGGAGTTGAAAAGACCGCTCATGATCATCTTCCGTCGAGAGGAAAGCCGCCCGAAGCGGAGCCCGGAAGTCGGGTCGATCCGGCGGCGCCTTCCGCGAGGTTTAACGCCATAAAGCTTACACCTTCCTTTATAAAGCGCCCTTACTAAACAACGGATGATTCGCCCGCAGGGTGAAGGAAACGTTAACAATACGCAAGTCCGCATGCCTGAAGCTTGCCTTGAGACCCGCTTTGGCGCCAATCCCGGCGCCTCCCTCGGGCGATCAGAGCTTGCGTCCCATGGCGAGGAATTTCTCCTCGCGCGCCGCACGCACGGCTCTGCCCGACAGGCCGTCGAAACGCCGGATCGCGGCTTCCATCGCATCGCCCACCGCGCGAATCGCGGCCTCCGGCTCGCGATGGGCGCCGCCGACCGGTTCGGCGACAATGCCATCGATAATGCCGAATTTGAGCAAATCCTGGGCGGTGATCTTCATGTTGGTCGCCGCGTCCTGCGCGCGCGAGGAATCGCGCCAGAGGATCGAGGCCGAGGCTTCGGGCGAGGCGACGGTGTAAATCGAGTTTTCGAGCATCAGCACGACATTGCAGGCCGCGATCCCGAGCGCGCCGCCCGAACCGCCCTCCCCGATCACCGTGGCGACATTGGGCGTTCCCAGCACCAGCGCCGCCTCGGTGGCGCGGGCGATGGCCTCGGCCTGGCCGCGCTCCTCGGCCTCGACGCCGGGAAAAGCCCCCGCCGTATCGACGAAGGACAAGACCGGCAGGCCGAAACGGTCGGCCAGCTCCATGATCCGCACCGCCTTGCGATAGCCTTCCGGCTTGACCATGCCGAAATTATGCTGGAGCCTTGAGGCCGTGTCGGAGCCTTTTTCCTGGCCGAGGACCGCGACGGACTCGCCGCGAAAGCGCCCCAGCCCGCAGATAATGGCTTCGTCCTCGCCGAACTTGCGGTCGCCGGCGAGCAAAGTGAAATCCTCGATCAGCCCGGCGATGTAATCGACGCAATGCGGCCGCTGCGGATGGCGCGCGACCTGGGTCTTCTGCCAGGGGTTGAGACTGGCGTAGAGGTCGGAGAGCGCCTTGGCGGCCTTGGCCCGCAGCCGGGTCAATTCCTCGCCGATGGCCGGCGATTCCTCGCGTTCGAGCAAAGCCCGCAACTCTTCGATCCTGGCTTCCAGTTCGGCGACCGGTTTTTCGAAATCGAGATAAGAGGCCATGATCCGGTTCGGTTGGGCGCAAGCCGGGGAACCCGCCCCGAAACGGTGGCGCGCGCGGGCGGAAACTGGACATTCGCCGCCGCGAAGTCAAGTCGCGCGATCGACTTGCGGCTTTTTCCAATTCTCTCTAATCGCGACTCCTCGCGATTAGAGAATCTCTCGCACGAGCCCGGCAGCGCATTCGCGCCTGGCCACGGCTCAGAGGTCATGACCTCCGAGCCGTGGCGTCAAGGAAACTTCAGCGCCTTGACCTGCTTGACACCCGGCAGCCCCTGAATCCGGGCGAAAAGCGCTTCCGGCGCCTCACCGTCGATGGCCACCAGCGCAATGGCCGAACCGCCCTGGGCATCGCGTCCGAGCGCGAAAGTCGCGATATTGACCCCCGCGTCGCCGAGCAAGCTGGCGAAACGGCCGATGAAGCCGGGCTTGTCCTCGTTCGACACATGGATCATCGCCGGCGAAAACTCCGCCTCGATCTTGATCCCCTCGACTTCGACAATGCGCGGCTTGCCATCGTTGAACACCGCGCCGGCGACACTGCGGCGCCCGCTCTCGCCCTCGACGGTCAGCGTGATCAGCGAATCGTAATCGCCTTCGGCGGCGCGAGTCACTTCGTCGATGACGACGCCGCGCTCCTTGGCGACCACGGGCGCCGACACCACGTTCACATCCGCCAGCATCGGCCGCAGAAAGCCCGCCACCGCCGCCGCCGTCAGCGCCTTGGTCTTGAGCCCGCCGACATGGCCCTCATAGGTGATGGTCAGTTTCTTCACCCCGGCCTCGGTCAATTGCCCGACAAAGGAGCCGAGCTTTTCGGCCAGCGCGATGAAGGGTTTGAGGCGCGGCGCCTCTTCCGCCGTGATCGAGGGGAAATTCACCGCATTGGAAATCGCCCCGCGCACCAGATAGTCGGACATTTGCTCGGCGACCTGCAGCGCGACATTTTCCTGCGCCTCGTTGGTGGCGGCGCCCAGATGCGGCGTGCAGACGACATTGGGATGGCCAAACAGCGGATTGGCGGTTGCCGGCTCCTCGACGAACACATCGAAGGCGGCGCCGGCGACCTGGCCGGAGTCGAGCGCGGCGCGCAGGGCCACTTCATCGACGAGCCCGCCGCGCGCGCAATTGACGATTCGCACGCCTTTCTTGGTTTTCGCCAGATTTTGCTCGGAGAGGATGTTTCTGGTCTGCGCCGTCATCGGCGTGTGCAAGGTGATGAAATCGGCGCGCGCCAGAAGTTCGCCAAGTTCGACCTTCTCGACGCCGATATGTTGCGCCCGTTCCAGCGACAGGAAGGGATCGAAGGCGATCACCCGCATTTTCAGGCCCAGCGCCCGCTCGGCGACGATCGCGCCAATATTGCCGCAGCCGATGATCCCGAGCGTCTTGCCGGTGATCTCGACGCCCATGAAGCGGTTTTTCTCCCATTTGCCGGCCTGGGTCGAGGCGTCGGCGGCGGGAATCTGCCGCGCCAGGGCGAACATCATGGCGATGGCGTGTTCGGCGGTGGTGATCGAATTGCCGAAAGGCGTGTTCATCACGATGACGCCGCGCGCCGTGGCGGCGGGAATATCGACATTGTCCACGCCAATGCCGGCGCGGCCGATGACTTTGAGATTTCTGGCGTTTTCGAGGATTTTCGCGGTGACCTTGGTCGCCGAGCGAATGGCCAGCCCGTCGTAATCGCCGATGATCGCGGCGAGTTTTTCCTTGTCCTTGCCGAGCGCCGGCTGGAAATCGACCTCGACGCCGCGCTCCTTGAAAATGGCGACGGCGGCGGGCGAGAGAGCATCGGAAATGAGCACACGAGGCGCCATGAATCATTCCTTCCACAATGAATTTAGATTTTTGCGATCCGGCGGATGCGTGACGCGGCGACTGGATTGCCGCGTCGCTTCGCTCCTCGCAAGGACGGGCCGGCGACCGGCAATGACGGCTTGCGCGACCGGCTCAGACGATCGATAGTTCGGCCTTGGCGCTGGAGAACGCCCAGTCGAGCCATTGCGTCAGCGCAGCGACATCCGCCGCCTCTACCGTCGCGCCGCACCAGATGCGCAGGCCCGGCGGCGCGTCGCGATAGGCGCCGATGTCATAGCCGGCCTTTTCCTTCTCGACCAGCGCGGCGAGCTTTTTGGCGAAAGCGGCTTGCGCCTCGGCCGTCAGCGCGACAATGGCCGGATCGACCACTTTCAGGCACACCGAAGTATTGGAGCGGATCGGTTCGGCGCGCGCGAGAAAGCCCGCCCAGGCGCTTTTGGCGACCCAGTCGGCCAATGTCTTGGCGTTGGCGTCGGCGCGGGCGATCAGCGCATCGAGCCCGCCGATGCTTTTGCCCCAATTGAGCGCGTCGATATAATCCTCGACGCAGAGCATCGACGGGGTGTTGATGGTCTCGCCTTCGAAAATGCCTTCGATCAGCTTGCCGCCCTGGGTCAGCCGGAAAATCTTCGGCAGCGGCCAGGGGGGCGCATAGGTTTGCAGGCGTTCGACCGCGCGCGGCGACAGGATCAGCACGCCATGGGCGCCCTCGCCGCCGAGCGCCTTCTGCCAGGAGAAGGTCGCGACGTCGAGTTTCGGCCAGTCGAGCCTTTGCGCAAAAGCGGCGGAAGTCGCGTCGGCGATGGTCAGACCCTTGCGGTCGGCGGGAATCCACCCCGCATTGGGAACCCGCACGCCCGAAGTGGTGCCGTTCCAGGTGAAGATGACGTCATGGTCGAAATTGACCGAGGACAGATCGGGAATATCGCCATAGGCCGCCTTGACGACGCGCGCGTCCTTCAGTTTCAACTGCTTGACGATGTCGGTGACCCAGCCTTCGCCAAAGCTTTCCCAGGCCAGAGCTTCGACGCCGCGCGGCCCGAGCAGCGACCACATCGCCATCTCGACGGCGCCGGTGTCGGAGGCGGGCACGATGCCGATACGGTAAGTTTCGGGAACCTGCAGGACTTCGCGGGTCAGATCGATGGCCAGCTTGAGTTTCGCCTTGCCGACCTTGGCGCGATGCGAGCGCCCGAGCGGCGCGTCTTTCAGGCCTTCGAGCGACCAACCGGGGCGCTTGGCGCAGGGTCCGGAGGAAAAATTGGGGTTTTTCGGCAATACGGCGGGTTTGGCAAGCGACATATCCATCCTCCCAGATGGGCGCCTCGCGTTGGGGCGAGGTATCCCGCAGCCGCGATTACGCTTGTGGCGCGGAGGCGTCAAGCGGGAGGTTGGTTGGGAGAAGTGGATGGTGAGCACCAAAAAACCGGTTTTCGTTATTTCAAAGGCTCCAATTCTCTTTGCGTCGGGCCACATTGCCCACCTTCAGCCATTGCGACAGCGGCCGAAACATCGAATTTCGCGCACCAAAACTGATTGCCTCGATCGTCTTGCCATCGGCAGACACAACAAGGTGCCTCGAAATAGTCTACTGTTGAACTGGCTTCCGGTACGTCGTTTCCGCCCTCGGGATGAAGTCTTTCGTGACACGGTTCGCACACTGCAACAAGTTCGAACAAAAACTCCTCGCAACAGTGTCGGTAGTCTAAGTGATGCACTTGTGTTGCAGGACGTTGAAGACAGCCCTCACAAATATTATTTGCACGTTTTAAAACTCGTTGACGAACCGTCGCCCATTCAGGAGAATTAAGGTATGCTTTGTATTTTCTCCAAAACTCGTTGTCCTTAGATTTTTGGAGGTCAACGTGTTTTTGAATGACCCGCTTTCGCTCTCCGTCGCGCGCTGATCTAAAAGCGGTTTCAATTTCTTTATCTGCTGGTAGCGCATCAATCGGAGCATTTGCGCGAGCGATGGCCATTCCGAACATTTCGCCGCAATGCAAGCATTGGCGACGGAAATGTTGCGCTCCACCGGCATCCTTTGTGCTACGAATTACCGAGTTTTCGTGCCCACACAGAAATTGTGTGTCCAACGTTTGTAGATCATTGTCGAGCTCTTTAGTCGGAAAAAGCCGAAATTCTTTACCCGTCGTTTGGTCGATTACGTCCACGGAGCTTTCCTTTGAAGTCAATTTGAGTTTAACAAATAGACGGCGAACTTCGCTCGCAGCCCCCAGCGCATTTCAGCGATAATAATAGCAAAGGATCTGGCGCCCATCAAAACACCTGCACGGCCGAGGCTTCAATGGCGGGGCGCAGGATTTTATGCAGGCTGTCGCGGGTCATGATGTCGGTCTTGCGCCCAAGAATATGCGCGGCGAAGTCCTTCACGTCCATAAGTTCGAATAAACCGAACTTGCCCTTGGCATAATCGAAAAACAGATCCACATCGGACTCGACTTCGGCTTCGTCGCGCGCCGTCGAGCCGAACAGAAAGAGATGCGCGACGCCAAGCCGTTTCAGATCGGCCTCGTGTTGCTGCAAGCGGCTGATGGCTTCTTCGCGCTTCATAGGCGCAGCTTAACAAATAACGCCGCCCGGCTCAAAGCTTGGCAAAAGTCTTGCGGTCGGCTTCGCCCTCCCTCTCGCCGAAGGCGCCAAAGGGATCGTCCGTCTCCAGCGCCCATTTCGCGGCGGAAAACCCCGCCACGCGTCCCGTGGCGAGACATGCGGTCAGCAGATAGCCGCCGGTCGGGGCTTCCCAGTCGAGCATTTCGCCGGCCAGAAACAGGCCCGGACGCGACCTGGCCATCAGATGTTCGTCCAGAACCTCGAACAGGACGCCGCCCGCCGTCGAAATGGCGCGCTCCAGCCCACCGACGCCGGCGATTTTCAGCGGGACCGCCTTGATCAGCGCGGCGAGAGCCGCCGTCTCGCCCGGCAGGGGGCCGCTCTCGCGCAGCAGCGCGATGGCGACGGGGCTCAGGCCCAGAATCTTGCGCAGATAATTGGCGAGGCTGGCCTTGCCGCGCGGCCGCGACAGGCGCTTCGAAATCTCGTCCAAAGTGAAATCGGGCCGCAGATCGACGCGCAAAACCGCTTCCTCGCCCGCCGCCAGGGCGTCGCGGATCGCGCCCGACAGCGCATAGACCGCGCCGCCTTCGAGACCGCGCCTTGTCGCCACCGCCTCGCCCTTGGCCGACAGCGCGCCAAAATGCAAAGCGATATTTTTGAGCGGCGCGCCTTGGAATTTTTCGACGAAAAACCCCGACCAATCGACCAGAACCCCGCAATTAGCTGGGCGCTGCGGGCTGGACTCCAGCCCGACCCGAGCGAGCGGCGCGACCCAGCCGCCATCGGCGCCGAGGCGCGGCCAGGAGGCGCCGCCGAGCGCCAGCACCGTCGCATCGGCCCTGACCTCAACTGGCCCCTCCGGCGTCGCGAACAAAACCGCATCGCCCGCAAAGCCCTGAAATTCATGGCGCAGCCGGATTTGAACGCCCAACGACCCCAGCCGCCGCAGCCAGGCGCGCAGCAAAGGCGACGCTTTCAGCGCACGCGGAAAAACCCGGCCGCTGGAGCCGACGAAGACCTCCTGCCCCAGCCCCGCGCACCATTGCCGCAGCTGCTCCGGCCCAAAAACCTCGAGCAAAGGCCGCAGCCGCGCCCTCGCCGCGCCGTAACGCGCGCAAAAGGCCTCGAAATTTTCGCCATGGGTGAGATTGAGGCCGCCGCGTCCGGCCATCAGCAATTTGCGCGCGGGGCTGGCCATGCGCTCGTAAATCGTCACGCTGAGGCCGGCTTCGGCCAAAACCTCGGCGGCCATCAGACCGGCGGGACCGGCGCCGATTACCGCGGCGGTCCTATGCTTTTGTTCAGTCTGGTTTTTATCCATCCACAGGGTTTACCTATTTTTGCCGCGCCGTGCTATCACGCCGCATGACGACAAGAATCGAAATTCAGGTCGAGGAGGCCGGCGTCGGCCAGAGGCTCGACCAGTTTCTGACCGCCCAGCCGGAAATCGCCGCCGAAAATCTCTCGCGCACCCGCATACAGGCGCTGATCGAGGCCGGGCAGGTGCTGCTTGACGGCGCGCCCGCCGCGCAGACGAAGACCAGATTACGCGCCGGCCAGCGCATTGTCGTCGATGTGCCCGACGCTGCGCCCGCCCAGCCGAAAGGCGAGACGATCCCGCTGAATATCGTGTTCGAGGACGATTTTCTGGTCGTTCTCGACAAGCCGGCGGGCCTCGTCGTCCATCCGGGCGCCGGCCACGAGACCGGAACCCTCGTCAACGCCCTGATCGCCCACTGCGGCGACAGTCTTTCGGGAATTGGCGGCGTCAAAAGGCCGGGCATCGTCCATCGGCTCGACAAGGATACGTCCGGCCTGCTGGTCGTCGCCAAGACCGACGCCGCCCATCAGGGGCTGTCGAAACTCTTCGCCGATCATGGCCGCAAATTGTCGCTGACCCGCGAATATCTGGCGCTGGTCTGGGGCGCGCCGGACCGCGCGGCCGGGACCATCGACGCGCCGCTGGGCCGCCACAACATCCAGCGCGAAAAAATGGCGGTGGTGCCTCAGGAGCGGGGGCGCGAGGCGATCACCCACTGGCGCCTGCTGGAAAGCTTCGGCGCCGACCGCGACAAAAAACCCGTCGCCAGCCTGATCGCCTGCCAGCTGGAGACCGGGCGCACCCATCAGATTCGCGTGCATTTCGCCCACAAGGGCCATCCGCTGCTCGGCGACCGGGTCTATGGCGGCGGTTTCAAGACCAAGACCGGGCAATTGCCGCAAGCCGCGCAAGACGCATTGAAGGCGCTGAACCGGCAGGCCCTGCACGCCCGCGCGCTCGGCTTCGACCATCCGGCGACGGGCGAGGAATTGCTGTTCGAGAGCGAGCCGTCGGCGGATTTCGCGCGACTGGTCGAGGCTTTGCGCGCCGGCTAGCCGCTGCTGAAAACTCCCTGGACCGCCCTCGTCCTTCGAGACGCGCCTGACGGCGCTCCTCAGGATGAGGGCTACTCTACTGATTTGATTGATCCCCTCATGCTGAGGAGCGGAGCGAAAAACCTCAAGCCGCCGCCTTGGTCACCGCCTCGCAGACGTCGTCCACGACCTGTTCGACCAGTTTGCGGTCGTCGCCTTCCGCCATCACGCGGATCACCGGTTCTGTGCCCGATGGCCGGATCACCAGACGTCCGTCCGCGCCGAGCC
>NZ_CAIUXT010000075.1 GCF_903903185.1 uncultured Rhodoblastus sp.
GCGGGAATAAATGCATTTCGCGACGATTTCGTCGTCGATGCACCGAATGTGGAGCCTTTTCTTCCCATCAAGGCATCCGTCTGGAGTGACAAGATTATCTGTCTTGAATGCGGAAAAAGCTTTGCGACTCTCAAGCGGCATTTACTGGCGGTTCATAAGCAGACCGATATCGAATACCGTAAGAAATTCGGCCTGTCCGGGGACTACCCGATGATTTGCGAAGAATTTGAAAGCAGCCGGCGCCAGCTGATGCTCGACCACGGTGCGTTCAAGCCGCTTACAAAAGCACAACGAAAAGCGCGTTCTCTTAAATTAGACTTGGACGTTTGAAGCGGACCCCGGATCTGGGACCATTGGTTAATGTGTATGGCTTCCTGCTCTGTAACCACCGATGGAGCAAGGGATGACCAAGTTACGCAAGAAGTTTGATGCGGCGTTCAAGGCGAAGATAGCGCTGGAGGCGCTGCGCGAGGACTCGACGGTTCCGAAACTGGCCGCACGGTGTGCATCCGAACCAGATTTACACATGGAAGAAGCGGGTCCATCGATACTTTGTCAGGAATATTTGCGGGGCGCTATCGGTTGCCCCGCTTTTTTGCATCCTTCAAGATCGCACCCCAATCTGTGGTGTGGCTGACGGTTGATGCCACCGGCTCCTCGCCGAACCGGAAACGGCGCGGCAGAGGGGGCCAGAAACAGATATAATCTGAACAGCAATTTCCAGAAATGGAGCCAACGATTGTCGCCATCTCAATAAAGCGACCCTTTTTGAGAATACCTGTTGACTTTTTATCGTATCACATCGATATTGTTCATACGAAAGCAGGTTTGCGGATTTCTGTTGCGGTGAGGCAACCCCGGCGACATGGATCTTAACGCAGCTTGCGGCGGCCACACTGATACTCGTTTGTTCGCGGCAAACACCACGGCAAGCGGGATTCAGAGGGGAAAAAATTGGCGTAACGCGGCATATTCCTGTATCCGCGGCGCCAGGCTGGGGAGCTGACCTTCCGCATGGTGCGTGAAGGCGGCAAGGCGCGCCCGCCTGCTCGTTGAACGGCGCATAGCCCGTTCGCCGCCTGGCCTCTGGCTCGGCGTATCGGGCGGCCGCGCGTGAAAAACCATTCGTCACCCAATTACCGCCAGAAAAGCGTTCGAAGGTCACTTTCGGAGCCGCCGACGGCGTCGGCAAAGGCAACCGTCGGGTTGGAAAGCCCGGATTCCAACCTTATGGCGAAACCCGATGGCGCTGTCTCGGAGAGGTTGATTCCGCTTGCTCAACTCTTGGCGCGCAACGCGGCCAGGAAGTGGTATCTTGAATCCCTGACCGCCAGTGAGACAACGACCGAAGGCTAGGCACATCCCGTGAACGTTGGCATTTACGCGCGATTTTCGTCGACGAACCAGAAAGATGCGTCAATCCCCGATCAATTTCGGGATTGCCATGCGAAAGCCAAACGAGAAAATTGGCAGGTCACCGGGGAACATAGCGACCCTGCGATCTCCGGCAAGACCTTCTTCCTCCGTCCGGGCATCCAGGCGCTGATAGCCGGTGCGCTCAAAGGGAGGTATCAGATAGTTCTCGCCGAGTCCCTGGATCGCCTATCACGCGATATGGAGGACATTGCGGGACTGTTCAAACGGCTAACCTATGCCGGCGTGAAAATCTTCACGCTTGCCGAGGGAGAAATCACCCCTCTCCACGTCGGCCTCAAGGGCGCGATGAACGAGATCTTCTTGAAAGACCTCGCGGAGAAAACCTTCCGTGGCCTCCGCGGCAGAGTCGATCTCGGAAAATCAGGTGGCGGTAACGCTTACGGTTACAGTCTGGCGCCCTGCATCGGCTCAGATGGAAAGGTCGAACGCGGCGCGAGAACGATCAATCCAGTGGAAGCCGCGATCATTCTACGCATTTTTCGGGACCATCGGGCCGGCAAGTCGGGCAAACGCATCGCAGTCGAACTCAACCGTGAAGGGATTGCAGCGCCCAGAGGCGGCGAGTGGAGCTTTTCGACCATCAACGGCAGTGCAAAGCGTGGCAACGGCATTCTGAACAACGAGATGTACATTGGACGTCTCGTTTGGAATCGTCAGCACTTTGTCAGCAATCCAGACACTGGTAAGCGGCAGGCGCGCCTGAATCCCAGTTCGGAATGGATTGTGACGAAGGTGCCGGAATGGCGGATCGTCGACGACGAACTCTGGCACGCGGTCAAGGCGCGGCAGGCGGCCGCAACAAAAGTCCGCGACTCCGACGAAGAAAACAACTTTCGTGACCGCCGCCGCCCGAAATACCTGTTCTCGGGACTCGCCAAATGCGGCTGCTGCCGCGGCGGCTACACGATGATTTCGGCGACCCTGGTTGGCTGCGCCACGGCGCGCAACAAGGGGACTTGTGACAATCGCGTCAATATCCGGAGCGAAGCGCTCGAGAGCCGGATCGTCGGGGCCCTTCGAGAGAATTTGATGGACCCCACCCTGTTCAAGGTCTTTTGCGAGGAATTCACCCGTGAACTGAACCTTGTCCGCACCGAGGCCCGTTCCGGCGTCGACGCCGCGAAGACGGAGATCAAGCGAATCGATCGGGAACTGGACACCCTCCTCAACATTATTCTCAAGGGCGGCGCAGCCGAGCGCATCAACGCCAAGATGGTCGAACTCGAGCAGCGCAAGAAGCAGCTCGAGCAGAAAGTGGCCGAAGCGGGCGAGGCGGCGCCGCTTCTTCACCCCGAAATGGCGACCTTTTATCGCCGGGAGATCGAACAACTCCATAACGCTCTCGCCGACGAGGACGAGACGCATCGTCTGGAGGCGTTGGAGATCATTCGCTCGCTGATTGACGCGATCATACTGACCCCGGACGGCGACGGCGCCCTCAAGGTCGAGGTTCGCGGCGATCTCGCGGGCATTCTGACGATCGCCTCTGCGTCGAAACCGGCGCGCAATGGATTTGGGGGCGGAAACGCCAAAAGCCGCCCTGGAGGGGCGGCTTCTGGTTGCGACTTGGCATCGCAAGTTGAGATGGTTGCGGGGACAGGATTTGAACCTGTGACCTTCAGGTTATGAGCCTGACGAGCTACCGGGCTGCTCCACCCCGCGTCAGGGTGTTTTGCGTTCTGTGTGTTTTTTTGTTTGTTTTTTTGTGGTTTTGGAACGCGCATGGTCACGGCGACATTGGATCGAGCATCGCCGTGACCGTTGGTATGTTTTGTGATGAGGAATGCTTGTCTTTGGCAGGCCTGGCGGCGACCTACTCTCCCAGGTCTTGAGACATAGTACCATTGGCGCTGAAGCGTTTGACGGCCGAGTTCGGGATGGGATCGGGTCTGGCCACTTCGCAAGAGCCACCAGGCCGGCGAAA
>NZ_CAIUXT010000076.1 GCF_903903185.1 uncultured Rhodoblastus sp.
CAGTTCGAAGATCGTGGCGTGGTGGACGAGACGGTCGACGGCGGCGAGCGTCATGGCGGGATCGGGAAAGACCTTGTTCCATTCGCCGAACGGCTGGTTGGCGGTGATCAGCATGGATCGCCGTTCGTAGCGGGCGCTGATCAGTTCGAACAGCACGCTTGTTTCGGCTTGGTCTTTGGTGACGTAGGCCAGATCATCGAGGATGAGCAGGTCGAAACGGTCGAGGCGATTGATCAAGGCTTCCAGCCCAAGATCGCGCCGGGCGATTTGCAGCTTCTGCACCAGATCGGTGGTTCGAGTGAACAGAACCCGATAGCCGTTTTCAATCAAGGCGAGGCCGATGGCGGATGCGAGATGACTCTTGCCTCCGCCGGGCGGCCCGAACAACAGGATGTTGGCGCCTTTGCTGAGCCAGGCGTCGCCAGCGACAATCGCCATGACCTGCGCTTTCGAGATCATCGGCACGGCTTCAAAGGCGAAGGTCTCCAACGTCTTTCCGGGCAAAAGCTTGCCTTCAGCGAGATGGCGTTCGATCCGGCGGCGGTCGCGCTCGGCAAGTTCATGCTCGGCGATGGCCGCTAGGAAGCGGGCGGCAGGCCAGCCTTCCTTGTCGGCGGTCTCGGCAAATTGCGGCCACAGCACCTTGATCGCCGGCAGGCGCAGTTCGTTGAGAAGCAGGCTGAGCCTGGCGGCGTCGATGGGCGTTTGGGGCGCGCTCATGCGGCGTCTCCCATCAGGCTGTCGTCGAGAAGCGCCTCGTAGGATTGAAGCGGCGCCAAGGTGACGACCACCGTCGGAACTCTCGCGGGGTCGGGCGTGAATCTGGCGCGCAGCGCCGCCATGTCGGGCAGTTCCTTCGCGTCCAACCCCGCGGCGAGCGCATCGGCCAGCTCAGCTTCGCAACCGCGATCATGGGCGAGGGCGAGAAGATCGACCATGATACGGCAGGCTTGCCGGTCTGGCAGACGCTCCAGCAACGCGTCAAACGTGCGCCGGAACGCCTCGCGCGGAAACAGCTGGTCGCGGTAAACCAGGTTCAATAGCGCCATCGGCTTTTTGCGCAAAGCGTGGATGACATGGCGGTAATTGACGACATGGGCGTGCTTGCCGGAAGGATGAGCGCGACCGCGCGACAGGGTCATGAGCGAGGTGCCGCCGATGAACACGTCGAGGCGGTCGTCATAAAGCCGTACCCGCAGCTGGTGGCCGATCAGCCGCGATGGGACCGTGTAGAACACCTTGCGCAAGGTGAAGCCGCCCGACGAGGTGACGCGAACGCCGACGTCCTCGTAATCGCTGGTGCGCCGGTCCGGCAGGGTTTTCAACTGGGCGCGTTCCGCGTCGATGCGCGGACGATTGCGGGCGTTGTGGCGGCTGACGATCTCGTCGACGAACCGGCGGTAGGCGGGCAAATCCTCGAAGTCAGCGCTTATGCGCATCAGCAGCGCGTCCTTGATGGCGGCCTTGAGATGGCCATGCGAGCTTTCGACGGAGCCGTTCTCGTGGGCGACGCCCTTGTTGTTGCGCGTCGGCGTCATGCCGTAATGGGCGCACAGGCCGTCGTAGCGTCGGGTCAGATCCTCGCGCACTTCCGGGGCGAGATTGCGGAACGCGGCGGAGAGGCTGTCGCTGCGGTGTTCGAACGGCGCCCCGCCGAGCGCCCACAGGGCGTTTTGCAGTCCTTCCGCCAAAGCGACGAAGCTTTCGCCACCGAGCACGACATGGGCGTGCTCGAAGCCGGAATAGACGAGGCGGAAGTGATAGAGCCGGTGATCGAGGACCACGCCGCCTATGGTGACGGCGAGCTCGCCCATATCGGTAAAGTCGGACAGGCCCATACGCCCAGGCTCATGCGTCTGGCGGAAGATCACCTCGCGTTCGGCGCCATGCAGGGCGCGCCAGACGCGAATGCGCCGCTCCAGCGTGCGGCGGATTCCATGCCCGAGTTCGGGATGACGACGGATCATCTCCTCGAAGATCGCGATTGGCCGCAGGCCCGGCGCCGCCGCCAGCATCGGCGCGACCTCCTGCTCGAAAATGGCGCCGAGCGGATCGGGGCGACGCCGCTCGCGCGTTTCGGTCTTCGCCGATGGCAGGCGTGGATCCTGTTCGATGCGATAAGCTGTCGCGGCGCTGAACGATGCCTTGGCCGCCGCGACGGCGACCGTCTCGGTCTGACGGAACTTCATGAAAAGCCTCATCTGGTGGTCGGTTACATGGCGGCCGGGCACAAGGCGATTCCTCCAGTGCGGAAAAATCCCTCGTTACCCGACCGGCCGCGATCGCCAGAAGGCTTCCGAAAAAACGCCTCGCCGTTGGGCTGTGCCTTCGGTCGGGCTACGCCCTCCCTCCGTCACAGCCCAACGGCGATTCTCACCTTGATTGACGCACCGTTCTCATCCTGATTGTCGCGCGGCAATGCGGCGCGCTCGGTCTCGATCCGCGTTTGGCCCATCGACGCGTGATCTTGTTTTTCTGTCCGACACGGGCTTCGTCGGCGAACCAGATTTCTATTTTGTCGACGGCGACGCCCTTTTCGCACGCGATCTCTTCCAGACGGGTTGGCAGGCTTTTTTAAAATCCTCGATCGCGCCCTCGGCTTGCGCGTGATGGCGCGGCCTGGCGGAGAGCTTGCGATAGCCCATTTTGCGCAGCTCCCGGCTCATCGTCTGTTCGGCGACGGAGATCCGAAACTCTTCGAACACCCACTGGCAAAGATCGACGATCCGCCACCGCACGACACCATGGATGCAAGGCATCGGGCCATCTTCGATCATGCGAGCGAGGGCGGCGCGGTGTTCGTCTTTGAGGAGCGACGGCTGGCCGGGCGCCTTACGATCAATCAGGCCATCTGGGCCATGGGCGTTGAACCGCAGCACCCAGTCTCGGACAACCTGGAGCCCGACCCCGCCGATCTTGGCCGCTTCGCTTCGCGCGCCGCCGTCGTAGATCGCCGCCAGAGCCAGAAGCCGCCGCGCTTGCGGCCCATCTTTTACGCGTCTCGCAATCGCCCGAAGTGCAACCGCGTCAAAATCTTCCCGAAGCCTGATTGCCGCTGACATGACGAACGTCCTCTCGTTCGCCAAGTCGAATCAAATTTTCACCGATTCGGGAATCCCCCTCGTGAGTCTCCATCAGCGAGGTTTGATATTACTTCGCCGCCTGCGGATATGATACAGATTGATCGGAGACTGCTCTAATCTCGGTATATCACGAGATCGACGATATGTTCGAAATTCCCGCCATGCTGTCGGACATGCGCTCCGACTACCATTTCTACCTCAGAAACCACACTTGGGTATCCGATGAGGATTCCTGGCCTGGCTCGTTCTTCTGCGAGAGCGTCCTCTACGCGGTTTAGGCCCCTGATGCTTTTCCGTCAGCTTTGGCTGCGCCGCTGGCAAGAAGCGTGGGGTTTGTATCACTTCCCTGAGCGGGGCAAAAAGGTGCTGCTGCTCCGGTTCAATTGTCTAAAAGTCACGTTGTTTTCGTTCACAAGCCTTAATCACTCCCGTGGAGATGTCGCTTACTTTTCAACGAGTTCTTTCTGAAAACGTTCCATTGCGTAGACATGATCGCGAAGTGTATCGTTCGTTCCCCATCCGATCCGCGTAACAAGATCTCCGAAAAAGCCGGTAGGAACGGTAGCAGCTTTTGCTGCTACAACATGTAACGTGTAGGGACTTCCATTGCGGACAAGAACTAAAAAATCGGCGGTTCGACGGAGTGCATACCCTCTCTGCTCAGCAAAGTCAGCGAGCCCGGCTTCGCGATAAAAGAAGACGTGCTGTCCGCAAAATGGGACAAGATAATCCCAGTCTGGTCCCTGACCATCGTAAAATTGTGTCGAAAAGACAATCAAATCGGCTCTTGTCGCGAATATCTCTTCGATAGCGACCCTTGGATTGGGCAAATGCTCGAAAACTTCAAACGCAGAAACTAGCGCAGGCTGCCTGCCAGATAAAGAGCTGAAGCTGAAATAGTTTGAGTATTTGGCGTTGTCATATAAATCGAAAGCGAAATAATTAAATCCGCTGTCGCGCATTAATCTCGTTAATAATCCAGATGAACCGCCATAATCGATACATTCAGCACTTTTATCAAAACCAATATTTTCCAAAATAAATATAAGCCTAATCCAGGTTTGAATCACCCGCGCGGCTTGACCTACATCAATGTGGACGCCGGGTATTTTGTAAGCTTCGTCGAGCCAATATGGCAGCTCAGTCTGGAGGCTTCCGCAACCATTGCACTCAAAATAGCGCACCTTATGCTTGGCAAGAACATCCAATGTATATAAATATTTTATGGAAGATCCACAAAGTCTGCACGAATATGTCTTCTTTCTCCTCTTCCAAATGTTGATCAAACTGGGCATGTAAGCGTTCATATTAACCTGCTACTGAAGTTTCATCTAATCGCGAGGGAAGTTTGGCGAGCGGACGATGTGGGCTCCGGGGGTGCAGCATGGCTCTGGGACGCTGCTGGGATTGCGCAGCCATTCGCAGATGCCTGAAAGGGCTTGGCACGAGACGTCGGAACTCGTCAAGCAAATACCCAACTTGCGGTGCCGACTCGAAATCGAGGTGATGCTCTGCAGACTTTGAGGCGTTCTATCCTGCTGCTCATGAATCCCCTCATTTTGTGAGCGACTCAATTTTGCCGCAGCGTCTAGCGAAATGGTTTGTTAACGAATCGATTTTGCGGATGGCGGGACAATGCGGGCGACGGCTCAACGGCTTGAATTCATTGAGAACCATCTCGTTTCCCTGTTTGGATCGGACCTGCACGCCAAGCGCGTCAGCTCTCTAACTTTCGGGGTGCTCGGCGTGATGACCTGCGCGTCGCTCGCGCCGGCGCGCGGCAAGGCGATCAATTACATTCTCAAGCGTTGGGCCGCCTTCACGCTATTTCTTGAGGATGGGCGCGTTTGTCTCTCGAACAACGCCGCCGAGCGCGGCCTGCGCGGCATCGCCCTCGGAAGAAAATCATGGCTGTTCTGTGGTTCTGATCGCGGGGGCGAGCGCGCCGCTGCAATGTACAGCCTCATTATCACCTGCAAAATGAATGGCGTCGATCCTCAGGCTTGGCTGGCTGACGTCCTCTCCCGCATCGCCGGCCACCCCGCGCATCGGCTCGATGAACTGACGCCGTGGAACTGGAAGCCGCAGGCGCCGGCCGAATCCGCCAAGGCCGCCTGACCATGCACATCAACAAAGTTCATCACGTCAAGACGATCAGCCGCGTCGCCAAGGAGCTTGGCGAAGATGAGGATTGGCTGTTCGAAATCGCCATCGGCATGGAAGTCGAGGACGGCGTGATCTGGGTCTATGACACGTCCGAAGATGGCGAGATGGCCTTCACCGACTTCGGCATCGAGAACCTGATCGACCTCATCAAAATGCACAAAGACGATCCGACGATCCTGGCAAGCCGATCGGTAATTACCCACCCCCATTTTTAGGCGCGGATTTTTGGGCGTCAGGCCAGTGTGCCGAGGATCGTCTGGAACGGGTTTGCGCCCTTGAGTCTTGCGGTGTCGACGGCCGTGCGCACGTCCGCCTCGGCCTGTGCGGCCCACATGGCGCGATAGCCATTCGTGACTTTGCGCTGGATCACACAGGGCCGCAGCGCTCGCTCCGAACCGTTGTTGGTGGCCTCGACCTCGCCGGGATAGTCGCAGAAGGTCAGAAGCTGGTCTCGCGCGCGGGCGATTTTGGCTTGCAACTGGCGCGCCAGGTCGCATTCCGTGGCGGCGGCGAGAATGTCGGCAAGCTGATTTTCCAGCGCACGCTTTTTGCTGGCGATCGTCGCGGCTTTGAAACTGGCGATCTCTTTGGCCAGATCGAAGGCCTTGCCGAACCATAGCTTGAAACGCAGCGGCAGATCGTCCGAGCCATGTTCCAGCGCAAAGGCCGTGTCGCGCGCCAGATGCGCCAGACAGGTTTGTTGCGCGGCGCCATGATTTTGTTGCGCGGAGTAACGATCCGAGATCCAGACCTTCGGCCTATGGCCGTTCATGGTCTCCTCCGCGACGCGGGCGGCGCGCGAATAGTCGGGCTGAGGCGCCACGGCGTCCTTGCAGCGAAACACCCAATGATAGGAGTTTGTCCCTTCGATTCGCACGCCGGTTTCGTCGCTGGCGACGACCTTGGCGCCGCGAAGAACGGCCTTCGCCTTGTCGGCCGCGAGCTTGAACCCCGCATGGGAGCGGATGAACATGTTCATCAGCGCGCCCTCGCTGATGATCAGGCCGAAAGCGTCGCGGAACAGGAAGCGCAGGCGCTCATAGGAAAGCGCTTGAAAGCCCTTCAAGTAAATCGCCAGCGCATGAATCCGCGGTCCAAACGGCGTCGCCG
>NZ_CAIUXT010000077.1 GCF_903903185.1 uncultured Rhodoblastus sp.
CCAGAGCGGTAGGAACTCGGGGACTGGATCGAATTGCGCGATCACGGCCGTTTAGATGCGGCAACGGGAGACCGGGGCGCAATTCGTTTCCTGTCCCCTAGTTCCGGGGGGTGTTAGAGGCGACTCGCCGCAATTGGGGATTTGGTAAAGTGTCACCGTAACCCCACTTCCGTCCCGGAATTCGGGAAAGGAAACGAATTGCGCCCCATCATCCAGAAAAAGGATGCGAAGCAGCGGGAGACTCAATAATGATTTTGCAACGATGCGCGGCTCGACAGGGCGAAAGCAAGGGGTCCTTTGTGACAAAAACTTTTCCGAGCATTTCGCTTTTCGCATTGATTTTCCTGGCGCTTTCGACCGGCGTTCACGCCGATTGCTATGACGTCTTCGGGTGTTCGGATCGCAATTTTTTTCGGGCCAGCGACCTCATGGACGGGCCAAATTGCGACTTTCTCTACATGATGCGCGGCGCCATCTTCAAGCAGCGCGGTTATTGTTTCGCGACGCCGCGCGCCATTCAAACCTTCGGCAATGCCGACTGCCGGTTCGAGAACGTGAACGAGGTTCGGCTCAACAAGTTTGAACGTGCCAACGTCGCCACCATCCAATCCGTCGAAAAGGCCAGGCATTGTCCGCGCTGATTGAGGGGGAAGGGCGGCGGCGGCCAATTGCAGCGATCGGCTTCGGCCAGTTTTTGGCTGAGGGCGCCGATTTTTTTGGTAATTACAATCCCAGATTGCAGAATGGCGTGCAAAACCGTGACAAAACGCGCGATTTTCAAAAAAAACAGGTCATTTTCGTTCAAAAATCATCAATTTTCATATGTTTCAACTTAAAGTAGCATTAGATCTGCCGGCCTCGATCGGGTTTCCGCATCGAACCTGACAGGGGGGAGAACGCTCGCTTCGCCGGCCCTTGCAACGACGGTTAATAATGCCAAAACAATAAGTTACAACAAAAGTGGCGACGCGCGACGCGCCCTTGCCGGCGCCGCCCCGCACAGGTCTCGTTTCACGTGAAACAAAACAAGAACAAATTTTTCGGGCCCAAAGGCGTTTTCACCCCGTAAAATTCATTTTCACCCGCCGCGGTTCTGGCGTTCCGCCGGACTTCGGAATGACGATGACTCCTTGCGCCAGCCCCGATGGCGATGAATCGCCGGAATGGCCAAGCCGAACCGCGTTCAACGCCGGCCATCGACAGATTTAAGACATCGCGGTCGGCGACCGCCTTATCGCGCCGGCCTGGACGGTTCGCACAGGCTGACGTCGGCCTTGCCGCGGCGGAGCAACTGGAAAACGCCATAATTCCCCTCGAGGTCGAAGCCCTTGTAAAGGGCGGCCTCGAACGCGGCCTTTTCCGGGGGCGATGAATCGGTCATCGCCGGATAAATCATGTGATAAAATTCCCGGGAGTTGATGCTGGGGTTGAACACCACCCATTGCGCCCTCGACATGACTTCCCGGCAGGTCTGATCATATTGCGATGGCGTGGAATATTGCGGAATGAGGATATCGTAGCTCGCAGGGTGAGAGCGTCCGGTCCAGACCGGAAGCAGCGGATCGTAGGGATAGACGAATACACTGTCATGGGGCGGGAGCGCTTCCAGCCGCCGGATGAGCTCCGGCAATCCGTTTTGCTGGAGCATCGCTACGCGCCCCGCGTGCGTTTCGACGGTCTGAGCGCGGGCCGCCTGGCCGGCGATATTGACCAGTTGCTTGAGCGGCCACGCGACCGCGGCGAGGGCGAGGGCGCCAACCGCCAGCCGGCTCCAGAGCCCGTCCTTCAGCAGAACGGCCACGAGTCCGCTGAGCAAGGGCAGGGCGAGCACGACGCACCAGGCGATCTTGAAGGACATGGGCCGCGGGAAACATCCGAGAAATCCGGCGAGGGCGAACAGCACGGCGGCGCCCCAATGGGGCCGGCGCAACAAGGCGAATCCCTCGCGGTAGAGGGCGACGCCCATCAGCAAGGCGATCAGGGGAAACGCGACGATCGGAAACCAGGTTTGACGGTCCGGGAACGCGCCGTAAGGCAAATTCTGAATTTGCGAATAACTTTGCGACGCCCAGACAATGACTTCATCGAACGCCGGCCGCAGGCTTCCCTGCAGCCAGAGGAAGCCGAGAACGGCGAAAAGGAGAGACGCGCCGCCCGCCGCATAGAGCGCCAACGCCTTGACCGACCTGCCCGGAAGCAGCGACACGAAACCCGCCACGACGACAAGCGCGCCCCTGTGCGTCGTCACCAGCATCGCCGCGCTGGCCGCCAGCCCCGCCAAGGCCAGCCGCGCCGGCTTCGCCTCGGCCGTCATGATCGCCCAAAGCGACAGCAGGGAAAAAAAACTGGTGAACCAATGATGGTTCACCAAGGTCCATATCCCTTGGGAGGACGCAACCCAGGTGAGCGCCAGACACGCCGACAATACAGGCCGACCGGACAGGATCCGGCAGCAGGCGTAAGCGAGCCACGCCGTCGCGGCGATGACCAGCATATGCAGGATGCGCGCGGCAAGCAGCGATGGGCCGAACACGGCGGTCCAGCCGGACACGATCAGAAATCCGAGGGGCGGATGGAATTCGAAAAAGTCGCGGTACAAGACCTGGCCGCTGTTCATGCGCATGGCCGCATGCAGCCAGATGCCCTCGTCCGTTTGGCCCAGGAAGGCGCGCATGAACGGAACGCAAAGCAGCGCGGCGCTCAGCGCCACGAACCCTCCGGCGTAGCGATCGAGGAAAGTTTCAGGCTGCTTGGTCGGATAGGTCGCTTGATCGAGGCCTGAGGCCCAGCCCGAATGCGCTGTATCGAGCCCGCGCGGATTCTGACTCATAATCACTTCCCTCAAATTTCAGAAAGCCATGGAGGGTTCGCCACGGCTCTGGAGACTAACTGGCGCGAGTAAAGATCAATCGGAGGGAGCGAACGCCGGTTTTGTTCCCCGCCTTGCCTGATCATCGTCAGGCGGGGTTTGGTCTGAAACAAAAACGACGATTTAACCTCCGAGCAACCAAGTAAACTCTACTCACTTTAAGCCTGTTGCGCACTGATATAATTGCATAATTCATATTGCATTCGCTGTCCACTCCGAACGCCGAGGCTCCAAGGCGACCGGCGCAGGCTAATGTCAGAGCGAAATTCGATCAACATGTATCTTGGCCGCAGAGGCCGAAATAGGGCTTGCATTCTGCGGGGTTGAAGATATTTCGTTACGAAATCGCGTTACGCGGACGCATAAATTTATGGCAATAAGGTACTGTTGTAAAAAAATTCCATCTCACATGTTCGCCGGTCATGAACCGGGATCGTGGGGACGGGAAACGAATTGCGCCTTGGTTCGCGCGCCATGTTTGAATTGGCGATGAGCGCGCCATTCGACCATAAACCGAATGCCTCCGCTCCATAGCGCCCGAGAAGCAGTGCTCCTGTCGCACTTTTGGGCTAGAGTCTTTTGCGATCCGATGGAATCCGATCGGGGCTCCAGTTTCCTGTTTTTGCGCGTTTTCTTCATGCGAACCGGGTTCCGTTTCGCTTGAAAACGCACTAGAAAGCCGAAATGAACGAAGCGCCTACTCCGTCCTCGGCTTTGCGGGTCACCGCGCGCGCTTTGCTGCTTGGCGACCGGATCGATATCGCAGGGCTGGAGCGGGCGGACGCGATATCGGCAGCGCCGCTGGCCTTTCATGTCGGGCAGGGCGGGCGCGTGGCGCTCTACCGCTATGGCGTCGCCGTCATGGTCGGCCTGTCGCCGCTCGAGGAGGAGGACGTCCTCGCCAAACTCAGCGACCGCATCGTCGGCGCGCGCCTGCGCAAGGAAGATGAGATCGCCATTCTCGTCGTCGGCGGCGACGGCGAGGACCGCGTCACCCCCGGCGGGCTGATCGCGATCAAGGAACTTTCCGACGCGCATTTTCTGGTGTTTTCCGACGCTCTGGCGAAAAGCGTGGCGCTCGGGCGCGACGAACGCGAGGTCAATGGCGTGTTCGACAAGGTCGAGCCTTTGGCCAATACGCTTGCCGAGGAGGGCCGGCCGATGCGCGACCGGCGCGAAATGCTGCGGCTGATCGGCTATGCGCTGCGCGTGCAGCATCGAGTCTCGGGCCGCGTCGCCGTCGACGACAAGCCTGACGTGCTCTGGGACCGTCCCGATCTGGAGCGCCTTTACGCCCGCCTCGAAGACGAATATGAGCTCAAGGAGCGCGCCCAGACCCTGCAGCGCAAGCTCGACGTCATCGTCGAAACGGTGCGGGCGCTTACCGATATCATCGACGCCGACCGCTCGACGCGAATGGAAATGACGATCGTGCTGCTGATTCTGGCGGAACTCGGCATTTCGCTTTTGCAGATCGCGCTGTGGCACGGGCATTGACCGCGTGGCCGCCCCGGCGGATTGACAGAACGGGCGTTCTCTTCCACAGAAGAAGGGCGGACGACCGATGCAGCGCCGCAGTGGCGGACGTGTGTCTGAGCCAGGGCCTTGCGGACGGTTCGGTTGCGACGCGTTCCATGCGGTCGCATCGGGCGCCATCATCCCGCAAATGCGTCGATCGCTGAAAGACTTGCCCTTGTTTTCTGCCTTGGCCAAAAGACTGCGCACAAAACTGTTCTCCGCCGGCCAATTGCATTTGATCGAGCGGTTGTTGCGCGACCAGGGCCGCAAACACGCCAAGGGCTATATGATCGCCTTCGCCTTCATGGCGGTGATCGCGGGGACGACCACGGCCTCCGCCTGGGTGATGAAATATATCATCGACCGCATCTTTGTCGATCGCAGCATAGCGGCGATGTGGGCGATCGGCGGCGCGATCATGGCCATCTATGTCGCCAAGGGCCTCGCCACCTATGGTCAACAGGTCGTGCTGTCTCGCATCGCCAACAACATCATCGCCGACATCCAGACCCGCATCTTCGACAAGATGCTGTCGATGGACATCAGTTTTTACAACGCCCGCCATTCCACCGAATTCATCGCCCGTCAGGCCTTTATCGCCCAGGCGGCGAGCGGCGCGCTCAACATGCTCGTCACCGCGCTCGGACGCGACATACTCACGACGGTCGGCCTCGGCTTCGCCATGTTCATGCAGGACCCGTTTCTGGCCTCGCTCGCCATGCTGATCATGCCCGTAGCCATTGTCGGCGTTCGCAAGCTCGGCAATCGCTCGAAAAAAGTGATGATGACCGAGTTTTACGGCTTTGCCGCCATTCTCGAATCCTTGCAGGAATCTGCGCAGGGCATTCGCGTGGTCAAGGCCTTCACGCTGGAGCCTTTCATGCGCGCCCGGCAGGTCAAGGCCATCGAGAGCTTTGAGAGCGCCGCCAACAAACTCTCGCGCATCCAGTCGCGATCGAGCCCGCTGATGGAGACGCTGGCCGGTTTCGCCATCGCTTTGGTCGTGGTCTATGGCGGCTATCGCGTCATCAACGGCGGCCAGCAGCCCGGCAATTTCTTCGCCTTCATCACCGCTCTCTTGCTGGCGACCGAGCCCGCCAAGCGCGTCGCCCGCCTGCATGTCGACCTGACCTCGTCGCTGCTGGGCGTCTCCATGCTCTATGATTTTCTCGACCAGCCGACGCCCGAGTTGGAGCTCGGCGACGAGCCGGAACTGCACATCACCCGGGGCCGGGTGGAATTCGCCGAGGTCGATTTCTTCTACCGGCCCGGTGAAATGGTGCTCGACAGCTTGAGTTTCGTGGCCGAGGCGGGCCAGACCACGGCTCTGGTCGGACGGTCCGGTGGCGGCAAGACCACCACGATGAGCATGATTTTGCGCTTTTACGAGCCGACCGGCGGCAAAATCCTTATCGACGGGCAGGATATCGGGGCCTTTTCGCGTCGTTCGCTGCGCCGGCAGATCGCCTATGTCGGGCAGGATACGTTCCTGTTCAAAGGCTCGATCCGCGAGAATATCGCCTTCGGCAAGCCGGGCGCGAGCGACGAGGACATCATGGCTGCCGCGAGGGCCGCCTATGCGCATGACTTCATCATCGGTTTCGAGAAGGGCTATGATTCGCCGGTCGGCGAGCAGGGGATGCAGCTTTCCGGCGGCCAGCGCCAGCGCATTTCCATCGCTCGCGCCTTCCTTAAGGACGCGCCGCTGATCCTGCTCGACGAGGCGACCTCGGCGCTCGACACCGAATCCGAGCGCGCCGTCCAGGAGGCGCTGAAGACGCTGTGCGCCGGGCGCACCACGCTGGTCATCGCCCATCGCCTCTCGACCGTGGCCAATGCCGAACGGATCTGCGTCATCGAATCCGGCCGGGTGGTCGAATCCGGGCGCCAGGACGAATTGCTGGCGAAAAACGGCGTCTACGCCCTGCTGCACCGGACGCAGTTCGAGCGCGGATTGCACGTCCCGCCAACGGAAGCCGCCGCCGAATGATTTTCGACCGGCGGGCGGACCGGACGGGCCCGCGAGGGACTCTTCGCTGCTCTTGCGACAGGGAAAGTGCGCACTCATGATGGCGAAATCCAGCCTTCCCGAACCCGTGATGACGGTCGCCGAGATCGAGGGCTTCATCGAAGAAGTGTTTCCGCAATTGCATCATGGCGGGCGCTCGATCGTCATCGGGGGCGTTGGGCCGATGACGGCGTAACTTCGGCTGGTGGCGCATGAACGGCACTTGCGGCCCGGCGGCGCCATATCCGGCCCGGCCATGTTCACCCTCGCCGACGTCCGGCTCTTTGTCGTCATCCTCGCCCATATCGGCCGCGAAGCGCTGGCGGTGACGACCAATCTGAATATCAATTTCCTGCGCAAGCCGCCGCAGGGCGATTTCATCGTCCAGTGCCGTCTGCTCAAGCTTGGCAAGAGGCTGGCGGTGGTCGAGGCGACGCTGTTTTCGTCGGGCGCGCGGGAGTCGTTCGCCCAAGCTGTCGGCCAACCCGTAGCTCATGCCGTCGGGACCTATTCCATCCCGGCGCGCGGTAAAACGGTATCATGACACCATAAACGCGAAACGCCTTGTTTTGCGGTTCTTTCGGCGCGACATCGCCTTGACAATTCTGGCTCGCGCCCGTAGAAGCCGCCATCCCGCCCGGCGCCTGCGTTAATCGCGCGCGGCGCAGCAAAGACGAGAGACCGCGCTACCGGCGCCATTTTGGAAAAGAGACCATGTACGGCAAGACCTATTCGGCCAAAGCCGCCGAAATCGAGAAGAAATGGGTGCTGATCGACGCGAAAGGCCTCGTCGTCGGCCGTCTCGCCTCGATCATCGCGCTGCGGCTGCGCGGAAAGCACAAGGCGACCTTCACGCCCCATATGGACGATGGCGACAACATCATCGTCGTCAACGCCGACAAGGTGGTTCTGACCGGCCGCAAGCGCGAGCAGAAGGTCTATTACCACCACACCGGCTATCCCGGCGGCATCAAGGAGCGCACGGCCAAGTTCATCCTCGAAGGCCGCTTTCCGGAGCGCGTCGTCGAGAAGGCGGTGCAGCGCATGCTGCCGCGCGGACCGCTCGGCGTGAAGCAATTGTCCAACCTGCGCGTCTACAAGGGCGCCGAACATCCGCATGTGGCTCAGAACCCGACGGTTCTCGACGTCGCCGCCCTGAACCCCAAGAACGCCAGGAACGATTGATCATGGCCGAGACCATTTCTTCCCTGCAGGACCTCAAGAGCGCGACCGCCGAACCGGCGGTTCTGGCGCCCGTCCATGTGCAGAAGCTCGACAAATACGGCCGCGCCTACGCCACCGGCAAGCGCAAGAACGCCGTCGCCCGCGTCTGGATCAAGCCCGGCGCCGGCAAGGTCACCGTCAACGGCCGCGAACTGGAAGTCTATTTCGCC
>NZ_CAIUXT010000078.1 GCF_903903185.1 uncultured Rhodoblastus sp.
CAGAGCCTCTTCCACGGCGATTTCGTCGAACGGGTTCATCGACATCTTGACATTGGCCAGTTCGACGCCCGAACCGTCCGTCCTGACCCGGATCTTGACATTGTAATCGACCACCCGTTTCACGGGCACGAGAATTTTCATTTTTTTAGAACTCCATGCCAAGGCGGCGGGAACGCGTTTCGCCGGCTTAAACGCCGGCCGCCGCCAGTTTCTTCTTTTCTTCGCGCTTTTTCGACGAGCCGACCTTGACCCTGGCTTCCCCGGAAATGACGTCCTTGCCGCCGACGCGGCAGATCGTCTCCAATACGACGTGGCCGCGCTCCGCGATGACTTCCTTGACGGTGACCGTGGCGTTGACGGTGTCGCCGGGACGCACGGGCGCGAGGAAGCGCAGTTGCTGCTCCAGATAGATCACGCCGGGACCGGGCAGCTTGTTGGCGATGGTTGCCGAAATCAGGCCGGTGGTCAGAATGCCATGGGCGATGCGGCCGCCGAAAGGCGTGGTCGCGGCATATTCCTCATTGAGGTGCAGCGCGTTGATGTCGCCGGAAATGCCGGCGAACAGTCCAATATCGGATTCCGTGACGGTCTTGCCGAAGGTCGCGGACATGCCCGGTGAAAGATCCTCAATGTCATAGCCGTTCAAATCGTTCATCTTGCTCACTCCCGGTCTATTGTTCTCTGGCGTTCAGCCGGTCTTCGCCTGTCTTGCCGCACCCCGCCTACCGTAAAACCCGGCGCCAACCGGCCCGGAACGAACTCCGGACGCCCTCGCCGCCCTCAGGTCATCGGTGGAAAACGGGCCGGCGCGACTGAGTCCGGCAAGACATACGCCGCGACGCGACGCCTGAAAACCATTTTTCGCGCGAAGGCGTCAAGGCTCCCCGACGTCGGCAAGCGGCGGAGAACCGCCTTGCGCCGACCCTATCATGGCCGCCGCCTGCTGCAAACGGAGGAAGGCGCGTTTCAAAGCGAAGTTTGCCGACGCTGGCCATTGGCCGATTTTCATCGGAATAACCGTCGCGAACGATCCGGCGCCTGTCGGCCCGGCTTGAGCGAAGTTCCAGCCTGGCGGGACGCCGCTTGTTATGACGGTTTGTTGACAGAAGCGACGAAAGCGGCGACGTTTCATCCGAGGGATTCCAAATCGATCCGGCGGAAATCATGCCGGGTGGACCTTGTCCGGGACAGGTCCGGGCGCCATTAAAGGTTGAGGTTTTTTGAGAGGTCGCAAATATGCAACAAGCGGTCGACTTTCGAGAATTTGCCCGCGCGCTCGGCACGGTTGTGCGCTATGGACCCGGCGACATCATCTTTCGCGAGACCGACCCTCCCTCCTGCATGTATATTATCTTGACCGGAAGCGTCGAACTCACCGCGCATGACAAAGTCATCGAAACCTTGAGCGAAAGCAGGGCGATCGGGGTGCTTTCACTGGTGGACGGACAGCCTCGCACCGCCACGGCCCGCGTCACGGAACCGACGGAACTGGCGCTGATGGACGGCAAGAAATTCAGATATATGGTCGAGGAAGTGCCGAACTTCGTCTGGTACGTCATGTCCGAAATGGCGGAACGGCTGCGCGCGACCAACGCCGCGCTGTGAACATGGCGCCCGGCGCGGTCGCGGGTTTCAGCGCCATTTCATCCGCATCAGAATGTCGTCGCGGTCGATGAAATGATGCTTGAGCGCCGCGAGGATGTGGCCGAGGACCATAAGCCCGCAAAACCACGCGGTATAATTGTGAACCAGCCGGGCCGTCGCGACGAGGGCCTTGTCCGGCTCGGTCAGCAGCGGCAGGTGGATGAAACCGGCCAGCAGAATCGGCTTTCCGGCGAAGGAACTCAACAGCCATCCCGAGATCGGCAGCGCGATCAGCGCGACGGCGTAAAGCAGCAGATGGCCGAAATGGGCGAATAGTTGCGTCAGGGGCGACATGGTCGCGGGCAAGGCCGGCGGACTGTGCCCGAACCGCCAGAACAGGCGAAAGACGGTCAGAAAGACGATGGTGCTGGCGACGGATTTATGCAGGAATGTCAGCACAAAATCGGGATTCAGCGCCTTGCCGCCATGCGCCGCCGTGAAGCCGAGCGCCCAGGCGACGATCCACAACAGCGCCATTCCCCAGTGGAAAAACTTCGCAACCGGCGTATAGGCCACGGCGGGCTGAATTTTCGACATGGTTTTGGCGCCCAATATCTGGAGACGACGCCGACTCTATCCCGGTTCCGCCTCGATGGCGGCTGGTCAAAAAGTACAATTCCGCCCGACAATGTCCTGTCCCCCGCCGGCCCCGAGGCGCGCATGAAGCTTTCCCTTGTCATTTTTCTGCATGGCGTCAACGCCGATGGCGCCGACCTCGCCCCGATTGGCGATTTATGGCGCGGCGCCCTGCCCGACGTCGCCTTCGCCGCGCCGGACGCGCCTTTTTCGTCAGGCTATGGCTATCAATGGTTCAGCCTCGACGCGATCACGCCGGAAAACCGGCCCGGCCGCATCGTGGCGGCGCGGGCGCCGTTCGACAAGGTTTTGGCGGATATTTTGACCGCGCACGCACTCGAGGACCATCCCGAATGCGTGGCTTTGGTCGGCTTTTCGCAAGGGTCGATGATGGCGCTCGACGCTCTGGCCTCGGGGCGCTGGCGGTTTGGCGCCATCGTCGCCTTTTCCGGCCGCCTTTCCACGCCGCCGCCGCTGGCGCCGGCATTGACCACGCCGGTCCTGCTCGTCCACGGCGAAGACGATTCGGTGATCCGCAGCGAGGAGAGCCGGACAGCCGCCGTTTTGCTGCGGGATTGCGGCGTCGATGTGGGGCTTCATGTGCTGCCGGGCGTCGATCATTGCATTTCGCCCGAAGGCGCCCGTCTGGCGCGGGACTTTCTCGTGCAAATCGACCGGTCCGGCGACGCTACGGCATGAACGCGGCGCTTGAAGCGCATTCCAGCAAAGCGGAACCTCGGATCGCGTCAAGACCTGCGGGGCCGGGTTGCGAATGCGAAAAAACAACACGCCTTGCCCATCGGGTTATCGTCGACGGCCACTGCATCCGGACTTGGCGGCGTGCCAGGCCGAGACTGACCGATCGACCGCTTTCGGCTGCCTCTGACCTTCCCGATCAGGTCCGCGACCGTCCCGGCGTAAACCGATGGCGGCTATCATGCAGAGCAAAAATCGGCAAATCCAAATCGTCCATTTCGCGCTGAATATCGGGCGATTTTGCCCGATATTCGCGGCGCGCGCCTCGCGTTCCATCGCTTTGTCGGAAACGCCGACTATAGAGGACAGCCGGAGATGTCACCGTTTCGCCCGTTATGAGATGTCATTCCCGGCGCAGGTTTTGGGCGCTTTGCCGGCATGGACGAATGACCGAACCAGACCGAGGGTGGGCAGCGAGTTCAATGACGGCCCCATCCGCAGGAAATGGATGGGTTATTTCCAACGCCGCCTCAGGCGGCGTGAACTGTTTTGTCGCGGCGATAACTGGCGACGCCGAGGCCGCCGAACCCGAGCAGCATGAGCGTCCATGTCGAAGACTCGGGCACGGGGGAACCAATAACAAGCCTGTCCATTCCAGTGGACGTCGCAAGCATATAGGTTCCCGGGTTAAAGGTTGCGTCATAGGGACGTCCGTGGTTCGCGCTCAGGCCGCCGGTGTAAGTGAAGATCGGCGTTCCCGTATCTTCGAAAACGATGTAACCGCCACCGGAGCCGTAAGAGCCCGTTTTGCCGACAAGAATGCCCAGGCCGGTTCCCGCATAGGGCCCCTTGTTCCACCATTCCTTCGTGGTCAAGAGATTAGCCAGGTTCTGGGAATTGGTCGTGGTCAATTTCGAAAAAATCCAGTCGCCCTGACCCGCCGTAAAGACGTTTTCGAGAGTCGAAATCGTGGAGTTCGACTGCCAGGAAATCCCGCTCCCGACATCCTTGCCGGTAATCGTGAAATCGAGAACGGCGGATTGCGCCGCCGAGATCATGGTGAGCGCGGCCACACCGGTAAAAAAGGCAAATTTGCGGAACATTCTCATGGTGCAAGTTCCCAATCCAATAATGCAGAAATTCTTCGACCATCCGTCGCAACAACCGCGCCATCCGGCGAAAATATTGATTGTCCAGAGCATTTGACGGTTATCCGGAATCGGAAAAACGCCCTGACGATCCGCGAAATATCAGATTCTTATCCGAAAAAGTCATTTCATCGGGGAGGTTTTCTA
This sequence comes from uncultured Rhodoblastus sp., assembly GCF_903903185.1. GTDB lineage: Bacteria > Pseudomonadota > Alphaproteobacteria > Rhizobiales > Beijerinckiaceae > Rhodoblastus. The sequence goes on from NZ_CAIUXT010000078.1 coordinate 4,212, forward strand.
GCTTAAATCATTGAAATTATTGATGGAATTAGCGAGTTGGGGTTATAGCATAATTGCATAATGCAATTCCGCCGCAAATTGGCTTTGCATAATGCAACCGAAATTGACCTGCGCTTTTTTGCAATTCTCCGCCCACGACCGAATTCGGCTCAGGCTTCGAAATCGCGCAGGTTTGGTGAGAACTCGAACGCCTGCTGACCAATCCGGCTTTCTTGGATTTTTCGTCTGTTTTGAGCGTCCGGAAGCCCGACGTTGGCAACAATTTTTTTGGAGTGAGCCTGCTTTCGGCTCAGACGAGGTTTTTTACAATGTTCGCAGCAATTTTGCACCGATCGCTCGGCCAGCCCGATTGGTGGGGTGGGCGGTTCAGAAAACAGGCGCAAGTCTTTGCCAAGGTCCGCAATTTGGCGCCAGGCCGCGCTTGCAGACCGCGCTCGATGCCGCCCACTATCCGCCGATCTCCGCCGTTCCAACGAGCGCAAGCCCCTCGATATGCCGTTGGCTGACCGCTTTAACCGGATAGGCGCGCAAATGGCCCAGATCCCCGATCCGAATCAATCGGATCGGATAAAGGCTCCAGCCGCAATCCGGCGCCACAAGGCCCGGATTCACTGGCCGTCGGCGTGGGCGGGGCGGCGGGTCTTGCGGGCGAGATAGGTGACGATCATGTCTTCGTCCTCGATCCGGACCTCCGGTTGCAGGTGCAGGGCCTTCGACACCGCGTCGCGCGCGCCCGCATCGGCCACGAGTTGGCGGACGAGGCGCATCCGGGCCGGCGGTTCGGCGCCGCTGGACGGCGAAGGGCGGGCGGCGCCGTCCTGGGAAGGGATGCCGACGATTTTCGCGGTCCACAGCACATAGGCGCCGGGGAAATCGCGCCACAGGGCGAGGTCGGGGGCGATCGCCTCCCAATGATCGACATTTTCGCGCAGGATGAACTGATGGAAATCGGCCAGCGCCGCCGTCGCCGCCAGCAGCTCGTGGGCGTCGCGCTTTTTCGAGACGATGTCGAAGGCGTCGGCGCTGCCGGGGTCGCCGGTCACGACCTCGCCCGGCGCGACCAACGACGGAGCCGGCCTGAACTTTTTCCGGAAGGATTTGAGGAAATAGGACGGATCGAGTTTTAAAAAATCGATCAATTCCTGCGCCGAAAAGGATTTCTTCCGCGTGTCGATCAGATGCAGCGGAAACCTGAAGGAGGCGAGCGTTGTCGTCTGCATGACGCGCAATTCCTTGTCTGGCGGGTTTGTCATAAAACACCGGTCCCTTGCAAGACTGGCGCCGCGCGGCCCGTATGGCAAGGCCTCTTCTGCACAACTCCTGCTCCATCCCCGCCGAAATGCCGGGCGCCAAGAAACGGGCGACTTGGCCGCTGGTCTTATGTTAAGGCTTCGATGCAATAATCCGCAAAACTATTGGCTCCATTGGCGCCGATCGCAGAAGTTGGTTGATGGTCCGGTTTCGTGTCGCCTCCGTGATTCTGATTGTGCTGGCGGCGCCGATCTGGGCCGGCCAGGCGCGCGCCGATTGGCTTCGCCCCGATTGGCTGCGCGCCGACTGGCTGTTCGGCCTGTTCGGCGGTTCCGAGCCGGAGCCGAAGCCGCGCCCGGATGCGGCTTCCTACAAGGTCGAAATCGAGGTCGCGAACAAGGATGTGGCGAGCATCCTGCAGGACGCCTCCAATCTCTACCGCCTTCGGCAGGACCCGCCGGAAACCGGCGAAGGCCTCGCCCGCCGCGCCTCCGCCGACCTGCCCCGCCTCGTCGATGCGCTCTGGGCCGAAGGCTATTACGACGCCTCGGCGCGGGCTGTCGTCGCCGGCCAGCCCATCGCCATGGGCGGCGCCGGGCTGGAAGCCGCCGCCAGCGCCGCCGACCGCGACATCGGCCGCCGGGTCGTTCCGGTGCGGCTGGTGGTCGAGACCGGCGTGCAATACAGGATCGGCGAAATCCGCGTCGTCGCGTCGCGCGCGGGCGAGTCGCTCGACGCCGACCTGTTGCGGCCGCATGTGCTGCGGCTGCGGCCTGGCGATCCGGCCCGCGCCAACGCCATTCGCGACATGCAGTCGCGCCTCGTCGACGCCCTGCGCGCGCAATCCTTTCCGCTCGCCAAAATCGCCGAGGCCAAGGCCATCGTGCGCCATCCCGAGTTGCAAGTCGATGTGCTGGTAAGCGTCGATTCCGGCCGGCGCGGCGGCATCGGCCCGGTGACGGTGACCGGAACCCGCAATCTCGACCCCGAAGTCGTGCGCTCGTTCATCTATGTCGAGGAAGGCGATCCCTATTCGCCGCAGAAAATCGCGGCCATGCGCAAGTCCCTGCTGCAACTGGAGGCGATCGGCTCCGTGCGCATTCTCGAAGCCGACCGTTTCGACGCGCAGGGCAACCTGCCGATCACCATCGTGATCGACGAGCGCAAGCAGCATTCGGTCAGCGCCGCCGCGCAATATTCGACGCTCGACGGCCCTTCGCTGCGCGCCGACTGGGTGGACCGCAACATGTTCGGCGGCGGCGAGCGGCTGCGGCTCGGCGCGACGCTCGGCTATTCGTCTGAAAACGGCGGCCAGAACAACAAGGGCGGCTGGTTCCAGCCCGACCGGCTGATCGGACGCGCCAACGCCAATTTCATCAAGCCGGCGCTCTACGGAAGCCGCAACGACTATATCGCCGACGTCACTCTGGCGCGCGAGGTCACCCAGAGCTACAACGCCGAATACGGCAACACCACCCATGTCATCCGCCACCGCTTCGACGAGACTTTTTCGATCCAGGGCGGGCTGGAGCTGGAGCGCGGCGCCTCCAGCGATTATTTCGGCAAGACCAATTATCTGCTGGTCGGCGTCAATGCCGGCCTGCGCTACGACACCACCGACAATGCGCTCGATCCGACCAAGGGTTTTCGCGTGGTGTTCACCGGCGGGGCCTATCCGACCTTTCTCGGCTCCAGCCTCGATCTCTATCAGGGCCTCGTGCTGGCCTCGACCTATTATGCGGTCGACGAGGACAGCAAATATATAATCGCCGGGCGCGTCGGCCTCGGCGCCATGGGCGGAGCGCCGATCCTCGACATTCCCGACAACCGCCGGTTTTTCGCCGGCGGCGGCGGCTCGGTGCGCGGCTACGCCTGGCGCACGCTGGCGCCGCTCGGCGCCAATAACCAGCCGATCGGCGGCGAAAGCCTGTTCGAGGCCTCCATCGAGGCGCGGGTCAAGATCACCGATTCCATCGGCGTTGTCCCCTTCGCCGACGCCGGCACGGCCTTCGCCTCGTCCTTCCCCAATTTCATGCAGGACATGCGCTATTCGGTTGGCCTTGGCCTGCGCTATTATACCGGCTTCGGGCCGATCCGGCTCGACGTCGCGGCGCCTCTGACGCGCGCGCCCGGCACGAATTCGCCGGTGGCGGTCTATATCGGCATAGGGCAGGCATTCTGATGGCGCGCATCACCCGATTTCTGGCCCTTGCGGCGGTGATCCTCGCGGTCCTCCTCGGCGCCGGCTTCGCGGGGCTGGTCTATTACGCCCGCCAGACGGCGCCGACGACGGCGACCGGCGGACAGGCCGGAGCGCCCTCGGCCAAGGGCGAAACCAGCGGCGGCGACGAAAAAGGCGTGCTTGCCGCGATCATCGAGAGGGCCTTGTCCTCGCCCGGCATGCGAGTCAATGTCGGGGCGGTCGATGGCGCGCTGTCATCCGACGCCCTCATTCGCGATGTGACGATCTCCGACGAACAGGGGGTCTGGCTGCGGCTCGACCGGGCGCGGCTGATCTGGAGCCGCTCCGACTTGTTCAGGGGCCAGCTCCTCGTCAACAAGCTCGAAATCGGCCACCTCGAAATCCTGCGCAAACCCGCGCCTTCCGGCTCGGAGCCAACCCCGGAGACGCCGGCGCCGGAAGCCGCGTCCTCAGGCGGCGGGTCAGGTTCGCTGCTGCCGAGCCTGCCGGTCAAGGTCGTCGTCGATGAATTCGCGCTCGCCGACCTGTCGCTCGGCGAGGACGTGGTGGGCGTAGCGGCGCGCCTCAGCGCCACCGGCCACGCCAGTCTTGGCCGCGCCGCCGACGGGCTCGACCTCGCCTTCGACCTGAAAAGGCTCGACGCGCCGGGCGTGATCGATCTGCGCCTCTCCTTCGACCCCAATACCAATGCGCTCAAGATCGGCGCCGCCGCGCATGAGCCGGCGGGCGGCGTGGTCGCCCATGCGGCAAAACTCGACGGCCAGCCGCCGCTCGATTTCGAACTCAACGGCGACGGCACGCTCGACGCGTTTCAGGCCAAACTGGCTTTCGACGCCGGGGCGCTGGCCTCGGTTGCGGGCGGCGCGCGGCTCGACCGGCGCGGGAATGAGCGGGCGCTGTCGCTCGATCTCGCCGGCACGATCGAAAAATTGCTGCCGCCGCTGCTCGGCCCGGTATTTCAAGGCCAGACGACGGTCGGCGGCGCCGCGGCCTTCGGCGACGACGGCGCGTTCGGCCTCGATGGCTTTCACATCGTCGCCCGGCAGGCGCGGCTCGACATCGACGGCAGACTCGGCGCCGATCAGGCGATCGCCGGCCATGTCGATCTGCGCTCGCTCGGTTCGAACGGCCATGGCGCGCGTTCGGGCGACGCGGAGATCGGCGCGCTGGAGCTCAAGATCGACGCCGCCGGCCAATTGCAGGCGCCGAAAATCGACCTGAGCCTGCATGTCGCCGACGCCCGCGCGCCGGCAGGCCGCATTGGCAGGCTCGACGCCAAATTCAACGCCAACCCCAATGGACCCGTCGCCGATCCGGCGACGCGCATTGCGCTTGCCGCCGACGCCAGCGGCGAGGGACTGAGCTTCGCGCAGAAAGGGCTCGCGGAGGCGCTTGGCGGGCGCCTCGATCTGACCTTGCGCGCCAGCGCCGCGCCCGATGGCGAGACCGAGGTCACGCTCGCAAGGCTCAAGTCGGCCAGCGGCGAACTCGGCGCCGCCGGCCTGTTCGGCCCCAATCGGGTCAAGGGAAAAGTCAGTTTCGACCTGCCGGAACTCAAACGCTTTGCCGAACTCGCCGGCGTGGCGCTAAAAGGCGCGGCCAAGGGCGAAGTCGATCTCGCCGGCGACCCGCGCGCGCGCCTCGACGCCAAAATCGATATCGACGCCGACAGGCTGGCGACGGGGATTGAACTCGCCGACGGGTTGATCGGCGGCAAGACCCGGATTTTTGGCGGCGTCGCCAAGCTGCGCGACGGCTACGCCTTTGACGGACTGGCGCTGGCCGCGCGCAATCTGACGGCGCTGCTCGACGGCGAGGCCACCCGCGCCAAGGCCGATGTCCGCTTTTCCGCCGATGCGCCCGATCTGGCGCGCGTAGCGAAGGATCTGGCCGGCAAGGCGCAGGCGCAAGGGCGGCTGACCGGCTCGCTCGTTCATCCCGACGCCGCCTTCACTTTGAACTTTGCCGACGTGCGCTCGATGGGCCGGTCGATCCCGCGTCTGGCGCTCGACATCGTCGCGAAAGATATTGTCGCCGCGCCCGATGCGAAAATCGGCATGGACGGCGTCATTGGCGGCAAGCCGGCTTCCGGCGCGCTGGCGCTGGCCCGCCGCGCCGATGGCGGCTGGGCCTTCAAGTCGGAGGATTTCCGCATCGGCTCGGCGGCGCTCGTCGGCGCGGGGGGCCTCTCGCCGGGCCATCTTCTCGACGGCGCCTTCGATCTCGACGCCGACGATCTCGACGATCTGACGCCGCTGGCCTTGCGGAAGCTCGCCGGGCGGTTGCAGGCCAAAGTCGCTTTCGACGCGGCCGGGGGCAAACAGGCGCTTTCCGCCAAGGTCAAAGCTGCCGGCCTGCGCGCCGCCGGCGCGACGCTCGAAAAGCTCGATATCGACGCCAGCATCGCCGATCTGTTCGGCGCGCTGAAAATCGACGGAAATGCTTCGGTCGAGCGCGCATCTTTCGGCGCGCAGACGATTCCGCGCCTGCGGGCCGTGGCCAAATCCGGCGCCGACGGCAGCGATTTCACCTTGTCCACGGAAGCGCGCGGCATCCAGGTCGAAAGCCGGGGACGGCTTGTCGCCTCGACGCCATTGCGCGTCGATCTCGCCGCATTCGAGGCCAGAGGCAATGGCCAGAGAATCGCTCTGGCCGGACCGGCGCGGCTGGCGTTTCCGCCGCAATCCGTCGAGATCGGCGGACTCGTGCTGGTTTCCGGCGCAGGGCGGCTTTCGGTCGAGGGCAAGGTCGGCGAAAAGCTCGACCTGACCGTTTCGGCCAAGGCCCTGCCGCTGGCGCTCGCCCGCATGGTCGCGCCCGATCTGGCTTTGGGCGGGACGCTCGACGCCTCGGCGAGGCTCGGCGGGTCGGCTTCCGCGCCCACCGGCGACTGGCGCCTCGATGTGTCCAAACTGGCCGCGCCGCAATTGCGGCAAGCGGGCCTGACCTCGCTGGATATTCGCGCCACGGGCCGACTGGAGGGGACCCGCACGACGCTCGACGCCCAGACCACCCTGCCCCGGGGCGGCGCCCTGCGGATCGCGGGAAATGTCCCGCTCGATCCCGAGGGCGCGATGGACCTCGCCGTGCGCGGATCGCTCGACGCGGGACTCGCCAATGTGGCGCTCGCCGACAGCGGTCGCAGCGTCCGTGGCAAGCTCGCTCTCGATCTGCGGGCGCAGGGGTCGTTCAGCAAGCCGCAAGTGTCGGGCACGGCGGCCCTGACCGGCGGCGCCTTCGCCGATCCGCTGGCGGGGATAAAATTCGACCGTATCGACGCGCTTTTGCGCGCGCGAGGGGACCAGGTGACGATCGAGCGTTTCAACGCTTTCACGCGCGGCGACGGGACGGTTGCGCTCGCCGGAAATATCCGCATCGATCCCGCCGACGGCTTCCCGGCCTCGATCCGCATAACTGGCCGCAAGGCGGAACTGGTCTCCAATGATATCGTCACCGCCATCGCCGATCTGGCGCTGGACCTGAGCGGCCCGCTGGCGCAAAGGCCGCGCGTCAACGGCAAGATTTCGTTCCAGTCGATCGACGTCCGCGTGCCCGACCGCATTCCGGCTTCGAGCCGCCCGCTCGCGAACACCGTCCACATCGAGCCGAGCCGCGCGGCGGCGGCGCGGCTGGCGCTGGCGGCGAAGAAAAGCCGGCAGCGCAGGACCGCCCCGCCCCCCTTCAACGCCGATCTCAATGTCGCCATCTCCGCGCCCTCGCGGATTTTCGTGCGCGGACGCGGCATTGACGCCGAACTTGGCGGCGACCTGACGCTGGCCGGCGACCTCGCCCGGCCCGTCGTCAAGGGCGCATTCGCACTGCGGCGCGGCGCCTTTTCCATCGCCGGCAAGAGACTGGATTTCACGCAAGGCAACATCCTGTTCGTCGGCGACGCCATTCCCAATCTCGATTTTCTGGCCCAGACCCAGACCGGCGACGTCACTGCGCAGGTCGCCATTTCCGGCCCGGCGGACCAGCCTTTATTCACCTTCTCCTCGATCCCGGAACTGGCGCAGGACGAGGTGATTTCGCGCCTGCTGTTTTCCAGCGCCTCCGGGAGCCTGACGCCGATCCAGGCGCTGATGCTGGCGCAGACGGTGGCGGAATTGAGCGGCGACGGCGGGCCGGGCGTGCTGGAGAAAATGCGCCGGTCGCTCGGCGTCGATTCGCTTGACGTTCAGCTCGGGCCGGACGGCAGTCCGCGCGTCGGAATGTCGCGCTATATCATGCCCAATGTCAGCGTCGGCGTGCGCACGGGCGCCAAGCCGACCGACAGCGCCGCGACCATGTCGGTGGACGTCACCAAACGCGTGCGCGTCCAGGGCGAGGCCGGCGCCGACGGCAGCGCCACCGCCGGCGTCGCCGTGCAATGGGATTATTGAATTACGGGCAATTCCCCGTTCTCACGATCCTCCGACGCTGCGCCGTCCGGTGAGGAAAAAAACACCTGATATTCCCGGGTTGCGAAGAAAATCCGGACGGTCTATCGCAACAAGCTAACAAGATTTTTCCCGGCACAGACGAAAGGCGCCCAATGGCCAATACGACAGCGGAGCTTGAAGCGCTCCTGATGCAGCGGTCGCTGACCGACGCCCAGCTTCTGAAAGCGGCGGAGGCCTCGGCGGATTTCAGAATTCTGCCGCAGGCGACGGTGCTCAAGATCGGCGGACAGAGCATCATCGACCGTGGCCGCGCCGGTCTTTATCCGCTCCTCGACGAGATCGTCGAAGCCCGCAAGAAGCATCAGCTGCTGATCGGCACCGGCGCCGGCACCCGCGCCCGTCACCTCTATTCGATCGCGGCAGGGCTCAACCTGCCGGCGGGCGTGCTGTCGCAACTCGGCGCCTCGGTTGCCGACCAGAACGCCGCGATGCTCGGCCAGCTTTTGTCGAAATACGGCATTTCGACGGTCAGCGGCGCCGGCATGTCGGCGGTGCCGCTCTATCTCGCCGAGGTCAATGCGGTGATCTTCAGCGGCATGCCGCCTTATGGCCTGTGGACGCGTCCCGCCGCCGAGGGCGTCATCCCGCCCTATCGCACCGACGCCGGATGTTTCCTGCTCGCCGAGCAATTCGGCTGCAAGGCGATGATCTATGTCAAGGACGAGAACGGCCTTTACACCGCCAATCCGAAAACCGCGAAGGACGCCAAATTCATCCCGAAAATCTCGGTGGACGAGATGAAGGCCAAGGGCTTGCAGGACTCGATTCTCGAATTCCCGATGCTCGATCTGCTCAAGGCGGCGCGCCATGTCCACCAGGTGCAGGTCATCAACGGCCTCGTGCCGGGCAACCTGACCCGCGCGCTCGCCGGCGAACACGTCGGCACGATCATCACCGCGAGCTGAAGAGAGCGTCATGACCAAGACTCCCAACACCATCAAGCACGTCGCCTCGCCGCTCGCCCGCCAGACCCTGCTCGACAAGGATCTGACCCGCCCCGTCGCCGGCCGGCGTCCGGTGCGCATCCTGCCCTGGCTTCAGGTCGTCAAGATCGGCGGGCGCTCGATCATGGATCGCGGCCATGAGGCGATCCTGCCGATTGTCGAAGAGATCAGAAAACTGCTGCCCGAGCATCGGCTGCTGATCCTGACCGGCGCCGGCATCCGCGCGCGGCACCTTTATGGCGTCGGCCTCGACCTCGGCCTGCCGGTCGGGTCGCTCGCCCCGCTCGCGGCGAGCGAGGCCGGCCAGAACGGCCATATCCTCGCGTCGCTGCTCGCGCCGGAGGGGGTCTCCTATGTCGAGCACCCGACCATCGCCAGCCAGCTGGCGATCCATCTCTCGGCGGCCCGCGCGGTGGTGGGCAGCGCCTTTCCGCCCTATCACCATCACGAATTCCCGAATTCGCGAATCCCGACCCATCGGGCGGACACGGGCGCCTTCCTGCTCGCCGACGCGCTCGGCGCCGCCGGCCTGACCATCGTCGAGGACGTGGACGGGGTCTATGATAGAGATCCGAACGGCGCCGAGGGCAAGAAGGCCAAGCTGATCGGCGAGACGACCGCCGCCGAACTCGCCAAGAATCTAGCCAAATCCAAGGGCACCTCGCCCTTCGACCCGGCGCTGCTCGAAGTCATGGCGACCGCGCGCCATCTCGAACATGTGCAGATCGTCAATGGCCTGAAAGCCGGACGGCTGACCGCCGCGCTGCGCGGCGAACATGTCGGGACGATCATCCGCACTGGCGCAAGCAAGGCCTGACGCGGCTTTCTCGAAGCCCTATCCAAGTTCGCGCAAAACCCAGTCCCGCGCGCCAACAAGGCTGTTGAATTCGGCGACCGAACGCGCCGGGATGTCTGGCGCCCGGTCCCGCGCCATGCGCGCGAGCCCGGCGCCGGGGCCGAGTTCGAGCAGAACCTTGCAGCCCCTTTCGCGCAAGCCGTCGAGGCAGGCGGCCCAGTCGATGGTTTGCGCCAGTTGCGCGGCGAGGGCCTCGCGCGCCGGCGCGGGCGCGAACACCGGCGCGCCGCTGACGCCCGCCAGCACGGGCGCCGAGGGCTTTCGCCAGACCGCCTGTTCGAGGGCGCGGCGGAATGGTTCGACCGCCGGCCGCATCAGGCTGGTGTGGGAGGGAATGCGGATCGCCAGCGGCGTGGCCTTGGCGCCGCTCGATTGCGCCTCGACGCCGCAGGCCGTGACGGCGTCCGGCGCGCCGCCAACCACGAGGCGGTCGTCGTCGTTGACGATGGCGATTTCGACGCCGTGGCGGGCGCATAGCTTGTCGATTGTCGCGCGGTCGAGGCCGCGCAGGGCCAGCATGGCGCCGCCGCCGGGACATGCCTCGTCCATCAGCACAGCCCTCGCTCGCGCCAACCCGACGACATTGCCCGCGTCGAGCGCGCCCGCGCAACCATAGGCCGCCAATTCGCCGACGCTGTAACCGGCCAGCGCGCGGACCGGCGGCAGTCCGTCGCCAAGGACCGCCCAGACCGCAAGCTGAAAGGCGCAGACCAGCGGCTGCGCAATCGCGTTGACCTGCATCTGTTCCGCCGAGAGCGTGAAAGGATCGCATCCGGTCTCATGCGAAAAGATTTCCCAGACCGGCCTTGCCCTGTTGTCGTCCTTGAGGACGGCGAACATGCCGGGCGTCTGGTCACCCTGGCCGGGGCAAAGAAGGCCGAGGCTCACGGCGACAGCCCGTGGACGAACCAGGCGGCGGCGAGGCAATCGGCGGCGCCGCCGGGGGAGAGATGCAAGGCGACGCAATCACCATGCAGGTCGAGCGCGCGCCGGCGCCAGTCGGGCGCCTCCACGCCGCCGGCTTCGATGAAACGGCGCGCCGCGTTCTGCACGAAGGCGAGCCCTTCCGGCCCTCCGCGATGCAGCAGATTGGTGTCCTGCAAATGCGCCATGATGGCGAACAGGCACTGGATGGCGGCGCGCTCGGCGCAGCCCGTCCGGCGCAACGTCGCGCGCAAAACGGGAACGGCGACGCCGATGAGCGTCGGCAGACCGGCGAGCAGTTCTTCGCGCGCGCCGCGCGCGCCGTGGCGGCGGATCGCGCGCGCGCCATGGGAGTCCGGCGCCTCGCGCGACGCTTGCGCGACGCCCTCCCCCCAAAGATCCAGAATCGTTTGCGCCAGTTTTTCGCCGCGCAGATCGAGCCCGCGCGCCTGCCGCCAGCCGGCGGCGGCGGCCAGAAAGCCGAGACAGAAAATCGCGCCGCGATGGGTGTTGATCCCGCCTGTCGCCGCCAGCATCCGCCGCTCGGCCTCGATCCCCAGACCCTGCAATTCGCCAAATGGCGCGGCGCGCGCGCCGGCCTCGGCGATGGCCGCGAAATAGAAGCGCAGCGCGAGCAGCGAACGCACGAAGGTCGTCAGATTCATGTCGTCATGGGCGCCATTATCGACCGGGCTGACGAGGCCGGGCTTGGGGTGAAGCGCCAGTTCGGCCAGCAGCGCGCGGGTCGCAAGGCGCCCGATCCGGCCCGACGCGCCGCGCAGATCGGGAGGGAAAAAAGTCTGAAGTTTCATGCCGCCCTCGCACGCAGCAGGGCGTCGATATCCTCTATGGGACGCAACGAAACATGATTGGCGCCCTTGACCAGAATTTTTTCCGGGCGCGCGGCGAATTCGCGCCAGGAAATAAAATCGCCGATAAAGTCGCCGTCCGGCAAAACGATCTCGCCATCGAGGCGCGGCGCCGGCCAGCGCAGCTCGAAATCCTGCAGCAAGGCGATCCACGCCGCGCATCGCGCGCTATCTGCCGGCGCGAGCAAAAGGTCGATGTCGGACTCGCGCGTGACATAAATCATCGCCGGGTCGGCGGCGAAAAACTGCCAGGCGAAGGAGCCGAATACGCCCGTGTCGGGCGCGACCCCGGCGAGCGCCGCCGCCAATTCGCGCATGGCGTCGGGCCAGAACGTGGCGCTGCTTTTCACCGCATCGAAAAACAGCGGCGGCGGGCGGCGGCGCGTCACCGCCTCCGCACTCAGGACCAGTCCAACGCGCCGTTTGCCCGGCAAAGCCAGCCCGAGGCGAAGCAGACCGGGCGCATCGTTTTCCCCCCGGCGTGCGACGACGAGCGGCCGGTCTGTTTCAAGCCATTGCGCCAGCGCCTGTTCGTCCGAAGCGGGGATCGGCGCCGCCAGCCATCGGCGCCAGTCGGCTTTCAGAAAAACCCAGTCGTGGCGGCGCAAGGGCTCAAGGCTCCGCATGGCGCACCCGCTCGCTCACCGCGCGCGCCAGCCTGCGCCCGTCGCGCTGCTCGCCCCACTGGCGGCGGCTGTCGGACTCAGTTGGCGCGTCGAGCGCCTCGGCGAGGCGCTGCGCCAGATCGCCTTCCCACAGCGCTTGGATCGCGCCCATTTTGAGATAATTGGCGACGCCGGGCGCGAACACCGGCGAAGACTGGCTCAATTCCTCCAGCCGTTCGAGCGGGATCTTGGTGATCCGCGACATGGCCGGAAGATTCATCACCCGCACCTGCGATTCGGGCAGGGCGTAGCAGTGGTCTGACAGCAGGCTGGACGCGAGAAAGCCGCCGCTGACCGCCTCGGAATAGACGAGGCCGATGATCTTGTGGCCGCGATTGCGCGCAAGCTGGAGGCATTTGGCGAGATGCGCCATATAGCCGTTGATGCCGAGCAATTCGTCGCGCCGGCTCAGCCTTTGGCCCTGGGTGTCGACGAGCAGCAGGATCGGACGGGCGGGATGTTCGCGCACGATTTCGAGCACGTCGGCGGCCATGCGGAAGGCCAGTTCGACGCCGATCGGCGCGGCGTCGACCGAGCCGATTATGGCGACTTTTCCGGACGCGCTTTCACCCGTTCCGTGGAAGAACAGGCCGTCGAAAGCGACGTCGCTGCCGGCGGGAAACAATTTGGCGAGCAGGGTTTTCGCGTCCATGTCAGGCCCTCTTTCCCGCGACCGCCGCGCGAAACGCGTCGGCCTCCAGCAGCGGCAGTTTTTCCGGCGCCGCGATCCCCAGCGCCGACCAGATGTCGAGCGCGTCGCGGCAGGCGCCGAACCGTTCCAGCCGCCCGCCGAGCCGCTCGTGTTCCGCCGTCAGCGCTTCGAGCGAAAGGTCGGGTTTTGTGTCGAGCAGATCGATGGCCGCCTGGCGGAAGGCGGCGGCATCGTCGGCGACCAGCGCGTCGGCCTCGCCGAGCAGATAGCGATGCTTGCCGCCGACCGTGCGCCAGACCAGCGCGCGGTCGCGGGAGTCGAATTCCTCGACGCCGCAGGTGGTCTCGATCACCTCCGGGCCGGAGAGGCCGAGCCGCCCCTCCTCGCTCATCACGATGGCGTCGCACAGGCGCGCGACAATGCCCATGCCTCCGAAACAGCCGAACTGGCCGCCGTCGAGCACGATCACGGGAACCCCGGCGCTGCGCAAGGCCAGCACGGCGCGCATGATTTCGGAGACACCGATCAGCCCGGCATTGGCCTCGTGCAGCCGCACGCCCCCCGATTCGACGAGCAGCAGCACGGCGGCGGGTCTTTCGTCGCGCGCGCGCTCCAACAGGCCGACGAGCTTGGCGCCATGCACCTCGCCGACGGCGCCGCCCATGAACCCGCCTTCCTGCGCCGCCGCCAGAACCGCGCGGCCATCGAGCAGACCCTTGCCGACGATAATGCCGTCGTCGAAAGCGGCGGGCGTGTCGAGTTGCAACAGATGCGGGCTGGCGACGCGCTCGGACGGCGGCAGGAATTCATGGAACGTGCCCGGATCGAGCAGCAGGCGCAGGCGCTCGCGGGCGCTCGCCTCGTAATAGCTGTTCATGACGCGCCTCCCAGAAAGCTTTCGACGGCCTGATCGAGTCGCAGCGACACGACCGCGGGCGTCGCGCCGACGTCATTGATCGAAATGCGCAGGTCGGCGAGTTTGTGGCGGGCGAAGAAATCTTCGAGCACGGCTTTCCAGATGTCGCCGAAACCACGCGCGGCGGTGAGGATTTCGACGACGCAGCGGCCGCCGAGATTTTCCGGTTCGACCAGCACTTCGAGATTTCCCGAGCCGACGACGCCGACGATGGCCGGCCCCTGCGTCGCCTTGACAGGGGCGCCGCCGTCAAATTCATAGATCAGCTTTTCCATGTTCGGCCTACCAGTTGCGGAAACGTTTGGGCGGGTCGTAGAGGCCGCCGGAAGCGCGCACCAGATCCTTGACGGAACGCGCGGCGAGGAGATCACGGGTGGCGTCGCGCTTGTCGATGCCGAGGTCTTCGGGACGCCTTATGATGCCACGGTCGCGCAGATTCTCGACCATGGCCTTGTCGCGGCCAAGACCGACCGGCGTATAGCCGGCGACGCCGCGAATGGCCTGCTCGCGTTCCTCGTCGGTGCGGCACAAAAGCAGATTGGCGATGCCTTCCTCGGTCAGGATATGGCTGACGTCCTCGCCGTAGATCATCACCGGCGGCAGGTCCATGTTGGCGGTTTCGGCCAGTTCCCAGGCGTCGAGCCTTTCGACGAAGGCCGGTTGCATGTGCTCGCGAAAAGTCTCGACCATCTGCACCACCAGTTTCTGGCCGCGCGGAATGAGATTGCGGCCGGCCCGCGCCTCGCGTCCCGCCTTGAGCCAGGCGGGGCTGGCGTGGCGCCTGCCGCGCGCGTCGGCGCCCATGTTCGGCGCGCCGCCGAAACCGGCGATTCGGCCAAGCGTCGCGGTGGAGGAATTGCCGGCGAGATCGATCTGAAGGGTCGAGCCGATGAACAGGTCGCAGGCGTAATGGCCGGCGGCCTGGCACATGGCGCGGTTGGAGCGCATCGACCCGTCGGCGCCTGTGAAGAAAATATCGGGACGGGCGCGGATATAGGCCTCCATGCCAAGTTCCGAGCCGAAGGAATGGACGCTTTCGACAAAGCCGGCTTCGATCGCCGGGATCAATGCAGGGTGCGGATTGAGCGCCCAATGGCGGCAGATCTTGCCCTTGAGCCCGAGCGATTGCGCATAGGTCGGCAGGATCAATTCGATCGCCGCCGTGTCGAAGCCGATCCCATGGTTGAGGCGGTCCACGCCATATTCGGCATAGATTCCCTTGATGGCCATCATCGCCATCAAAACCTGGATTTCCGAAATCTGCGCGGGGTCGCGCGTGAACAGGGGCTCGATGAAATGCGGCTTCGGGCTCTGGACGATAAAGTCCACCCAGCCGCCGG
Source organism: uncultured Rhodoblastus sp. (assembly GCF_903903185.1). Lineage (GTDB taxonomy): Bacteria > Pseudomonadota > Alphaproteobacteria > Rhizobiales > Beijerinckiaceae > Rhodoblastus. The sequence goes on from NZ_CAIUXT010000078.1 coordinate 19,274, forward strand.
GAATGTCCACACGCGGCAGCGTTTCGACGATTTCGTTGACCTGCGCGATGACGATGCCGCTCTTGAAGGCGGTCGCCTCGACGATGACCGGCGTGTCCTCGGTATTGGGGCCGGTATAGAGATTGCCCGCGCGGTCGGCGGCCTGGGCGCAGACGAGGGCGACGCGCGGCGTCAGATCGACGAAATAGCGCCCGAACAATTCGAGATAAGTGTGGATGGCGCCGATCTTTATGCGATGGGCGCCGACCAGTTTGGCGAGCCGTCCCGCCTGCGGGCCGGAAAAGGAGAAATCGAGCTTCGAGGCGACGCCGCGCTCGAACACGTCGATATGTTCGGGCAGCGCCAGCACGGATTGCACCATGTGCAGGTCATGGATTTTTTCCGGATCGAGATCGGCCAGGGCGCGGGCGAGGAAATCCGCCTGCTTCTGGTTGTTGCCCTCAAGACAGACCCGGTCGCCCGGCTCCAGCACCGCTTCGAGCAGGGCGGCGACGTCGGCGGCCCCGATCTCCTTGCCTTTCGCCAGGCTTGAGGCCCGGGCGAGCCGCGCCTGACGGCTGCGCGCCTGAATGTTCCAGTCTCGCATCGCAATTGCCTTTCGTTGTGGCCTTTTCAGCCGAACAGGGCCTTGACCGCGAGGAACAGGATCGACGGGCCGAGCAGGCAACCGAAGCCGGTGTGGAAGGTCGCCACCAGCGCGCCATAGGGCACGAGCCGGCGGTCGGTCGCCGCTAGGCCGGCGCTGACGCCGCTGACCGTGCCGGCGAGGCCGCCGAACACCATCGCCGCCTGCGGATTGTTGAGGCGCATGAAACGGGCGAGAACCGGAGTGAATACCATCACCAGGATCGCCTTGACGACGCCGGTGGCGATGCTGAGCGCCATGACGTCCGAGGAGGCGCCGATGGCCGCGCCGGTGATCGGCCCGACAATATAGGTGACCGCGCCGGCGCCGATGGTGGTCAGCGTCACCGGATCGCGCAGGCCATAGGCGTAAGCCACGCCGACGCCGACGACGAAGGGCACGATGGTGCCGAGCACGAGGGCGAGAAAGCCGAGCCAGCCGGCTTTTTTCGCCTCATCGACATGAACCTCGCTGGCGGTGGCGACGATGGTGAAATCCCGCATCATCGCGCCGCCCATCAGCGCGAGGCCGCCGAACTGGGCGATATCGGCGAGACCCTTGGCCTTGCCGGTGACGACGCCACCGTAATAGGCGAGCGCGAGGCCGGCGAGCACCGCGATGGCCGAGCCGGCGACGCGGCCCCCGGTCAGATGGCGGGCGAGAAAGTTGGAAATCCAGATCACCGCGCCGACAAAGGCGAAAGCGACGATCAGCGGATTGTCGAGAATGGGCTTTTCAAAAAAGGCGTTCATCTTTGCGGCCCTCAGCGATGGTCGGGAGCGACCGACAGGTCGCTGGCGGGATCGTGGTCGTCCGTTATGGGCGCCAGCGCCGCGCTGGCGATGTGCCGGCGCTCGATGACCCTGTTGATCGCGGAGATGAGGAAGACGCAGGCCGCGAAAGCGCCGGCGGCGCTAAGCAGGGCAATGGGGCCGCTTTTCGCGGCGACAATGACATTTTGCGTCGCGGCCATGGCGATGACGACGGGGATGTACATCATCGCCCAGAAGGTCACGCCCTTGGCGGTATCGACCGCGAACAGACCGTGCTTTTGCAGGAAATGCTGCGCCGCGATCAACAGCAGCATGGCGATGCCGACGCCGCCGACATTGGCCTTGACGCCGATCAGCGCCGCAATTCCCTCGCCCACGGCGACGCCTGCAAGATAGCAGGCGGCCAGCAGCGCTGTGCCGAAAATAACCATCATATCCTCCCAGAGACGGGTCCGGCGTTTGGCCGGACCCAATTGTCGGGAATTTGTATTCCCAATTCATTTTCTGTATACAGAAAATATCAGTCTGGACACCGTGTCAAGCGTTTTGTATGATTCTTTCAGTGTAATTTTCGGGAGCGCCGGCGCCATGGATTCCTTGTTAAGCCCTCCGTCGCCAAATTCATCGTCGCCAAGTCCGCTCGCCGGACAATTGCTCGAAGCGATCGAGGAACGCATCGTCACCGGGGAATATCCGCCGGGCGCGCGCCTCGACGAAGTCGAACTCGCCGAGGCCTTTGGCGTTTCGCGCACGCCGATCCGCGAGGCGCTGATCCGGCTGGCGACGATTCACATGATCGAGAAAATGCCGCGCAAGGGCTGGGCGGTCTCGCCGGTGTCGCCGCGCCGGCTTTGCGAGATGTTCGAATTCATGGGGGAACTGGAAGCGCTGTGCGGCCGTCTGGCGGCGCGCCGCGCCACGCCTTTTCAGTTGCAGAAGCTGCTGGCGGCGCATGAGGCCTGCCGGGGCGTCAAAGACCCCGACGACTATTACCGGCTCAACGAGGTCTTCCATGTCGCGCTCTACGAGGCGAGCGGCAACGAATTCCTCATCGAGCAGACGCTCGAAATGCAGCGCCGCGCGCGGCCCTATCGCCGCCTGCAATTGCGCGTTCCGGCGCGGATCGACAACTCGTTCGCCGAGCATGAGGAGATCGTGGCGGCGATTCGGGCCAATGACGCCGAAGGGGCGGCGGAAAAATTGCGCCAGCACGTCACGGTGCAGGGCGAGCGCTTCGCCCATCTCGTCAAATCCGTCGAAAAATGGCGCGCCGCCGGGATCGATCGGCGCAGCTGAAAGCCAGGCCGGGGGAAACATGCAGGATATGATTTTTGTCGCGGGCGCGGGCCTCTTGGGCGGCGCGATGAACGCCATCGCCGGGGGCGGCTCCTTCGTGACGCTGCCGGCTCTCGTCGCGGTCGGCGTTCCCTCGCTGTTCGCCAACGCCACCTCAACGGTGGCGCTGGTGCCGAGCGCGCTGGCCACGGCCTTCGCCTACCGCCACGATTTCCAGGGTTTCGACGGCGTCAAGCTCTCGACCATGGCGGTGATCAGCGTGATCGGCGGGGCGCTCGGCGCCCTGCTGCTGTTGCACACGTCGCAGAAATTTTTCGACGCGCTGTTTCCGTTCCTGTTGCTGTTCGGCGTGCTGGTCTTCGCTTTCGGGCGGCGGCTCGGCGACGCCTTGCGCCAACGCGTGACCATCCACCCGCGCGCCCTGCCCGTGGCGCAATCCGTGCTCGCGGTTTACGGCGGCTATTTCGGCGGCGCCGTCGGCGTGATGATGCTGGCGGCCTGGAGCGTGCTGACAAAGGCGACGATCAATTCCATGCAGGCGTCGCGTCATCTGCTCAACGCCTCGATGAACGCCACCGCCGCCATCCTGTTCATCTACGGCGGGCTCATCTTCTGGAAGGAAATGGCGGCGCTGCTCGTCTCCTCGACGGTCGGCGGCTATCTGGCCGGGCATTACGGCCGTCGCCTCGACCCCGCCAGGGCGCGACTCTTCATCTCCTGCCTCAATGCGACGATCGTCGCGATCGTGTTCTGGCGCGCCTATCGCTGACGACGGGAGACTTTTTAAGACCGCGTGGCGAGCTGAAGAGCCTTGGCGGCGCCGAATATTGAGTATTTGTATTATTTACATGATTTTTATAGGCTATTCATTTTGCATTTTTGACACTTGCGCTGACCAGTCATAAATTCTATTGCTGGCGAGCGAAACGATACAATCAACGTATCGGGGACTTTTATACTATATATATAGTAAAATAATCTCCGAACCTATCGCCTAACGCAACCCCACTTCTGGAAGGCGCGCATGACCGACGATCCCGAAATCCGCCGCACATTAAGCGAATCCGCCGCAAGGCAACTCGCCAACGCCACCAAAACCCGCGCGCAATGGTCGGGAATCACGCCGCGCTGGCTCGTGTCCTTCCTGCCCTGGACGCCCGTAGAGGCCGGCATCTACCGGCTGAACCGCGTCAAGGAAGGCCAAGTCCTCACCGACGCCGACGTGCAGTGCAGCCCGGCGCGCAATGTCGACGCCGACCTGCCGGAAGCCTTCGTCGATTACGAGGACGCGCCGCGCGAATATTCGCTGAACGCAGTCACCACCGTGCTCGACGTCCAGACCCGCGTTTCCGATCTCTACAGCCACCCCTACGACCAGATTCAGGAGCAGTTGCGCCTGCTGATCGAGAAGGTGAAGGAGAAGCAGGAAAACGAAATCATCAACAACGCGGATTACGGCCTGATCGCCAACGCCACGCCGTCGCAGGTGATCAAGACCCGCTCCGGCCCCCCGACCCCCGATGATTTCGACGAGCTGATCACCAAGGTCTGGAAGGAGCCGGCGTTTTTCCTGGCCCATCCGCTCGCCATCGCGGCGTTCGGACGCGAATGCACCCGTCGCGGCGTGCCGCCGGCGACCGTCACCCTGTTTGGTTCGCCCTTCATCACCTGGCGCGGCATTCCGCTGATTCCGTCCGACAAGCTGCCGATCGACGAGGCGGGCAAGACCAAGATCCTGCTGCTGCGCACCGGCGAAAAGCGTCAGGGCGTGATCGGCCTGTTCCAGCCCGGCATTCCCGGCGAAGTGGCGCCGAGCCTTTCGGTCCGCTTCATGGGCATCAACCGCAAGGCCATCGCCTCCTACCTGATCTCGCTCTATTGCTCGACCGCCGTGCTCACCTTTGACGCGCTGGCCGTGCTGGAGGATGTCGAGATCGGCAAATATCATCAGTATCCGTTCACCTACGAGTGAGCTCTTTCCGCCGGCGTCGCCTTCGCGCCGCCGGTCCCAGTTTATTCCGCCTCCGCACTGCCGACGGAAGGCGATGAATCGATTCAGGACCGCCGATATGCCGATTGGTCTCAACGCGTCAGAAGCTCCCGCGACCGCCCCCCAACCGGGCGCTTCGTCGGCGCCGTCCTTTCCCGACCCTTCCGTGATTGCGCAAATGGCCAATTTCTTTTTCGGGCAACCGCCTCACGGCGCCGTCCCCTCGCTGGCCGATCCGGGCATTCCGGTCGCGCCGCCGAGTCCGGCCTTTTTCCCGGCGCCCAATGTGGCGACCAGCGTCGCGCCCCATCTGCCGGCCAACCCGCTGGTCGGCCCGCCCGACCTGCCGCCTTCGACCATTCCCTCCATCGCGCCGACGCCCAATCTGACGGCGCCGCAGGCGCCCAATCTTTCCGCGCCGCCGTCCGGTTTCGGCGAGCCGCCGATGCCCGGCGCCTCGGCGGGCTCTGTCGGCGCCGCCGAAGCGCCATTCGGACTGGGTGAAACCACGCAACTGGTTCCCGCCGCGCATCTCGCCGATCCGTATCGCGGCCAGACCGGGACGCCCGAGGCGGCGTATTTTCTCGGCGAATCCGCCGCCGACGGCGCTCGGCCCGATCCCTTTGCAGCGCCGGCGCCGACAACCGCCGCGCTGCCCGCCGCCGCTGCGCCGCAGTCCGGGGCGACGCCGGAATCCGCATTAGCGACGGCGCCAACTGCCGCCTCGCTTGGCCCTGCCGCCGCGCCGTTCGCGCCCGGCGCCGGCAGTTTCGCTCCCACGCCCATTCCGTCGCCCGTCCCCGCCGAGCCGGTCGCCAATCCCTTTGACGGCCCGACCCCGGCGCCCGACGCGACCTATTTCCTCGGCGAAGCGGCCCGCTCGGGCGCCCAGCCCAACGCGCCTGCCGCTCCTGTCCCCGCTGTGACGTCCCTCCCCGCCTCGGTCGCGCCGCAGTCCGGGGCCACGGCGCCATCGGCCCCGGCGCCCGCGCCGGTCCCCGCCGCCGCCTTCAGCTTTCTCGAACTGGATCTGCGCCCGCTGGCCGCGCCGACGCGCGGCGCCGTCGGCCATCCGCTCGACCCGGAAGTCGTGCGGCGCGACTTTCCGATCCTGCAGGAGCGGGTCAACGGCGGCAAGAAGCTGATCTGGCTCGACAATGCCGCGACGACGCAAAAGCCGCAGGCGGTGATCGACCGCCTTTCCGAATTCTACCGGCACGAGAACTCCAACATCCACCGCGCCGCCCATGCGCTGGCCGCCCGCGCCACCGACGCCTATGAGGCGGCGCGCGAAAAGACGCGGCGTTTCCTCAACGCGCCGAGCGTCAAGGACATCGTCTTCGTGCGCGGGACGACCGAGGGCATTAATTTCATCGCCCAGTCCTGGGGGCGCGCCAATGTCAAGGCCGGCGACGAAATCCTCATCAGCTGGCTCGAGCATCACGCCAATATCGTGCCCTGGCAGCAGCTCTGCGCCCAGACGGGCGCAAAGCTGCGCGTCGCGCCGGTGGACGACAGCGGCCAGATCATTCTCGAAGCCTATGAGAGGCTGCTCGGGCCGAAAACCAGAATCGTGTCGGTGACCCAGGTCTCCAATGCGCTCGGCACGATCGCGCCGGTGACCGAAATGACCGCGCTGGCCCACAAGCATGGCGCCTGCGTGGTCATCGACGGCGCCCAGGCGGTGTCGCATATGCCGGTGGACGTGCAGGCGATCAACTGCGACTTCTATGTCTTTTCCGGACACAAGGTGTTCGGGCCGACCGGCATCGGCGCGGTCTATGGCCGCGAGGCGGTGTTGGCGCAGACCCCGCCCTGGCAGGGCGGCGGCAACATGATCGCCGATGTGACGTTTGAAAAGACCGTATTCCAAGGCCCGCCCGACCGGTTCGAGGCCGGCACCGGCAATATCGCCGACGCCGTCGGTCTCGGCGCGGCGCTCGATTATGTCGAGCAGCTTGGCATGGCCAATATCGGCGCCTACGAGCACGGCCTGCTCGAATATGCGACGGCGAAAATGCTCGCCGTGCCGCGCCTGCGCCTGATCGGCACGGCGCGCGAAAAGGCCAGCGTGCTGTCCTTCGTCATCGACGGCAAGGAGACGCTGGAAATCGGCAAGGCGCTCGACGCCGAGGGCATCGCGGTGCGCTCGGGCCATCATTGCGCCCAGCCGATTTTGCGCCGTTTCGGCCTGGAGGCCACGGTGCGTCCCTCGCTCGCCTTCTACAATACTTGCGAGGAAGTCGACGCCATGGTGGACGTGCTGTTCAAGCTGGCGGGGCGCAACTGATCGTCGGATCGGAAAAGCCTATGGCGCGGATTTTCCGCGATGGCGGCTCGTCGCGACAAGGAAGACCTGTCGAGACAGGTTTTGGCGATAATTCCTACCTTTTTGATAGTTTTTAATTGACAAGACCGCCCGCCCCCGTTGAAGTGCGCCCCGTTCGAGGCCATATCCACTGCGGCTGAATTTCAATGGGGCGAGTGATGAAACGACTTTTCGCCGGCGCGTTATGCGTCCTGCTTTCGACCGCCGCCTGGGCGGCGCTCAAGGAGGGCGACACCGCCCCCGATTTCACCCTGCAAGCGGCGGTGGGCGGCAAGAGCTTCCCCTTCCAGCTTTCGGAGGCCCTTAAAAAAGGTCCGGTGGTGCTTTATTTCTACCCGAAATCCTTCACCAGGGGCTGCACCATCGAGGCGCATGATTTCGCCGACAACGCAGAGAATTTCGCCGCCGCCGGGGCCACCCTGATCGGTCTCTCGGCGGACACGATCGAAACCCAGATCGACTTTTCCGGCAAGGAATGCCGCGACAAGTTCCCGGTCGCCGCCGACCCCGACGCGGCGGTCATTCGCTCCTACGACGCCTTGCGCACCAAGCCGACCGCTTCCGGCGCCGTGGTCTCCGACCGGATTTCCTTCGTCATCGCGCCCGATGGCAAGATCATTTACGCCTATCAGGATTCCGCCCCGGAAAAGCACATTGACAACACTTTGGCCGCGGTGCGGCAGTGGCGCGAACAGCACAAGCCCTGATCGCCGTGGCGACGCGGCTGCGCTTTTCGCCCCAACGGGGTTGCGCCGCAGTGAAAGTCGCGACATAATACTATCAAGTCGATCGTTTTTATATAAATCAAACCCAACCGGAATCATCCCATGCGCAAGATTCTGCCTCTCCTCCTGCTCTCCGCTACCCTTGCTTCGCCGGTTTTCGCCCAGACCCCGTCGCCGGCGGCGCCGGCGCGGCCCGCGTTCGTCTATAATTTCAAGACGCCGGAACTGCATCGCGCCTCCATCGACGCCCTGCTCGCCGTTCCGAGCCATGTGTTGTTCGTCGATCTGCGCCGCCCCGACGAAATTTCCAAGATCGGCACTTTTCCGGTCTATCTGAACGTGCAGGCCGCCGATCTCGAAAAGAACATCGACTTCATTCCCAAGGACCGCCCGATCGTCACCGTCTCCAACCATGCCGCCCGCGCCGGCAAGGCCGCCGATTACCTCGCGGCCCACGGTTTCCCGGTCGTCGGCGCCGTCGGTTCGCAGGTCTATGAGGAGGAGGGTGGAGCCATCGTGAAGGTCGCCATCCCGACTCCGCGCCCGGTCGCCGCCGCTCCCGCCGCCGTTGCGCCCGCCGTCGCCGCCGCAGCTTCGACCGCCGCCGACTCCCCAAAACCCTGATTGCCGCGCCGACCCGCCCGACGGAGCCCGCCATGAGCGACGACAAGACTTTGACCGTGAAGGCCTTGAGCAAGGCCAGCGACTTCCATCCGGAAGTTTTGCGCCTGTTCGACCGCTATGTGCATGGACTGACCTCCCGGCGCGGCTTTCTGACAAGCGCCTCGACCTATGCCGCGGTAAGCGGCGCCACCGCCGTCGAACTGCTCGACGCGCTCAATCCGCGCTTCGCCGCCGCGCAGAAAATTCCGCCGGCGGATCCCCGGATCAAGATTGAATTTGTCGAGATCGATTCGCCGCAGGGCTATGGCAAGGTGCGCGGACTGCTGGCGCGCCCGGCCCATGCGCAGGGCAAGCTGCCGGTCGTGCTCGTCATCCACGAAAATCGCGGCCTGAATCCGCATATCGAGGATATTGCGCGGCGGCTCGCGGTGGACAATTTCATCGCCTTCGCACCCGACGCGCTGTTTCCGCTCGGCGGCTATCCCGGTGACGAGGATAAGGCGCGCGAGCTTTTCCCGAAGCTCGAACAGCCTAAGACCCGCGAGGACTTCGTCGCCGCCGCGCTTTATGCGCAAAATCTGCCCGACGGCAACGGCAAGGTCGGGGTCGTCGGCTTCTGCTATGGCGGCGGCATCGTCAACTTTCTCGCCACCCGCGTGCCGAGCATTGTCGCCGGCGCGCCCTTTTACGGCGCGCCGCCGCCGCTCGACCAGGTCGGCGCGATCAAGGCCGAGCTGGTCCTGCAATTCGCCGGCAAGGACGAGCGCATCAACGGCGGCTGGCCCGCCTATGAAGCGGCGTTGCAAAAGGCCGGCGTGAAATATCAGGCCTATGTCTATCCGGGCGTCGAACACGGGTTTAACAATGACACCACACCGCGTTTCGATCAGGCCGCCGCCGATCTCGCCTGGGCGCGAACCCTCGAACTGTTCAACCGCACCCTCCGCGGCTGATCGCCGAAGTTTCAGACCCGGCCTGACTTAACCAAGCCTAGCCAAACAAAAAGTCGAATCAGGAGTTTTTGACGCATGATCCCGCAATTTCTTAAAGCCCGCCGCGCCGCCCTCATCGGCCTGACCTTTGCCCTCGGGGCCGGCTGCGCGCTGACGGCTTACGCCCAGAACGCGCCCGCGCCCGCCGCCGCTGGCGGCGCCAATGCCGCACGCGCCGCCGTCGGCGTCCGCAAGGCCATTTTCACGCTTATCGGTTCCAATTTCCGTCCGCTCGGCGCGCTGTTAAAGGATGGCGGTCCCTATGACGCCGCCGATGTCAACAAGCGCATCACCCGCGTCTTGTTTCTGTCCGGCCTGCTCAACGAAGCCTTTCCCGACATTTCCAATGTCGGCGAGCCCGATTCCAAGGCCAAGCCGGAAATCTGGACCAATCGCGCGGATTTCGAGAAGAAGCTCAAGGAATTCCAGGACAATCTGGTCGTGCTGTCCGACGTCAACGCCAGGGAGAAGGGCTATACCGAGTCGGTCAAGGTCGCGCTCGGGGCGGTGGCGCAGAACTGCAAGTCCTGCCACGACGATTACAAGTTGAAATAGAAACCTGTTTCACCGTCGCGCCCTGTTCCTCCTCACAGGGCCGACCGGACAGGCGTGCGTCCTCGCCCTGCGCGCGCCTGTCCGGATGCCTTTCGAGACCCGGGGTCTCTTGCCGCGCCATGGCGTCGTGCTAGGCTTTGAACTTCCCGAATTCAGGGTGTTTTTTAAAAAGAACCCAAGAAACCCGAGCGCGCTTTCGGCGCTGCGCAGCTACAGGCCGCCGACCATGTCCTCTTACGAAGAAGCGATCGGATTTCAGGACAAGACGAAGGAAGTCCAATCCAGGTCGCAGGAAGTTCCGCCCAAGTCGCAGGAAGTCCAACCGGCGCCGCAGGAGGGTATGGAAACCGAGCGGCAGGTATGGGATCTGCCGGTGCGGATCTTCCACTGGAGCCTGGTCCTCGCTGTCGCCGCCGCCTTTGTCACCAACAAACTCGGCGTTCGCTATTTCAAATACCACGTCTGGGCGGGCTATACGGTCATCGTGCTGGTGGCCTTCCGCCTCGTCTGGGGCCTTGTCGGCACGCGGCACGCGCGCTTCTGGAATTTTCTTCGCGGTCCCTCGGAAACACTTACCTATGCGCGCGATCTGGTCGCCGGCAAGGACCGGCATTATCCCGGCCATAATCCGCTCGGCGCGCTGATGGTCATCCTATTGCTCGGCGCGCTGGCCGTTCAAAGCATTATCGGCCTGTTCGGCAATGACGAAATATTCAATTTCGGCCCGCTCTACGGCTATGTCACCAAGGAGTTCAGCCTCGCGTTGACCTCGATCCACAAGAAATTGTTCTACTGGCTGGCCGGCGCCGTGGCGCTGCATGTGCTGGCGGTGGCCGCGCACAAGATTTTCCTGCATGAAAATCTGGTGCGGGCCATGTTTACGGGACGCAAGCCCGTTGACGCGGTGCCGGCGGAAGAAGCGATCCATGCGTCGCGGACCTGGCTGGCGGCGCTGCTGGGCGTGGCGATCGCCATCGCCCTCGCCTATATCGTCACCCACGCCCCGGCGGCGACCGATACCGGCGATTATTGAACGCGAAGCCAAAGGCGACCGCCGCCTCGATCACTCGATGCGTTTGGCTGTCGCTCGCTCGGCGTCTTCGCCTTGCGCGCGGCTAGAATGCAGTCCGCCGAACCAGAATGCCGGACGCCGCAACAGCCGCCTCAAGGCGCGACGAGGCGCGATTCGGGACGCCGCAGCGGGCGGCGGCCCCCTGGGGTCGTTGTCGTTGGCGGGAGTCAAGCGATCTCTCTTGTTTCCGGTTTCCTCCCGGGCGGCCATGGCCAGAAGTTTGGCGATCGGCATGACCGGGCCTCAAGCCGCTGTGGACCCGTGGTTAGGTCCGCCGCCCTCTCCGCCTCGCAGGCCCCGACGCGGCCACCAGAACAGCTCCGGGTCGAAGCGGACAGGCGCCGACCCGGCCGCCTGAGCATCGAGTTGCTTGAGCGCATCCATGACCTCGTCCCAACTTGCAGCCCAGCCGCCGGCGGCCTCGCGTAGCAGCGGGTTCGCCGCCGCAGCGCAGGCGTCCGAGGCCCATGACGCGAGGATCGCCCGTTTTTCGTTCAGCGTCAGGTCGGAGTCTTCGACGACGTCCGACGGACGGTCGAACGCCCGCGCCGGATGAAGAAGGTCGTCGAAGCGCGCCGCGTCTGCACAGCGGCGGGCGGCGTCCCGACGAATGGATTTTCGAAAATCATGATTCATTTTAGTCGCTCCATGTCACGTCGTTCGGGTCCGGACCTCCAGCCCGGACCGTGTTTTTCGCTCAGGCCGCCGGTTCAGGCCGCCTTCTCGTGCTCGATGGTCTTGACGCTTTCTCCGGCGCCGGGTGTCGTGTTGACGCCGACGGCGATGCGGCGTGGCTTCATCGCCTCCGGCACGCGGCGAACAAGGTCGATGTGGAGCAGGCCGTCCTCGAAAGTCGCGCCCAAAACCTCGACATAATCGGCAAGGTTGAAGCGCTTCTCGAACGCCCGCCCGGCGATGCCGCGATAGAGATATTCGGCCTTGTCGCCCTTTTCCGCAGGGCGCGCCGAAACCGTCAGCACGTTCTGGTGCTGGGTGACGCCGATCGAGCCCGGCGCGAAGCCGGCCACCGCGAGGGAGACGCGATAGGAATCCTCGCCGGTGCGCAGGATATTATAGGGGGGATAGCGTCCCTCGGGTTCGAGGGTCTCGTCGATCAGGGCGAACAACCGGTCGAAGCCGATGCTGGTCCGCCGGAACGGGTCGAAGTCGATGTTCCGCATAGCCACATCCTCCAATGAGCAACATGGGTTTGGGCAACGCCGGACGCTGCCGGCGCCGGTTCGGTCGAGCCACGTCAGCGCCCGACAATAATCGAATTAGAAAAGGAAAAAGCCATTTCAAGAGAGGCGTTCAAAATTTTCTTTTCGCGAATAACATGTTGTTTTTCAAGAATTTATGGTCTCGATATGGAATTTGGCGCCGGGCCCCAGGTTGAAGCCATTCGCGCGCATGGCCCGACGGCGGACGTGCGACGGATGACGAGAGGCCAAGACCGGCAACTGGACCGGCGGCCTTCAGGCCGCCCTTGGCTCCCTCAGAATCGCGCCTTGTCGGGCTTGTAGGTGTCATGGCAGTTGCGGCAGGCTTTCGACACTTCGCGCGCGCCTTCCGCCGCCGCCTCGTAATTCTCGGCATCCAGTTCCTTGAGCACGGTGTCGAGCCATTGCAGACCCTGTTTCGATATTTCGACCGCGTCCTGGGTATTGCCCTTCTTCGAGAAATAGTCATGCGTATAGGTGAAGCCCCGGCGCAATTCCGCCGCGTCGTCGCGCGCCGCGTCGGCGTTCTGCCCGGAAATATCCGGCTCGAAATATTTGATCGCCCGTTCGATGTCATGCATCAGATCGTCGTCGTAGTCCTTGAGATCGATGGTGACCCGCTCCGCGAAAACCGGAGCGGCGACCAGAAGGGCGGCCAGGGTCGAAAGCATCGTGAACTTGCGCATCGTGGAGTGGTTTTCCCGATTTTGTCGAACGAACGCCTGGAAGGATGACCTTCCAGGCGTGTTTTCGATATTTCAAAAATGGACGGTCAGGCGATCAGCTCCGGAACCACCTCGCCGTAGACCACGGTGGGACGTTCGCGGCGACCGGCGCGCTGGTAGGTCACCTTGAGATGATCGAGGCCGAGCAGATTGAGCACGGTCGCATGGACGTCATAGGTATCGACGCCCTTGCCGATCGAACGCAGGCCGATTTCGTCGGTCGCGCCATGGGTGTAGCCGGCCTTGGAGCCGCCGCCCGCCAGCCATTGCGTATAGCCCCACGGATTATGGTCGCGTCCGTCGCCGGACTGGCCATAGGAGGTGCGTCCGAATTCCGAGGTCCACACCACCAGCGTCGTTTCGAGCAGGCCGCGATCCTTCAGGTCCTGAAGCAGGGCGCCGATGGGCTTGTCCACGGCCTTGGTATGGCCCGAATGGTTCTTTTCGAGCGACGAATGGGCGTCCCAGTTGCGATCGACGCCGCCGGTGTCGGCGATCGGTCCCGAAACCACCTGGATGAACCGCACGCCGCGCTCCACCAGACGGCGGGCCCGCAAGAGATTCGTGCCATAGCCCTTGGTCGCATTGTCGTTGAGGCCGTAGGCTTCCTTGGTCGCGTCGGTCTCCTTGGACAGGTCGATCGCCTCGGGAGCCGATTTCTCCATGCGATAGGCGAGTTCATAGGAGCGCGAGCGGGCCAGCAACTCGGTGTCTTCGGGACGCAGCGCCGAGCGGTGCTCGTTGAGCGCCTTGAGCAGATTTAGCTCCTCGCGCTGCTGCGGATCGGACACCAGTTCCGGGTGGTCCAGATCGATGATCGGCGAATCGCCGGGGCGGAACGCCGTGCCCTGATAGACCGCCGGCAGGAAGCCCGAGCTCCAGTTCACCGAACCGCCGGTCGGCTCGCGATTGCCGTCATAGAGCACGACATAGGACGGCAGGTCGGGGTTCGCCGAACCGAGCGCATAGGAAACCCAGGCGCCAAGCGACGGACGGCCCGGCTGCACGTCGCCGGTGTTGAGTTTCAGGATCGAAATGTCATGCGTCGCGCCGACCGTCTTGCTGTCCTTGATGAAGGCGATCTTGTCGGCGTGCTTGCCGATGTTCGGCACAAGGTCGGAGAACCAGGCGCCGCTCTCGCCATATTGCTTCCACTCGCGTTTGGAGGCGAACAGCTTGCCGACGCCGCCCTGGGTCGAAGTCTTGATGCCCTGCAGGAAGGAAGCCGGGACTTCCTGTCCGGCGAGGCGGATCAGCTCGGGCTTGTAATCGAACAGGTCGAGCGTCGACGGCGCGCCGTCCATGTGCAGCCAGATCACCGATTTCGCCTTGGCGGCGAAATGGGGGTTTTTGGGGGCCAGCGGATCGGCGAGTTCCGCCGCGCTGGCGGCGAAGATGCCGCCGCCCGGCATCAACGAGCTCAAGGTGAGGCCGCCTGCCCCGAGCGTCGTGCGAAACAGCATCTGGCGTCTTGATTGCAGTGACATGTTATGGGTCCTTCCGTGACGTGCTGAAATTCAGAAGCGATAGACAAAGTCGTTGGAGTTCACGACCGTGTGAACCAGATCGACGAAGGCGGAGAGGCGGATCGGATTGGAGATCTCGTCTTCCTTGAGGGCGATCGGTTCGGCCAGCGTGAACTTGCCGTCGAGGATGCGGCGGGTGAGCACCTTCTGGTGATCGTCGAGGAACCTCGCCAGCGCCGCTCTCTCGAAATCGTCGGGATTGCGGCTGAACAGGATCTGGAACAGACGGGTGAACTGGGCGTTCTCGTCGGGTCCGGCTTCGCGAATGACGCGGCCGGCGATGGCCTGGGTCAGTTGGAACACCTGTTCGTCATTGATCAGGGTCAGCGCCTGCAACGGCGTCGTCGTCACTTCGCGGGTGGCGTGCACCTGCTGGGTGTTGGGCGCGTTGAAGGCTTCGAGCAGCGGATAGGGAACGCTGCGGCGGGTGAAGATGTAGACGCTGCGGCGATACCAGTCCTTCGGGTTCTTCGACACCGGCCAGGCGAGCTGGGCGGCGCCGAGGTTGGCCGGGACCGGCGGGAACACGCTCGGGCCGCCGACGCGATCCTCCAGCTTGCCGGAAGCGACAAGCAGGGCGTCCCGAATTTCCTCGGCTTCCAGACGCTGGCGCGGGAACACCGCGAGCAGCTTGTTGTCCAGATCGGCTTTGGCGACCTCCGGGCGATAATCGGAGGACTGGCGATAGGTGTTCGACAGCAGGATCTGGCGATGCAGCTGCTTCACGCTCCATCCCTTCTGGGCGAAGTTGTCGGCCAGATAATCGAGCAGTTCCTGGTTGGTCGGGCGGTCGCCGGCCTTGCCGAAATCATTGACCGTGCGCACGATGCCGGTCGAGAAATACTGGCTCCAGACGCGGTTGGCGTAAACGCGCGACGTCAGAGGGTTTTCGCGGCTGGCGATCCAGTTCGCCAGAGCCGTGCGGCGGCCCGACGACGTGGCTGTGGGCTTGATCACCGGCTCTTGTTCGGTCAGGTTGGCCGGGAAGGCCGGCAGCACTTCGTCGGTCGGCCGTTCATGATTGCCGCCGGAGAAGATGAACGTCTTCGGCGCGTCGGCATGGCCCAGTTCCTCGACGCCCGTAAAGGTGTCCGAGCCACGCTGCGGCTTCTGAATGTCGAACTTGCGCAGTTCGACGGTGAGCTTCTGATAGTCCTCGAAGTTCTTCTTGGCCTCCGGTCCGTGGCCGGGCGCTTCCTTGTCGTCGGCGATATAGCGCAGGTAGCCGCCGCCGATGATGTCGTCATTGGTGACGTTCTTGTTCACCAGACGGTGGTTCACCCAACGGTCCTGAGGGGTCCAGTCCTTTTCCGGCTTGAAGATCGCCTCGCGCGAATCGGTGAGATAGCGCTCCTTGTGATAGGTGAGCGCGGCCTGCTTGTAGGGCGCCAGCAGGGCGGTGCGCTTGTCCTCGAGTTCCTTGATCGAATCCAGATATTTCTGGAGGTTCTTCGCATAGGCTTCCTCGGCAGGGCCTTTCTTGGCCGGGAAATCCTCGGTCGTCGAGGTGTTGGCGAAGAAGGCCTGTAGCGAATAATAGTCCTTCATCGTGAACTTGTCGGTCTTGTGGTTGTGGCAGCGCGCGCAGCCAACCGTCGAACCGAGAATCGAAGAGCCCACCGTATCGACCATGTCGGTGGTGATCTGGAACTTCCTCTGCACCAGATCGCGCGAATTCGGATTATCCGGATAGCCGGTCAGGAATCCGGTGGCGATGTGGGCGTTCTGGTCGCCGGGGAAAAGCTCGTCGCCGGCGATCTGCTCCTTGATGAACAAATCATAGGGCTTGTCGGCGTTGAAGGCGTCGATGACATAATCGCGGTAGCGGTAATAGTTCTGGCGCGTGGCGTCGCCCTGGAAGCCGGCGCTGTCGGCGTAGCGCGCGAGATCGAGCCAGCGGCGCGCCTGACGCTCGCCATAATGCGGCGAGGCGAGCAGACGATCGGCGAGTTTCTCGTAAGCGTCCGGCGACGCATCGTTGACGAAGGCGGCGACTTCTTCCGGCGAGGGAATGAGGCCCCAGACGTCCAGCGTGGCGCGACGAATATAGGCGGCGCGGTCGGCGTCCGGCGAAGGCTTCAGGCCCTTGGCCTCGATCTTGGCAAGAACGAAGGCGTCGATCGGATTGCGAACCCAATCCTTCTGCGCGACCTGCGGCAAGGCGGGCGCGACCACGGGGAGGGTCGACCAGTGCGGCGGCGATGCGGCGGCGACCGCCGCCGCGTCAGGCGCGGGCGCCGAAGCGGAGGCGACCGCGGCCGGCGCCGGCGCGGCGGCGGCGGGAGCGGCGGCGATAGGAGCCGGAGCGGGCGCAGCAACCGCGGGAGCGGCGGCGACCGGAGCGGGAGCAGGCGCCGCGGCGGCGCTCCCTCTCGAAGCGGCCAGCAAGGCGGCGGCCGCAGACTCCTGCGCGGCGGCGGCCTTCGGAGCGGCGGCGGCCTTCGGAGCGGCGGCGGCCTGGGCGGCCGGTGGCGCGGTCGCCGGGGCGGCGGGCGCGGGCAGCGCGGCCAGCGCCTTGGCGAGGGCGTTCAGCGCTTCTACGGAAGCAGCGAGCGCCTTGAGGGATGCCGCCCGCGCGTCGGCGGCGACCTGTTCGGGCGTCGCGGCGGCAGTCTGCGGCGACGCGGACTGGGCATAAGCCGCTCTTTCGACCGCGTTGAGGGCGGCGAAAGAAGTGAAACTGAGCAGAACGGCGCCCAGGGCCTTCGATCTATTGGTTGTCATCGCCAGTTTCTCACCTCTTCGATTGTCCCGTTTTTTCGACTGTCCGGTTTTCGGCCGTCAGGTTCCGCAGACGCTTGCCTTGGCCAATTCCGGACCGGCCGCATGCCCTCCGCGCCCCTGAAAACTAAAGGGGACGGCGGCGCGAGGCGCGCGAACCGGTGAACGGGAGGGGGCGGGAAATTCCGCTCCTAAAACCTATTCAACTGATAGGAATAAAGGGATTCTTGCGGCTTGACAATAGATTTTCGGCGCAAGAAGCGCGATTTTTGCATTGCCCCGGGGCGGTCCGGCGCCGCGAGAGACAAACTTTTCGCGGCTTCGGAAAAATTTATTCCGACCCCTCGGCTTTTCAGGGACGGCGAATTTTTAGATAGGGTTTTTCGGAAAAAATGCGGCTTATTAGGGCCTTTGGCACGAAGGATTTGCCGCGGCTACGGGATGGCCGGATTGTGTTCTTTTTGCAACGCGGCATTTGTTAATCGAATATTCAGGTTGGTTTTTTGCGACCGTCAGTTGACTCAAAGCCAAGTCCAAAATCATACTAAATTGATAGGATAAATATCCAATGGGTAAAGGGGTCGCGCAACACCCTGAAAACGCCGGCGGATCGAACGAAACTTGTCACTCAGAGGTCACATTATGAGTTCATCTCTCGCCCAGCGTCGGCAGGCGCTGTTGTCCAGCGTCCGGGCCCTGCCCATCGCGTTGATCGGCGGCGCCGTCGCGCTGCCCGCTCTCGGGCTTGTCTCCCCGGTTTTGGCGCAACAGACCAGGCCGGCGGCGCCCGCCGCAGCCGCCCCGGCGGCGGCCGCCGCGCCCGCCTCGGCCACCTCAGCCGTGATCGAGGAAGTCACGATCACCGCGCGCGACCGCGCCGAAAAGGACCAGGACGTCCCGCTGCCGATTTCGGCGATCGGCGAAAAGAGGATCGAACAGCAGCATATCGAGAAATGGTCGGACGTCGTCCAGCGCGTTCCGAGCTTCACGCCCAGCGTCACCAATCCGCGCACCAGCGCCAACGGACTTCGCGGCATCACCGGCATTTCGGGCGGCGCCGACGGCTCGGAAGGCGACGTCGGCCTGATTGTCGACAATGTGTTCTATTCCTATATCGGCTTCTCGTGGCTGCGCCTCTACGACATCAATTCGGTGCAGATCGCGCGCGGTCCGCAAGGCACGCTGTTGGGCAAGAACACGACCACCGGCGCGGTGATCGTCAACACCAACCTGCCGAGCTTCACGCCGCAGACGACGACCGAAACGACGTTCGGCACCCGCAGGCTGGTCGAGGAAACCTTCACCAACACTGGCACGCTGATCCCTGACACCATCGCCTATCGCGTTTCGCTGTTCGGCGCCAAACAGGACGGCTGGCTGCCCAATCTCTACTACCCGTCTGCTCCCAAGGGGCAGGACACCGATCGCTGGGGCTTCCGCGGGCAATTGCTCGGCACTTTCGGCGACATCACCGATCGCTTCAAATACGAACATGACGCCACCAACGAAACCAACAACAGCAATGGCACCTGGCAAGACCAATATGCCTATTATTTCAACGGAACGGCGCGCTCCATCTCCGTGACCAATCCGCAAGGGCTCAAAGCGACATTCAACAATCCGAATCAGGCGCTCGGCTTTCTCTACCCGCAATATGCGAACCGCATCGTCGCGCAGCCCGAGGCCATCGTCTCCACCAATATCGGCAGCCTCATTACCCACACGAACTCCGTGTCGAACGAGCTGAACTGGAATATCGGCAATCTCTTGCTGACCTCGGTCTCGGCTTTCGCGCATTTCGATTTCCATCCCAACAACAGCAACGGCAATTACGGCATTCAGACGATCCAGAACAACATCAGCGGCTACGACGTCGGCGTAAACCAATATTCGCAGGAGACGCGCCTGTCCTCGGCGACCGGCGAGAAATTCGAATGGACGGCCGGAACCTACTTCCTGCGCAACCTGATCACGACGAACAACCGGTCTCAGTATGGTGTGGACGCCGTCGGCTCGCAGCAGAGGAACACCACCGGAACAGGCGTCAACGCCTCGAATATTCTCAACGGCGTCGAATCCGATCTCTATGGCCAGGCAGGAATCACGACGCTCGCGGCCTTCGGCCAGGGCACCTATCACTACGACGAACACGCCGCGCTTACCCTGGGTCTGCGCGACTCGTTCGAAGACCGCACGGCTTCCGACCATGGCTATTATTTCGGCGGCGCGCCTCTCTCTCCGAGCCTGAGCATTTTGCGCACCAATTACGTGATCTCGGCGGCCGGCGGCACGAATTTCTTCCAAGCCGGTGAGCAGAAGACCAATTCCATTTCCTTCCTGATCAACCCGTCCTACAGGTTCAACGACAATATCACCGCCTATGTGAACGTGGCGCGCGGCGTCAAATCCGGCGCCGCCAATACGACAGCGGTGCCGGTTTATTACACGGGTTCGGCCATCAACAACCAAAAAGAGGTCTATCCCGTCGTCGGCTCCCTGCCGATCATCACCGAGCCCGAAATCTCGATCGATTATGAAACCGGCTTCAAGTCGAACTGGCTCGACAACCACCTTATCCTCAACGCCAACGCCTATCTGAACACCATTACCAACTTCCAGGCGACGCTGGCGCGCTACTACACCTATACCGATACTTCCGGCAACCTGAACGTCATCAACAAGAGCTTCCTCGGCAATATCCCGTCGGTGCGGCTGGCGGGCTTCGAACTCGAAGGACGCTATTCGCCGATCGACAACCTCTGGATCAATGTCGCCGCCGCCTATAATGGCGCCTGGTACTGGAGTTTCCCGAATGCCGCCCCGGCGGCGGACTTCGCCCAAGTCTATCCGAGCGCGCAGGTCAACCTATCCCACCAGAAAATTTCCAACGTCACGCCTTACACGTTCATCATCGGCGCCAATTACGAGCATCACCTCGGCGAATATTTCGGCACGAACCTGAAAGGCTATGTTTACGTCAACGAAGCCTTCAAGAGCGCGACGCTGTTCTCGCCGCCCAGCTATACGCTTTACACCCTCCGGCAGGGCGCCTACTCGCTCCTCAGCGCCGGCTTCGGCGTGAAGACGCCGGACGACCGCTATGACGTAGCGATCTGGGCAAAGAACCTGGGCAATGTGCGCGCGATGACGACGCAGTCGCTCTCCAGCAACATCGCTCTCGGCGGCATCAGCTACGTCGATCCGCTGACGATCGGCGCCACCTTGCGCACCAAGTTCTGACGTCTTCGCTCGAAAACGCTTCATACGCGCAAGTGCCATTTCCGGCGCCGGGTTTCCCGGCGCCGGTTTCTTTTCCTCGCTGGAAGGCCTCGCCTTGCAAAGCAAACGATTTCGCACCGGTCGTGTTTATGCGGCGCTCGGTCTGTTGTTCGCGGCCTTGTCGTTGGCGCCTTCGCTTCATGCGGCGTCAGGCATGGGCGATGCGGCAAATGGCAAGATCCGCTCCCAAGCGGAGCAATGCCAGGAATGTCACGGCGAGGCGGGGCTTGGAACCGCTGAACATTACCCCAAGCTCGCCGGCCAATGGGCCGGCTATATCCGCAAGCAGCTCGGCGATTTCCAGTCGGGCGCGCGGAAAAGCGAGATCATGAACGCGATGGCGTCCGACTTGTCGCCGCGCGACATTGCCGACATCGCCGCCTATTTTTCATCCGCGCCGCGCTGGAGCGGCGAAGAAGACAATTTCAGCGCCGCCGGAAGGGCGCTTTATCTCAATGGCGATCCGTCGCGCGCCTTGCCCGCCTGCGCTTCCTGTCATGGCGAGAAGGGCGCGGGCGCGGATACGGGAGCCGGGCCGATCCCGGCGCTCGCCGGTCAGCGCGAATCCTATCTGATCAACCAGCTCAACGCTTTCAAGGCGGACGACCGGGCGAACAGCCCCGGCGCCGTGATGAACGAGATCGCCCATCGCCTCTCGATAAGCGAAATCGCCGCCCTCGCCCACTATGTATCGGGGCCGCGGGCGATGGAATAGCAGGCGGCGGCGCTTGACGAATTTAGAATATTAATTCTATATATTTTATAATATATACGGAGTTTTTGGCGATGAATGCGAAACATGTCGTGGGTCCGCCGGTGACGGAGCAGGATCTGACCCTGGTGATATCCGCCCGGCTGCGCGCGCAAATCCGGCAGGACGGCGTCACGCTCGAAAAGCTCGCCGATTTCACCGGCGCCGAACCCGAGCTGCTCACCGCCGTGGCCAACGGCGAGCGCGCGCCGAGCATTGACGTGCTGTGGAAAATCGCCAATGCGCTCGGCGTATCCTTCGGCAGCCTGATCGCCACGCCGCGGCGCGGCGGCGCCGCCATCATCCGCAAGAGCGACGCCAATGTGCTGGCTTCGAGCGAAGGCGCCTTCCGCTCGCGCGCGCTGACGGCCTTCGGTTTCAAACCGAGGGTGGAAATCTACGAACTCACCATCGCGCCGGGCCATCTCGAAAATTCCCAGGCCCATGCGCCTGGCACGTCGGAAAATATTCTGGTCGTGAGCGGCGAACTGGAGATCGTCTCCGGCCGCGAGCCCGCCTATCGGCTCTCGCCCGGCGACGCTATCCACTTCGACGCCGACGTGCCGCACTCCTATCGCAGTCTCGGCGCGCAAGAGGTCGTCGCGCATCTCGTCCTCGCCTATGAAGACATTCGCGACGCCTGACCGCTTTTTCAAAGTTCGGCTTTTTCAAATTCGGCCGCAAAAACAGGAAAAGCCGGAGGACCCCCGACCTCCGGCTTCCCTGCGCTTTTCGCCCCCCGGAGCAAATCACTTGCTCGCGGATTGCCCCGGGGCTTCCGCGACCAGCGCAACCTTGGTGAATCCGGCGCCGTTGATGAGGCCCATGACCTCCATCACCCTGCCGTAAGCGATCGTCCGGTCGCCGCGCACATGGATGCGGCGCTCCTTGTCGTTTTCGCTGTTCGACGACAGGGTCGGCAGCAGTTGATCGCTGTCGATCGCCGTCTGGTCGATGAAATAGGCGCCGGTCGAATCGATGCTGACGACGATCGGCGGCTTCTGATCGTTGAGCTGTTTGGCCTGAACCTTCGGCAGATCGACCGGAACGCCGACCGCCATCAGCGGCGCTGCGACCATGAAGACGATCAGCAGGACCAGCATCACGTCGACGAGCGGCGTCACATTGATGTCCGCCATCGGCGGAACGTCGGACCCGGAGTCCTGATTACGCAACGCGAAGGCCATTACGCTCTCCCTTCCTGGACAATTGGCGCGACAATTCGATTTCGAAAACGCCGATGAAGCTCGCGACCTTCTTGCCGTAATTGGTGATTTCGGTTCCGATGCGGTTATAGAAAATCACCGCCGGGATCGCCGCGACCAGTCCGAGCGCGGTGGCGAACAAGGCCTCGGCGATACCGGGCGCAACCACCGCAAGACTGGTGTTGTTCGACGCGGCAATGCCCTGAAACGAGGTCATGATGCCCCAGACCGTGCCGAACAGGCCGACGAAGGGCGAGACCGCGCCGATGGTCGCCAGACTCCCGAGCCGCGATTGCAGGTGGCCGATCGCCGAGGCGCTGGCGAGGTTGGCCGCGCGATGCACCCGCTCCTGCACGGCGTCGCGTTGCGCCTCGGTGGAGATCAGGTCGGACGAGCGGGTATATTCGTCGGCGGCGGCCTGGTAGACCTGCACCAGCGGATCGCTGGCTGTGGTCTGAACGAACTCGGGCGCCAGATGGGTCAGCGGAAAGTCGTTCTGGATGCTGGCGATCAGTTTGGCGGCGCGCGAATTCAGCGCCTTCAGGCGGATTTCCTTGTCGAGGATCACCGCCCAGCCCCAGGCCGAAGCCAGCACCAGCAGAGTCATCACCACTTTGACGACCGTATCGGACTGAAGAAACAAATCTACCGGGGACAGGCTATGCGCGGCGCCGGCGGCGGCGTTGACTATCTGATCGCTCATTTCGCTTCCTTGGTTTCAAAGGTTGGATTTGGGTTTCAAAAGTTGGATTTGGGTTTTGGAGGTTGGATTTGAAGTTTGAAATTGCGCTTCCTACAGGATCTGAAAGCGACCCCGGCACGACGATGACGTCACCGATAGGCGAAGCTGATCACGCCCGAGAGCGAGGCGGCGCGACCGGGCGCGTCGACCGTGCCGATTCTTCCGCCCAGCCGCGAGGCGACGGAGTCGAAGGCGGCGTTGCCTGAGGGCGAGATGCTGAACGAAGTGATATGGCCCGAGGCGTCGACCGACACCCGATAGGAAATGCGCGCCGAGCGCGGCTTCTGCGACTCCGGATAGGCATTGGCCGCCGCGCGCATCAGCCGCGCATGAATCTGGTTGGCGATCGCCGAAGGCGTGGCGCCGGGCGGAGGCGGCGCGGTGCGGACCGGCGCGGCAATGGTGGGCCGGCGTTCCGGCGCTCTGGAGACCGGCCTCGGCTCAACTTTCTCGACCGGCTTTACATGCTTGACGACCGGCTTGGGGATCGGCTTGGGTTTCGGCGGCTCGATCGGGGCGACGGCCTTCTCGACCACCGGCGGCGGCGGCGGCTCCTCGACCTGCGGCTCGGGCGGCTGCACAGCCTGCGGCTCCGGCGGCTTGGGCTCTTCGACCGGCGGCGGCGGGGCCTCCATCACCAGTTCCAGCGGCTCTTCCGGCGGCGCAGCCTGCGGCTGGACCTGATAATTCAGCGCGGCGGCCAGGATCAGCGCATAGACGCCGATCGCGACGGCTTCCGCGAAATAGTGCTGGCGGGCGCTTTTGAGCGTCAACAGATTCTGGGCGCCGGCGAGCGCCGCAAGAACGCCTTGTTCGGATGGAGCGGAATCGACCAGATCTGCTGGCGCGAAAGCTGAAGTCATCGCTGGGCCTATCGTTAAGACTGACGTGTCAATACTCTATATATTCGATAGGATTTAAAGGCAAGGTTTTTTGCCGGCGGTTTTCCGGCGGCTTGGCTGAATGGGGCAGAATGCCCGGCATTTGGCGCGCAAAAAGCGCTCCCTTGACAAAAAATCCGCAAAACATGGCAAAATTTTCCAACTTCACAGGAAAATTTGGAAAAACCGGCGGCCCGCCGCTACACTCCGGCGCGAATGTCCTGTAAACAGGCTCCACACCTTGCGGGCGCGGAGACTCGGCGCAAACCCGCCAACCCCTATCTGGAATCTCATGTTATCGAATAAAGCGAAATATGGGCTGAAGGCGCTGATCCATCTCGCCGGCCATGAGGGCGTCAGCCTCGCAGCGACGATCGCCGAGGACAACACGATTCCGCGCAAATTTCTCGACGCGATCCTGCTCGAACTGACCAAGGCGGGCATTCTCGCCAGCAAGAAGGGCAAGGGCGGCGGCTACCAGCTGGCGCGTCCGGCCGACGCCATCACCGCCGGCCAGATCATCCGCATTCTCGACGGACCGCTCGCGCCGATCGCCTGCGCCAGCCGCACGGCCTACCGTCCCTGTGCAGACTGTCCGGACGAAAACGCCTGCGCGGTGCGCGACATCATGCTCGACGTGCGCGATTCGATCGCGCTGATTCTCGACCGCACCTCCATCGCCGCGATGCGGGCGCGCACCCAGAGGGGCGACACGCCCCTCCGCTGAGCGCGGCGGTCATTTTTCGATAATTCCTATCTTTATTATATTTTTATCCCTTTTATAATGCGCGCCGGAGCCCAAAGGCTTTTCCTTGTGAAGGACGGCGCGAATGAAACCCAGCACCCGCTTTTTCGCCCTCGCCGCGCTGGCGACGGCCTATGCCCTGCCCGCCGCGGCCGAACTTCCCGCCCGGAAATTCCTGCCGGCGTCGCTGGCGGCGACCATCGCCCAGACCGCCTATGAGACCTGTGCGCAGCAGGGCTACCATGTCTCCGTCCACGTGGTCGGGAGCGAAGGCCAGTCCATCGCCTCCTTGCGCGGCGACGGGACTCCGCCCCACACTTTCGAGAACAGCCTGCGCAAGGCCTATACTTCGCGCACCTTCAGCGCGCCTTCCGGCGAATTCGCGCAACGGGTGAAAGACAACCCGACCACCGGCGCGGTGCATCTGGCCGGCGTCATCGCGGCGCAGGGCGCGCTGCCGATCCGAATTGGCGACGAAGTGATCGGCGCGGTCGGCGTTTCCGGCGCGCCGGGCGGCGACAAGGACGAGGCCTGCGCCAGGGCCGGGATCGACAAGGTCGCCAACCTGCTCAACTGACCCGTTCAGGGACGGCCGAATTGTCGGGCGTCCCATTTGGGGCGGGTGCTGGGACTGGGCTCCTTCGGTCGGGCCCAGGCTTTCTTGTCTTGCGCCGAAAGGCAAATTCGCCGAAGCTTTTAGTTGACTATTTCAATAGACAATATATTTCTCTCTCCGGCTAAAACATTTGCCTCCAAAAAAGGGAACGGCCCCGGACAAAGGGCGCCGCGAAGCGGACCATGGCCCACGCCTACATCATTCAGATCGCCGGACGAACCGCCGGCATCGTGGCCCGCGACCACGCGGGGCAGGCTTTCCATTTCTTCGCCTCGCAACAGCTGTTCCAGCCACTCGAAGGCGTCGCCTTTGCCGGGCCGCATTTTGCCGAACGCGCGGCGCGTGAAATTCAGAAGCGGGGTTTTTTCAGCCTGACCGGAGAGGCGGACCCGTCCGGCGCCGCCGAACAAACCGACCGCAACCGTTCCGCCGCGCGCGGCTTTTGAGGGGCGCCTCGAATGTCGTCGAAACCCCGCCATCTCACCTTGATCGCCGCCACGCGAAAATCGGCGGGCGACCTCCATCCGAATCTTGGAAAAGATCCGCTCTGGCGAAAATTGCGCGAAGAGGCCGAGGATTCCTTCGCGCGCGAGCCCAATCTCGCCCGGCTTCTGCGCGCGACGATTCTCGAGCGCGACAGTCTCGAGGACGCCATCGTCCATCGGGTCGCCGGGCGACTGGCCAACGATCACGTCTCAGCCGCACAGATCGTCGCCGTTTTCGAGCGCGCGCTGGCGAGGGACCCGGAAATCGTGGCGGGATTTCGCGCCGACATCGCCGCCGTCATCGACCGCGACCCGGCCTGCGACCGTTTCATCGAGCCCTTCCTCTATTTCAAGGGCTATCACGCGATCCAGACCCATAGACTGGCGCATTTTCTATGGCGCGAACAAAGGACCGACTTGGCGCTTTATCTGCAAAGCCGGTCGTCGGACCTGTTCCAGACCGACATTCATCCGGCGGCGCGCATCGGCAAGGGCGTGTTTCTCGACCACGCCACCGGCTTTGTCGTCGGCGCCACCGCCACCATCGACGACGATGTGTCGATTCTGCAGAATGTCACGCTCGGCGGCACAGGCAAGGAAACCGGCGACCGCCATCCGAAGGTGCGGCGCGGCGTGATGATCGGCGCCGGCGCCAAAATCCTCGGCAATATCGAGATCGGAGAATTTTCGCGCGTCGCGGCGGGATCGGTGGTGCTGCAACGGGTTCCCGCCCATACCACGGTGGCCGGCGTCCCGGCGAAAGTCGTCAGCGCCGCGCAAAAGAACGAACCCTATCGCGACATGGACCAGATTCTGGGCCAGCTCGCCTATGATTCATTCACCTATTCGATTTAGCGGGCGTTTTTTCAAAAAAACCGCCGCGCCGCCGGCGTCGGCGCGCCGCGGGCAAATCAGAGCGTACGCAGGGCGACGACCCGCCGAGGCGCCGCCCCGCGTTCGCCGCTAAAACCTTTGCTGGAATTATCCTCCTCCGCGCGGGAGAGGCCGAGCGGCAACGCCGTGGTCGACTTGATCTTCTGCAACACGAAATGCGAGGAGACGCTGCGGAGCGGCACGATGGCGGTCAGCCGCTTGTAGAAGGCGTCATAGGCGGCGATGTCGGGCGCGACCACGCGCAGCACATAGTCGATCTCCCCGGCCAGCCGGCTGAACTCCATCACTTCCGGCATGGCGGAGACGGCGCGCACGAAACTTTCGAGCGAATCCGCCGAATGGTCTCCGGCCTGGATGGCGATATGCACGCTCAGGCCAATGCCAACCTTTTGCGGCGCGACAATCGCCACGCGCTTCTGCACCACGCCCGTCGCTTCGAGCTTTTGAATCCGCTTCCAGCACGGGGTCGGCGAGAGCCCGACGCGCCCGGCGATGTCGGCCACAGTCGCGGAAGCATCCTCTTGAAGGATTTGGAGAATATGCAGATCGATCCGGTCCATCAATGGCTTCCCTGGGCTTCCCTGTCGGCGCCGCCCCCGGCGGGACGAAATCCCGCTGGAGCGGCGAGCGTCCAATTTAGTCTATAAATTAAATCAACTATGTCAAATGACTTTTGCCGTTTTTGCAGAATTTTTTTCTCCCGCTTGTTTTGCAACAGCGCGCGCCGATCTCCTTCAGCCGCTCAAAATCCGCCCCGGTCGCGCCAGGCGGCGAGCCGCGCCGTCGCCTGTTCCAAAGTCGGCCGGGTCTTGGCGAAGCAGAAGCGGATATAGCCTTGCAGATCGCGCCCCGAGAAAAAGGCCGACAGCGGCACGGCGGCGACGCCGGCTTCGACGGTCATGCGGCGGCAGAAGGCGAGGTCGTCGCCGTCCTTGTCGAGGAGGCCCGTTTTGGCGATGGTGAAATAGGCCCCGGACGCCGGCCGCGCCTCGAAGCCAAGGCCGCGCAAGCTGGCGACAAGAAAATCGCGGCGCGCTTCGAGCGTGGTTTTGAGCCCCGAGAAATAGGCGTCGGGCATCCCGAGCCCGAAGGCGACCGCCGTCTGCAGCGCGGGCGGCGTGGTGAAAGTAATGAATTGATGCGCGCGGGCGATTGGGGTCAGAAGCTCGGCCTGCGCCATGACATAGCCGATTTTCCACCCCGTCACCGAAAAGGTCTTGCCCGCCGAGCCGATCCGCACGACCCGATCGCGCACGTCGGCAAAAGCGAACAGGCTGAGATGGCTGACCCCATCGAACACCAGATGTTCATAGACTTCGTCGCAGACCGCGACGAGGTCATGAGCCAGCAGGCAGTCCGCCAGAAACCGCAATTCGGCGGCGTCGAAAACCTTGCCGATCGGATTCATCGGGGTGTTGACGACGATGGCTTTGGTGCGCGGCGTGATCGCCGCGCGAATTTGCTCGCGCGGCAATCGCCATTCGGGCGGCTCCAGCCGCACCGCCACCGGAATCGCGCCGGCGCGGCGGATGATTGGCCCATAGCTGTCGTAGACCGGCTCGAACAGGATTACCTCGTCGCCGGGATCGAGCAGCCCGAGAAACGCGTCGCATAAAGCCTCGGTGGCGCCGGATGTGACCAGAATTTCCCGCTCCCAGTCGGCCTCGATGGCGAAAAAGCGCTTCGCGTTTTCGGCGATCGCCCGCCGCAGCGCCGGCAGGCCCATCATCGACGGATATTGATGCGGCCCATTTTGCAAAGCCGCGACGCCCGCTTCGATCAACTCCGCCGGCTCCAGACCCTCGGGAAACCCCTGGCCCAGATTGATCGCGGCATGCGCCTCGGCAAGGCGCGACATGATTTCGAAAATCGTGGTTTCGCAGGCGGCGAAAACTTTGTTGGCCATATCGGAGACTCATGGTTTCAGGCTGTGAGCGATCCTGAAGCCTTTCATCAAAGGCTTCAACCGCCGGCAACGAAGGGCCGGCCAAAGAAGCTCGCGGCTCTATCGCATCGATCCAGAGGCTCAGCTAGCAAAATTATCTTGTCTACAGAATTAATCAACTATATGATTATTGCATTGCAGCGAAGGTGCGCCGCCCAGGCGGTTCAACGCGGCATCGAATTCGACGGCAAACCGGCAAGCCAGATTCAGCGGCGCCAAGATCGGCAGCGCAAGGCTGCGCCTGAACGCCTCGACGGCAAAAGGAACAGTACAATGACGGACAGGGACCCCTCCCAAAACCCAGGTTCGCGCCGCGCCTTTCTTGCCGGCGCCGCCGCTCTCGGCGTCGCCGCGCCGATCGGCCTCGCCGCAGGACGCGTTTTCGCCACCCCGCGCATCGCTGCGCCACCCGCGCCGAACCTGCCGATCTGCCGGGCCGCCGTCACCGACGCGGCCGCCGCCGCCGGCCCGCTGAAAAAAATCACCTTCGCCTGGAACGCCGGCGCTCCCTGCCTCGTCGGCGTCACCGTCGCCAAGGAAAAGGGCTTTTTCGCCAAGCACGGTCTGGACGTCGATCTGATCAATTATTCCGGATCGACCGACCAATTGCTGGAAACGCTGGCGACCGGCAAGGCCGACGCCGCCGCCGGCATGGCCTTGCGTTGGCTCAAGCCTTTGGAGCAAGGTTTCGACGTCAAGATCGTCTCCAGCACCCATGGCGGCTGCCTGCGCCTGCTGGTTCCCTCCAATGCCAATTTTTCGAGCCTCGCCGATCTCAAGGGCAAGACCATTGCCGTCAGCGACATGAATTCGCCCGGCAAGAATTTCTTCTCGATCCGGCTCAAAAAGGCCGGACTGGATCCCAACAGCGACGTCGAATTCAAACAGTTTCCTGGTCCGCTGCTGCGCGCGGCGGTGGAAAAGGGCGAAGCCCAGGCCCTCGCGGACAATGACCCGAACACGTTCACCTGGCAGAAGGACGGGGCCTTCAAGGAACTCTCTTCCAACCTCTCCGACGAATATGCCCGGCGCGTCTGCTGCATCGTCGGCGTGCGCGGCAGCCTGATCCGGGAAAATCGCCCGGTCGCCGCCAGCATCGCCCTCGCCCTGCTCGAAGCCTCGGAATTCGCCGCGCTTAATCCGGCCGAGGCGGCGGCGACCTATGTTCCTTACGCGCCCGGCAAGATCGAACTCGCCGATCTGGTCACGCTGGCGAAATACCATACCCATCATCACCATCCGACCGGCGCCGCCCTCAAGAAGGAGCTGGCGCTCTACGCCGATGAGCTGAAACTCATTTCGATCTTCAAGCCCACGACCGACGTCGCCAAATACGCCGAGCGCATTTACGCCGATGTATTGAGCTGAGGACGGCAAGCCGTGACCTCGGTTTCTCCCGCGACGGAGCGCCTGTCGTCGCAAGCGGCGGAGCGACAGCCGGCGCAAGACGACGCAGGGCGCGCGGGCGCCCCGGCGAGGGGTTGGGTCTCGGACTCCGTCTTGTCGGTCCTGGCGGGGTCGAGCTGGCTGCTGTTCGCCTTCATCACCCTGCATTGGCCCGATCTCAACGATTGGGGACGCGGAAGCGAATTCAGCCATGCCGCGATCCTGTTCGGCGCCGCCCTGATCCTGGCCGCCGGACTTGGCGCGGTCTCGGAGCGCGGCGCGGCGCGCTTGCGCCGGTCCACGCCCTGGCTCTTGGCGCTCGGCCTGTTCTTTTCGCTCTGGCAGGCGGCGACGGCCAAATTCGGGTTGCTGCCGCAACCTTTCTTTCCGCCGCCGCACGCCATTCTCGAAGTCTTCCTCGACGATTACCCCAAGCTCGTCGAAAGCGTCATCGCCTCGATCAAGCTGGAGCTGTTCGGCTTTTCCCTCGGCGCTTGCGCCGGGTTCGTCGTCGGCGTGCTGCTCGGATGGTCTCGCGGCTTCGGCTATTGGGCGCATCCGATCATGCGCTTCATCGGCCCGCTGCCCTCGATCGCCTGGCTGCCGATCGCCTTTTTCGCCTTTCCGTCGAGCTGGAGCGCCTCAATCTTCCTGATCGCCCTGACGACTGGTTTTCCGGTGGCGGTGCTGACCTGGTCCGGCGTGGCGAGCGTCAATTCCGCCTATTACGATGTCGCGCGCACGCTCGGAGCCAGCCCGGCCTTTCTGGTGTTCAAGGTCGCCATCCCCGCAGCCCTGCCGCAGGTCTTCGTCGGCCTGTTCATGGGGCTGGGCGCCTCCTTCGCCGTTCTGGTCACGGCGGAAATGATGGGCGTCAAGGCGGGTCTCGGCTTCTACCTGCAATGGGCGCAGGGCTGGGCCTCCTATGCCAACATGTATGCGGCGCTGATCGTCATGTCGGTGATGTGTTCGAGCATGATCACTCTGCTGTTCAAGGCGCGCGACCGCGTGCTCTCGTACAAGAAGGCCGAAGTGCAATGGTGAGGGCGGCGCGCGCAGCGCTCGACCCTGGCGGGCCGGGAAGCGAGATAACGCTGCGCGATGTCAGCCACCGCTTCGACCTCGACGGCGCGCCGTTGCCGGTGCTCGACCATATCGACCTGCACGTGGCGCGCGGCGAATTCGTCGCCTTGCTCGGCCCCTCGGGCTGCGGCAAGTCCACTTTGCTGCGCCTTGTCGCCGGATTGGAAAAACCGTCGAGCGGCGAGATTTTCGCCGACGGCGCGCCCATCGCCGGCCCGCATCCCTCGCGCGTCGTGGTGTTTCAGGACCCGACCCTGTTTCCATGGCGCCATGTGTTCGACAATGTCGCGCTCGGGCTCGAAGCGCAGGGCTTGTTGAAAAGCCGGCGCGGGCGGGTAGATCAAACCTTGCGCCTGGTTGGCCTCGACAATTTCGCCAAGGCTTTTCCGCATCAGCTCTCGGGCGGCATGTCGCAGCGCGTCGCCCTCGCCCGCGCGCTGGTCAACGATCCGGCAGTGCTGATCCTCGATGAGCCGCTGGGCAAGCTCGATTCCCTGACCCGCATGACGATGCAGGGCGAGATCGTCAATCTCTGGCGGCGCGCCGGCTTCACCGTGCTTCTGGTCACCCACGACATCGAGGAAGCCCTGCTGATGGCGACGCGGCTGATCGTGCTGAGCGACCGCCCCGCCATGGTGAAGGCCGATATCAGGGTGGACAAGCCCTACCCCCGTCATCGCGGCGATCCGGACCTCGTGTCGAGGCGGCGCGAGATTCTCGGGCTGCTCGGGCTTGAAGCCTCCTGGTGAAAGTTCGCGCCGGACGAATATCCTGGTTGTGGCAAAGTACCTCCCATCGCCGCCGAACAACTGGCCAATTCGCAACGCTTCGATCAAACTGGCGTCTGCGGAAGCCTTGACGCGCGAACAGGAGCGAAATCCATGACCGAGCCCCCCTTCGTGCTGCGCGACGACGACGAGGGCGTCGCCACCTTGACCCTCAACCGCCCGCAAACGCGCAACAGCCTGTCGCTCGGCATGTTGCGGGCGCTTGGCGCGGCGCTGGCCGGGATCGCCGCCGACGACACCATTCGCGTGGTCATTCTCGCAGGCGCCGGCCCGGCCTTCTGCGCCGGCCACGATCTGAAGGAACTGCGCGCCAGCGGCTATGACCCCGCCTATGTCGAAACTCTGTTCGCCGCATGCGCCGAGGTCATGCTGGCCCTCGTTGGCCTGCCCAAGCCGGTGATCGCGCGGGTTCACGGCGTCGCCACCGCCGCCGGGGCGCAGCTGGTCGCCAGCGCCGACCTCGCCTTCGCAACCGAAGACGCCCGCTTCGCCACGCCGGGAGTCAATATCGGCCTGTTCTGCTCGACGCCGATGGTCGCGCTGTCGCGCAATGTCGCGCCCAAACAGGCGATGCAGATGCTGCTGTCAGGCGATCCGATCGACGCCGAAACGGCGCTGCGTTTCGGCCTGATCAATGAAATCGCGCCCCCTCACGAACTGGAAGAACGCGCGCTGGCATTCGCCCGCAAACTGGCGTCGAAATCGCCGCTGACGCTGGCGCTCGGCAAGCAGGCCTTCTATCGTCAGGCCGAACTGCCGCCTGGCGAAGCCTATGCCTATGCGAGCAAGGTGATGGCGAAAAACCTCCAGGCCGAGGATGCGCGGGAAGGCATCGACGCTTTCCTTAACAAGCGCCAGCCGGTCTGGCGCGGGCGCTGAACATGGCCGAAATACCGACACAACGGACCTATCCCGACGCGCTGATCGCGCGGATCTTGCGGACGGTCAACACCATCGCCATGGTCGGCGCCAGCACCAACTGGAATCGCCCCAGCTTTTTCGTGATGAAATATCTTCAGGGCAAGGGCTATCGCGTCATTCCGGTCAATCCGGGAGCGGCGGGACAGGTTCTGCTCGGCGAAACCGTGCGCGCCAGCCTGTCGGAAATTGCCGAACCCTTGGACATGGTGCAGATTTTTCGCAAATCCGAGGCGGTGGCGCCGATTGTCGACGAGGCCATCGCGCTGCGCATTCCGGTGGTGTGGATGCAGCTCGGCGTGCGCAGCGACGCGGCGGCGGCCAAGGCCGAGGCGGCGGGACTGACGGTAATCATGGACCGCTGTCCGAAAATCGAATTCGGACGCCTCGGCGGCGAATTGTCGTGGTCCGGCGTCAATTCGCAAATCGTCTCGGCAAAACGCCGGCAGGCGCCCCGTCCGCCAGCCAGAAAGCGCGGCGACGACGAGCGCCCGCGCGAAAATCCCGCCTTCGGCTTCGAGACCCGCTCGGTCCATGCCGGCGCCGCGCCCGACCCGGTCACCGGCGCGCGCATCACGCCGATCTTCCAGACGGCTTCCTATGTGTTCGACGACGCCGATCAGGCCGCCTCGCTGTTCAACCTGCACAGCTTCGGCCATGTCTACAGCCGGCTGTCCAATCCGACCGTCGCGGTGCTCGAGGAGCGCGTCGCCAATCTGGAGGGCGGACGCGCGGGCGTCGCCGCCGCTTCCGGCCACGCCGCGCAATTCTTGACCTTCTTCACGCTATTGGAGCCCGGCGACGATTTTCTTGCCTCGCGCAATCTCTACGGCGGCACGCTGACGCAATTCGGGCTGAGTTTCAAACGTCTCGGCTGGCATTGCGCTTTCGTCGATCCCTCCGATCCGGACAATTTCCGCAAGGCGCTGACGCCGAGGACCAAGGCGATCTTTGTCGAGAGCCTCGCCAACCCGGGCGGGATCGTCGTCGATCTCGAAGCCGTGGCCAAAGTCGCCCATGAGGCGGGCATTCCACTCGTCGTCGATAATACTCTGGCGACGCCTTATCTGTGCCAGCCGATCGGCTGGGGCGCCGACATCGTCTGCCACTCGACGACAAAATTTCTTGCCGGACACGGCAATTCGCTCGGCGGCGTGGTGGTGGAATCGGGCAAATTCGACTGGGCGCGGTCGGGCAAATTCCCGTCGATGACCGAGCCGGAGCCGGCCTATCACGGCTTGAGCTTTCACGAGACTTTTGGGGACTTCGGCTTCACCACCAAGGCCCGCGCCGTGGCGCTGCGCGATTTCGGTCCCGCGCTCGCGCCGATGAACGCCTTCCTGACCCTGACCGGAATCGAAACCCTGGCCCTGCGCATGGAGCGCCATGTCGCCAATGCCAGCAAGGTGGCGCAATTTCTCGCCGACCACCCGAAAGTCGCCTGGGTTTCCTATGCCGGCCTTCGGTCGAGCCCCTGGCATGAACTGGCGCGCAAATATCTGCCGAAAGGGCCGGGAGCGGTGTTCACCTTCGGCGTCAAGGGCGGCTATGAGGCCGGCCTGAAAGTGGTCGAGCGGGTGAACCTGTTTTCCCATCTCGCCAATATCGGCGACACCCGCAGCCTGATTCTGCATCCGGCCAGCACGACGCACCGGCAATTGACCGACGAGCAAAGGCTGGCGGCGGGCGCCGGACCCGACGTGGTGCGGCTATCGGTCGGCCTGGAAACCGTCGAAGACCTGATGAGGGACCTCGACCAGGCCTTGCGCTTCGGCGCCGCTTGAACATCCGGGCGTTAGACAACGGTCCCGAAAAAGGCCCCGACGCCGGCCGTCACCGCCATCGCCAGCGCTCCCCAGAAGGTGACGCGAAATGCCCCGGCGGCCACTTTCGCGCCGCCCGCGCGCGCCGCCAACGCGCCGAGCACGGCAAGGCAGACCAGAGACGCGCCGGTCACGAGGCCAATCGTCCAGACGTCCGGCGACAGCGCGGCGACGAACAGCGGCATCGCCGCTCCTGCGGCGAAGGCCGCCGCCGAAGACAGCGCCGCCTGAATCGGCCGCGCCTTGAGCGTTTCGGAGATGCCAAGCTCATCGCGTGCGTGGGCGCCGACCGCGTCATGCGCCATCAATTGTTCGGCGACGGCCTTGGCGAGGTCCGGATCAAGTCCGCGTTCGACATAGATCGCCGCGAGTTCGCGGTGCTCGCCCTTGCTGTCGGCCTCGATCTCTCGACGCTCGCGTTCGATGTCGGCATTTTCGGCGTCGGCCTGCGAATTGACCGACACATATTCTCCGGCCGCCATCGACATCGACCCGGCGACGAGGCCCGCGACGCCGGCGACCAGAATAGCGTCATGCGTTCCATGCGCTGCCGCAACGCCCAGCACCAGACTGGCGGTCGAAAGCAGGCCGTCGTTGGCGCCCAGCACCGCCGCGCGCAGCCAGCCGATATTTGCCGTCCGGTGCCGTTCCCTGTGCTGTGCGCGCATTTTCGATGTTTCCCCTTGGCTTGCGGTCGGCGCGGCACGAATGGCCCCGGCGCGTCCGCCGCAGCTTGTACGCCTAACACGGGCGGGAGCAAATGAACGTCTCAAGGCGGCTTTTTCGCCGTGAGTACATTCCGATTCTGCCCCGCAGCGCGCCGCTCGATTTAGATGGCGTTACGACAGGGGTGCGTCGCCGACGAAAATCCAGTCGCGGGCCAGACGCATTTTTTCTTGCGCAAACATCGACAAACAGGAGCAATCGACATGAACAAGGATCGTATCGCCGGCGCCGCCAAACAGGCTGCGGGCGCCATCGAGGAAGCCGCCGGCAAGACCCTTGGCGACGCCAAGCTTGTCGTCGAAGGCAAGAACAAGAAAGCCGAAGGCAAGATTCAGAACGCCGTCGGCGGCGCCAGGGACGTGCTGGAAGAAGCTTCGAAGTCTTAAATTCCAAGAAAACTACGGCCCTGGCGCCGTCAGGCTGTTCAAAGCAAAAGGCAGCCGGCTTTCGGACCGGATCAGCGCCGGCAAGGACTCGTTGAAGGCGCTTCCCGCGTTCAAATACGCGATCTGAACCCCTTTCGCGAGGCAGGGGCGGCGGCCTTGACAGTTGTCGCCGCCGCCGGCCCCGCGTCGGGCTTTTCGTCGCCGCCAGCGCCTTTGGCCGGAAACTTGTCCTGCTGGCTTTGTCGTTCGTCGGCGGTTCGAATCTCGTCCAGCCCGGCGCGCGCCGACAGGGCGGCTTGCGCGCCTGCCAAAAATGGCGACCCTTTTCACAGGAGAACGATATGAGCGACAATATTGCAGGCGCCAGAGCGGACATTGGCGCGGATCTGAACGCGTTGCGGCGCGACATCGCGCATCTGGCCGACGCCATGCGCGGCCTCGTCGAAGCTCAGACCCAGGCGGCCGGCGTTCACCTGACCGGCGCCATGGGGGACGCCAAAAGCAAGGTCTCGCAAGCGGCCGGCGAGGCACGGAGCAGCCTGCGGGGGGCAAGCGCGGAGTTCGAAGCGAGCATCGATCGACATCCATTGACGGCGGTGCTGATCGCCCTGGGCGTTGGATGGTCGATCGGCGCGATCGGCAGATCGCGCGGCTGAGCGGCGCGGCCCGCCAACCCGCATAATCGGCAAAACGCGACCACCCCGGCGCTGGCCGATCGGCGCACGCGCCTCGTTGTCGAGATGGACTTTGGTTTTCAGTGAGTCCGGCGGGCCATCGCCGGGCCCCAAACCGGATCTCCCGCAGGATTAAAACTCACTCCCGAACCAGCCGGAACGATTTCCCGCCGCCGGTGAAAACCAGATTCCACAGGGCGTCGCGGCCGACCACGCCCGCAACCTCCTGAAAGGCGAAAAGCGGAATCAGCATGACGAAGAAGATCGCGGCGTAGGTCAGTAGTCCGGGCCAGATCCCGCCGCCGAAATCCGCGACCGACGTCGATAACGGGAGATGCTGGAACCAGGCCCGGATCGCTTCTTCCGCAATATGAAACAAGATCAAAATGATGGCGAAAAGCAGCGACTTGCCAAGCACGATCCAGACGAGAGGCTGGTTTTTCAGCCTTTTTCCCAAATCGAACGCCTGGAATATCAAGATTACCTTGCCGAAAACCAGCGCGTTTACGATGGCGAAGCTGTGGTTCCAGACGCTGATGCCGTTTTCATGCAAAAGCAAGCGCTTGTAGGTCGAGAAAAGAACGAAAAGCACCCAGAGGTAAGCGGTGATGAGAGCGAATTTTTTCAGTTCGCTCACAACGCGTTCCGACAAACTCTCGGTCTTGGCCGCGGTGACGCTTGCCCCCGCCGCCTTTTCAGTGTCCTGCATCTGCGTTCTCCCACCCATTCGTCGATAATCCCATTCGCCGGTCAAGCGCGCAAATTAGCCCTTCCTGTCAAGTGAAAAACGCATCCCGGGTCGAGCTGAGCGGCTCATGCCCTTGGCTCCGCCAAAGTCTCGGCGGCGCGATTCCGGGTGACCGACTGGAGGCTGGCGGCGAAATCTCGAACCTCCGCCGCGCATGCGTCGAAACCAAAGAGGCAGCGACCGCCCGCCGCCGCAACCCGACGCGGACGAAACGGGCCAGGCGAGCGAGGACGGCGGCGCTCGTCCTCAAGGGGAGGTTCCGGAAATCCCGGGCGGCGCCATGCTCGACGTCAGCACGCGCGCGATGAAGGCGCGACGGGCGGCGTCGTCGTCCGGCAGACGAATGAGCGCGTCAATGGCCAGACTGGCGAGGCCATGCACAAGCGACCACATGCCGGCGGCGACCGGCGGCGGCGCCGCCGCTTCAGCGTCATCCGGGCAGGCGAAACCCTCCGCGCGCGCCACGGCGACGCAGCGCGCGAAAGCCGCCTCCCCGGCGGCGATCAGCCCGGGAAAACGGTCGCAGGGCTGCAATTGCGCACTGAACATCAGCCGGTATAATGAGGGATTGGCCAGCGCGAACAGGACATAGGCGACGCCCGTGGAGACAGGCGGCGTTTCGCCCTCCGCCGGAACGGCTTCGTCGAGAGCTTGCGTCAGATCGAGAAAGCCCTGTTCGGCGATCGCCGCCAGCAGCTCGTCCTTGCTGGCGAAATGCCGATAAGGCGCCATATGCGACACGCCGCTGGCGCGCGCGGCGGCGCGCAGGCTCAGGCCCGCGAGACCATCGCTCTCCAGCATTTTGCGCGCGGCCGCCGTCAGGCGGCTTTTCAGGCCGGTCGCCGCGTCGCGCTGCGGCGCGGCGGCGCCTTTCTGGGTCTGCGGCAGAGGAGCCAAACCAAATATCCCGAGCGCCCGTTGACGGTGTAAACAGTGGAGCGTATACAGCGTATACAATATTTGGCCGAGGCAACTCAAGCCCCGTCCCGGCCTGGCGAAACCGGCCGCAAAGGAGTTCGACTTGTCGCTGTCGGATTCGCAAAGCCTCGAACGCACGCCGGGCCGCGCCGCTCCGGCGTGCGTCTGGCGCGCGCGCATGACCGGACTCATCGCATGGCGAAATCTCGTTCATGACCGCGTGCGCTTCGGCGTCACGATTGTCGGCATCGCCTTCGCCACTCTGCTGATGGGAATCCAGCTCGGCATGCTGGTGAATTTCATGCAGACGATCTCGGCCGTGGTCGACCGGTCCGGGGCCGATCTTTGGATCGCCGCTCATGGGGTGAAGACCGTCGATCTGGCCACGCCGCTCGAGGAGCGACGCCGTTTCCAGGCGCTCTCGACCATGGGTGTCGCCAGCGCCGAGCCCTATCTGCTCGGCTTCGGCTACTGGAAGAAGCCGGACGGCGTCCTCGAGACGGTGATCCTGATCGGCGTGGAGCCGGACGCGACCATGGGCAGGCCGTGGGACGTGCTCGACGGCGTCAATGTCCATGACGCGCTGCTATCGCCCGACGGCGTCATCGTTGACCGGCTTTATGCGGCAAAACTCGGCGTGAGCCGGGTCGGCGAAACCTTCGAGATCAACGACCGCCGCGTGCGCGTCGTCGGCTTCACCTCCGGCATCCGCACCTTCACCCAGTCGCCCTATGTGTTCATGTCGCTGCGCAAGGCGCGATCGCTGGCCACAAATCTCGTCCACGGCGGCAAAACCATCACTTACGTGCCGATCCGCGTCGCCGACGGCTTTTCGCGCGAGGAGACGCGCCGGAAACTCGCCGCCCGCATGCCCGACGTAGACGTGCTGACCAGCGCGGACTTTTCGGGTCAAAGCCGCGCCTATTGGCTTTTTTCCACCGGCGCGGGCGTCTCCATCGTCTCGTCCTCGCTGCTGGCGATGTTCGTCGGCGTGGTCATCGCCGCGCAGACGCTTTACGCCAGCACCATGGACCGTCTGCCCGAATACGCCACCCTGCGCGCCATGGGCGGAAGCCGATTCTATCTCTACAGCATCGTCATCCAGCAGGCGCTGATCGGCGGCGCCATCGGCTACGTTTTTGGCATGTCGGCGGCCCTGCTCATGG
Organism: uncultured Rhodoblastus sp.; assembly: GCF_903903185.1. Lineage (GTDB taxonomy): Bacteria > Pseudomonadota > Alphaproteobacteria > Rhizobiales > Beijerinckiaceae > Rhodoblastus. The sequence goes on from NZ_CAIUXT010000078.1 coordinate 58,606, forward strand.
CGTGGGCGGGGCGCGAAAGCAGCGCCACGCCGGAAATTCCCTTGTCGCTCGTCCTCGGCATCGGCCTTGTGATCGAGGTCATGTGCGTCCTCGCCTCGCTGATTTCGCTGAAGAAAGTGACGTCGATCAATCCGGCGGAGGTTTTCCGATGAGCGCGCCGGCCCTCAGCATCCGCAACGTCAGCCATGTCTTCGGCTCCGGCGAGACGGCCTTCACCGCCCTGCGCGAGGTCGATCTCGATGTGCGGCGCGGCGAAATTCTATTGCTGATGGGCCCTTCGGGCAGCGGCAAGACCACCTTGCTGCATATTCTCGGCGGCCTGTTGCGCCCGACGTCCGGCAGCGTCCGTCTCAACGGCAAGGCCATCGAGCATCTCGGCGAGGAAGAGCTGAGCGCCCTTCGCCTCAAGCATTTCGGCTTCATCCTGCAAAGCTATAATCTGTTTCCCGTGCTGAGCGCGACGGAAAACGTGCTGGTCGCCTTCGACCTGATGCGCGCGAACCTCGCCGAAGGCCGCGTCCGCGCCCGCGAGTTGTTGCGCACAGTCGGCCTCGCCGACAAGCTCGACGCCTTTCCCGCGCAATTGAGCGGCGGCCAGAAGCAGCGCATCGCCATCGCCCGGGCGCTCGCCGGCGACCCGCAATTCCTGCTGGCCGACGAACCGACCGCCGCGCTCGACGCGGACACCGGACGCAAGGCGATGGCGCTGTTCGCCCGCCTCGCCCATGACCAGGGACGCGCCGTGGTCATCGTCACCCACGATCCGCGCATTCTGCCGCTCGCCGACCGCATCGTCCATATCGAGGACGGCCAGATCGCGCCTGCGTCCGACAATGACGCGCAACCGCCCGTTTTCGCCGGAGCCCCGACATGATTTCCCGCACATGGCTGGTTCTCGCCGTTTGCGCCCTGGCCGGCGCCGCGGGCGCGATATTGCCGCGTCCGGGCGGGCCAGCGCCGGCCGCCCAGACCGCCGCCGCCCCGTCGCCGCGCGCCGCCGTGGCCGCCTCGCCCGGACTGGTGGAGCCCTATGGCGAGGAGCGCGAAATCGCCTCGCAGGTCATCGGCGTCATCGCCCAAATGGGGGTGGAGGAGAACGACGCCGTCCGCGCCAACCAGCCCATCGCCATTGTCGATAACCGCGAACAGACGGCGCGGCTCGCCTCGGCGCGCGCGCAGCTTGCCGAAGCGCAGGCCCAGCTCGAAAAGGCGATCAATGGCGCGCGGCCGGAGGAAAGGCGCGAGGCGGAAGACATTCTTGCGCAGGTCGAGGCCGACCTGAACATGGCGAATCTCGATTACGCCCGCAAACAACCCCTCGTGAAAAGCGGCGCCGCCACGCAGGCGGCGCTGGACCAGTCCACCGCAACCCTGCGCGGGCTGAAAATGCGCCGCGCGGCCGTGGCCGAAAGGCTGGCGTTGATAGTGGCCGGAACGCGGCAGGAAGACCTGGCCATGGCCCGCGCCGCCGTCGCGCGTTTGCAGGCGGAAACCGACCTCGCTGCGGCGCTGCTCGACAAGACCATCATCCGTTCCCCCATCGATGGCGTCATCCTGCGCCGCCAGCGCAACGCCGGCGAAGCGGTGACCAATATCGACCCGACGCCGATCGCCATTGTCGGCGACCTGAGCCGGCTGAGGGTGCGCGCCGAAGTCGATGAAACCGACATAGGCCATATCCGGGTCGGCCAAAGCGTCGCGGTGACGGCCGACGCTTTTCCGGGCAGGCGTTTCGGCGGAACGGTGGCGCGCATCGCGCAAAGGCTCGGCGCCAAACGGGTCGGCACCGGCCGCCCGTCGGAAAAGACCGACATGAAAATATTGCAGGTCCTGATCGATCTCGACCCCGAGGTGAAGCTCCCCGTCGGGCTGCGGGTGGACGTTTCCTTTCTTCCGGCGAACGCCACCGCAGAGCGTTGAGATTCGTTTCTTTTCCACCGCAACCAGGGCCGGCGAAACAGACAGGCGCCGACGGCGCCGCGATCCTGTTCGGCAAAGATCGCCATCGACGCCTTGGCGCGTTTTCGACGTCAGTTGAAAGTTTCGAATGATGAGGGTTTGCGGCCCGGCGGCCAAAAGTCTTAATTTGCGCGAATGGGTTGGCTGACGCCGCAGTGCCGGTCGAACCGGTCCGGGGTGGAAATTCCCTGCTAACAGGTAAAAGAACAGGGAAATTTGGCATTTCGGCCGGAGCACGGGCCTGCCACGCAGCGCTTTCGCCTCAAATTCAATGACTTACGAAAGGATTTCCCTGGAAGCCGGAGCAGGGAATAAAATGCGCGAAACAGGGATCGAAATTTCGATCAACAGGCAATGAACGTCCGTTTGAACGACGCCGTTGGAATGTCGGACGCCTCAGCGCAAGTTGACGAATTGACGATCATCCGCACGACGTGATATCTATTATAGATAGATATCAATATTCGGGAGGCGCGCGGTGAAAGCGAACGCTGACAAGCCGAATGACAAGAAGCCAACGGCCAAAATATTCATGCATGGCCGGAGTCAGGCCGTGCGCCTGCCGAAAGATTTTCGGTTCGAAGGCACGGAAGTTCGCGTCAGCAGGGTCGGCGACAAGGTCATTTTAGAACCGATGGAAAAGCCGCCGTTCGACGTGAAATCCTGGCGCGCGAACCTGGACGCGCTGGGGGCGCGAGATTTTCTGCCCGATGGCTTGCCCGAAGATCAGCCAATCGGGCCAGACGATTCAATTGCACTCGACTGAAATCCTCATCTATTGAAGCCCTCAATGTTTTGTCTGGACACCAATATTGTCGTATTCGCACTCAACAGGCGACGTCCGCTCATCGACGGAAGGCTTCAGGCCGAACTTGTCGCCGGCGCCACGCTTTTGATCCCTGCCATTGTTCTGTTCGAACTTCGCTATGGCGTCGCCAAGAGCGAGCGGCGTGAAGCTTCAGGCCGCGTGCTTGACGCCTTTCTCGCCGATCGCTTCGAGATTCTGCGCTTCGACGCCGAGGACGCAACGGAGGCCGGGGACATCCGCGCTTATCTCGACGGAAAAGGAACGCCGATCGGTCCCTATGATGTCCTGATCGCCGCGCAGGCCCGTCGGAGAGGCGCGGCGCTGGTCACAACCAATCGGCGCGAATTCGAGCGCGTGCCGGGGCTGATCGTCACCGATTGGGATGCCTGAATGGGGCCGGGTGAAACCGCATATGGCGGCTGCCTTTCGAGAACGGTTCTTGATCCGAAAATCATTCAGGCTCTCGCCAATGAAGAGAAGTCCTGCTGCTTGGCCGCCCCTTATGGAGTTGTGCCATCGGCCCTCGAAAAGGACCGATGGTATCCGCTCCGACTGGAGCGGCGCCGGTAGGGCGTCGATAGACGCCCGTTCTTGCGGAAGGGCTATGGCTTTCGACGAGCCGGAAGCAAAGGCCGATGGTATTAAGGGCGCGCCCATCAAAATTACGGTAACATGCCGCAGGCGCTGACAGCCTCTTATCGCCCGATTTTTCCCGCCACGCCCGCGCCTCGTGCGTCGCGATCTCGCGGCCCCGGTCGACGATCCCGAAACCTGTCGCCTGCGCCAGAATGCAAATCTCGCGCGGTTCGTGCGCAAGCAGAGGCGGAGCGCCCTGAGATTGGCCTCCTTGGCCGTCCACAGCCGCAAGAATTCTATGCCCGCAAGGACCCCGGGATAAGCCGCAAGGTCGTCGTTCCGTTTTCGTGCAGCCCGTTCCAGGGCGCTTCCGGAGCCGGGTCGAAAGCCGCCAGCTCTTGCGTGCAAAAGGCCCGCAAAAACCGCACGGCGCCCTGCCGCGCCCCAAAAATGCGCCGAAACGCCGCGCGGCGGAAAATTCAACCCGCCCCCAAGGGGCGCACGTCGAATCTCAGTTCGATGCGCTGGAGCAGGCCGTCGCGCACGGCGCGATAGGCTTCGAGCTTCTGTTCGCGCGCGCCATCGACGTCGGTGGCGTCGGGGGTCGGCCAGAATTCGACCGGGATCCGCCGGTCGCGGAAAATTTCCAGCGCCCGGCGATGGGCCTCGGGCGACAGGGCGACGATCAGGTCGAAGTCGAAATTATCCAGATCCTCGAAGATTTTCGGCACATGACGCGAAAGATCGATACCCGCTTCCTGCATCACCGCCATGGCGAAACCGTCCGGCTCGCCAGCGCGCGAACCGACCGAGGCGACCTCCATCGACTTGCCGAACAGGAAGCGGGTCAGCGCCGCCGCCATCGGCGAGCGGATGCTGTTTTGCGTGCAGGCGTAAAGCACCGCGCGAGGGAGCGAACCGGAGGCCATTTTCGCTCAGCCCTTCCAGTGCAAGGCGGTGACGAGGGTGAAAAGTCGCCGCGCGGTGTCGAAATCGAAATCGATCTTGCCGCGCAATCTTTCCCCGAGCAATTGCGCGCCATCGTTGTGCAGGCCGCGCCGACCCATGTCGAGCGCTTCGATCTGCGAAGGGCTGGCGGTGCGAATCGCCGCGTAATAGCTTTCGCACATCAGGAAATAATCCTTGAAAATCCGCCGAAACGGCGTCATCGACAGGATATGGACGACGATCGGCGCGCCGGCTTCGTCGAGAACATGCAGCGCCAGCTTCGAATCGTGCATTCCGATCCGCAGGCAATAGGGTCCGCCCTCGTGGTCGGGCAGCGAGAATTCGTTTTCCTCGATCAGATCGTAGACCGCGATGGCGCGCTCATGTTCCTGATCGGCATTGCCGCGCTCGATCGACTCTTCGTCGAAGGTGACGTTGATCAATCGGTTGCGCGGCAGGCCGTCCAGTTGATCCATCCTCACGCCCCGCCGAGCCGCAACGACACGGAAAGCGCATGGGCGTCGAGCCTTTCGGCCTTGCCGAGCGTGACCGCCGCCGGGCCGATGACGCGCAGGCTTTCGGGCGAGCATTTCAGGATCGACGTGCGCTTCATGAAGTCCAGCACATTGAGGCCGGAGGAAAAGCGCGCCGAGCGCGCCGTCGGCAGCACATGGTTGGAGCCGCCGACATAATCGCCGATGGCTTCGGGCGTCCAGGCGCCGATGAAGATCGCTCCGGCGTTGCGCACTTTCAAAGCCAGACCCTCGGCGTCGGCGGCGATGATTTCGAGATGTTCGGCGGCGATTCGGTCGGCGAGCGGGACCGCCCGGTCGAGATGATCGACCACGACGATCGCACCCTGTTCATTCCAGCTTTTTTCGGCAATTTTGCGGCGCGGCAGGGCTTTCAGGCGCTCGGCCACCGCCGCCTCGACCGCGTCGGCAAGCCCCTTGTCGTCGGTGATCAGGATCGACTGCGCCGCCGCGTCGTGTTCGGCCTGGGCGAGCAGGTCGATGGCGATCCACTCGGGATTGGCGGTGTTGTCGGCAAGGATCAGCACTTCCGACGGGCCGGCGATCATGTCGATCCCGACCTGCCCGAACACCCGGCGCTTGGCCGCCGCGACGAAGGCGTTGCCGGGACCGACGATTTTCGACACCGGCCTGATGCTGGCCGTCCCATAGGCCAGAGCCGCCACCGCCTGCGCGCCGCCGATGCGGAACACTTCATCGACCCCGGCGAGTTTGGCCGCCGCGAGCACCAGCGGCGACAATTTTCCGTCGGGCGCGGGGGCCACCATCGCCAGCCGCTCGACGCCCGCCACTTTCGCCGGAATGGCGTTCATCAGCACCGAGGACGGATAGGACGCGGTGCCCCCCGGCACATAAAGGCCGACCGACTCGACCGCGCTCCAGCGCCAGCCGAGTTCCACCCCGGCGGAATCGGTGAAGCGCAGGTTTTCCGGCTTCTGCCGTTCATGGAAGGCGACAATGCGGTCGCGCGCCAGCTTCAACGCCTCGATCTGGTCTTTCGGGCAGGCGGCGAAGGCCTCGTCGATTTCCTCGGGCGCGATGCGCAGGGTCGCCGGCGTCAGTTCGATCCGGTCGAAACGGCGCGAATATTCGATCAGCGCCGCGTCGCCGCGCGCAATGACCCCGGCGATAATGTCGCGCACGACGATATCGACGTCTTCCGCCGTCTCCCGCTTCATATGCAGGAGTTTTTCGAAGTTTTCGTCGAAACGGGCGTCGGCGGCGTCGAGCCGGAAAGGCATCGAAAATTCTCCGGAAAAACCTTGGAAACGAGCTGAAGGCGCTGAAAGCCGGTTGCGATCCGGTTGGATCGGATCTGGGCTCCCGTCTTGTTCGAAGCTTATTCGCTCACGCGGCCCTTCGGGCCTTCACCCGAACCGCCATCGACTGCGCTTGAAAACGCAATGGCGACCTTTGTCAAGCTTCGCCGGAGCCTGCGGTTGCGTGACCCGGCGCGCGGCGCACGCGCCGGCGCGGGCCGAGATCGGCCATGCGCGCTTCGAGACATTCGACCTCGAGCAACAGGGCGCAGCCGCCCGAAAACACCAGCGCCACCGAGCCCGACGGCGTCTCGCCGGGAATGAATTCGATGTCGAGGAGGTTCAAGATATCGTTCGGGCGATCCTGGCGAAACCCATGCAGCGCCACCTTGCGCACGTTCTCGAAATGCAACCCGGTCTGCGCCCGGTGGGGGGCGCGGCCGCAGTCGAATGCGAGCCAGTCGAAACGGTTCAGCGCCAGCACGAAACGCTTTTCCCTCGGCAGATAGACCATGTCGCCGACGCGCAGGATGGCGTCCTGCAGATGCGCGGACAATACGGCGAGGTCGTCGCTGTCGAGCGCGATCAGCCGTAATTTTTCCTCGGCGGGCTGTTCTTCTTGCGCCTTCGTCATCGCCGTTCCTCGTCGACGCCTGTGTTACCGCGCGGCGCGAGGCGAAGCAAGGTTCTGGTTTTGCGGGCTGATCGCCAATACGGGGAAAGTTGTGCAAAGCGCGCGTCTGATTTTCACTGGCCGCGCGCCGGTAAAGTTGATCAGGCGACGAAATCGGGAAGCTGTCCCGATCATTTTTATCCGAAGTCCTGCTGGCCGAGCCGGTCCCGGCCATCCACGCGGCGCCGGAGCGCCCGATTTTTCTGATCCCTGCTCGCGGCACGGCGTGTGCGCCCGTCTCTCGACGGGCGATGGCCGGCCATGACCCTTGCGGGTTATAAAAATACCAGAAACGACAACCGTTCTCGTTTACCCCGACAGCCATGCGCAAGGGAAGCAGGGAAGCCCTGCGATTGCGGCTATCGCGGCAATTCCACCGCCACCGATGTTTCGCCAATTGGAAACACATTCTCCCAGCCGCCGCCGAGCGCCTTGAACAATTGCACCGAATCGAGCGCCGCATTAGTCGTGCTTTGCGCCAGTTGCTGTTCGGCCTGCAGCGACGTGCGCTGCGCGTAAAGCACGTTGAGGAACTCGGTGACGCCATCGCGGTAGCGCGAGCGGGCGATGTCGAGAGCCTGGCGGGCGTGTCCATATTGCGCCGCCAGCCGTGCGCGGCGTCCCTGTTCGAGCCGGTGCGCGACCAGGGCGTTGACCACTTCATGCCAGGCGCGCAACACCGTCTTGCGATAGGCGAGCGCCGCCTCGATCTGCTGGGCCTCGCGCAATTCCACGGTGTTTTGCAGCCGCCCGGCGTTGAAGATCGGCAGGCTGATGCTCGGGCCGACGGCATATTGCAGCGAATTGCCCTTCCACAGGTTGGTCAGGTTGAGCGCGTCCAGTCCGACCACGCCATTGAGCTGCACCGTCGGATAGAAGGCGGCGACGGCGACGCCGATATCCGCCGTCGCCTGATGCAATTGCGCTTCCGCCGCGCGAATGTCGGGGCGCCGGCGCGCCAGTTCCGACGGCACGCCGACCGGAATGGCGGGCGGCGACAGGGGATTGGCCCGGGGCGCGCCGAGCTTCGCCCGCAAGGCGCCCGGCGGCTGGTCGAGCAGGAAGCCGAGGGCGTTGATGAGTTCCGATTCCTGCTGCTGGAGCGCCGGCAATTGCGCGCGCACGGATTCGATTTCGGCGGCGGCGTTCTCGCTGTCGAGCGCGCTCTGCAAGCCCTTGGCGCGGCGTTCCTCGGCGAGGCGCAAAACACCCTCGGCGATTTTCATATTGTCTTTGGCGATACCGATCTGCACCTGCACGCCGCGCAGCTGGATATAGTCGCGCGCGACTTCTGCGAGCGCCGAGACCAAGGCGTCGCGGCGCTGTTCCGCCGCAATGCCGGTCTGGGCGTCGGCGGCCTCGACCTGCCGGCGGACATGGCCCCACAGGTCGAGCTCCCAGGAGGCGTCGAAGCCGATATTATTGTCGGTGATCGCGGGAATCTTGACCACGCCGGTCGGCGACAAGGGCGCCAGCAGGCTCAAGATGCCATTCTGGCTGTAGAGTTCGGTCGGCGCCTTGGCGTCGGCGTTGAGACCCGGCCATTGCGCCGCGCCCACGACGCCGCGCTGGAACCGGCTTTCGGCGAGCCTGACGGTCGCCGCGCGCACGTCGAGATTGGCGCTTGCGACCTGGTTTTCGAGTTCCGTCAGCGTCCGGTCATGGAACAGCGCCCACCAGGCGGGGTCCGGCGGCGCGCTCAGCCGCCCTCCGGCGTCCGGGGCGGCGAAGCTTTTCGTCGGCAGGCCGGGGTCGGGCGGCGCGAAATCCGGTCCGACGGTGCAGCCCGACAACAGCATCACCGCCACGAGACAGCCGCGCCAGCGAAGGAATCGCGAAATTTCCGGCATCGCGCAAAATCCCGCCGTCAATGCGCACCCCCCGGTCCGCCCGATGATTTTTTCGAGGTCATCAGAAAAGTGAAGGGAACCACCGCGAAAGCCACGATCGCGCAATAGATGAAGACGTCGCTATAGGCCATGATCGCCGCCTGGGTGCGAATCATTTGATAGATCCGGCCCAGCGCCATGTTTTTCGCCGCTTCCGCCGTATGTCCCATGGCGATCAGCGATTGCTGGTAGGTCGTAACCAGTTCCTGATAGGGCTGGTTGAGCGGATTGGCCCGTTCGGTCAGGAAATTCTGGTGCGCCTGCGCGCGCTGGGTCACGGCGGCGGTCGAGAGCGCGATGCCGACCGAGCCGAACACATTGCGAAACATCGCAAACAGCGCCACCGCGTCGCCATTGAGGTCGCGCGGCAAGGTCATATAGGCGACGGTGCTGATCGGCACGAACAGGAAGGCCAGCGCAGCAGTCTGCAACATGCGCATGAAGACCAGAGTGCCGAAATCGATATTCGGCGCCAGATGGCTCGAATAGATCAAGGCAAAGCCCATGATGGTGAAGCCGGCGGCGATCAGATAGCGCGCCGCCATCAATTTAAGCGCCCGCGCGACGAAGGGAATCAGCAAAATCACCATCAACCCGCCCGGCGACAGGATCAGTCCGGCCCAGGTGGCGTCGTAATTGAGGTTCTGCTGCGTCATTTGCGGAATCATCACGGCGCTGGCATAGAGAATGGCGCCAGTGGCGGAGATCATCACACAGCCGGTGGCGAAATTGCGATCCTTGAACACGTCGAGACGAACAATCGGCTTGCGCGCCACGAGCAGCCACATGATCGCGCCGACGATGCCGAGAAAGGCCAGCACCGCCATCAGCTTGATGAAGCCGGAGCTGAACCAGTCGGCGTCCTGGCCGCGATCGACCATGATTTCGAGGCAGCCGAGGCCGACGGTGATCAGCGACAGGCCGATGAAATCGACGCCCCGGCTCCGGCGGTTCTTGACCCAGGGCGGGTCCTCGACCAGCGCCGACACCAGAAACACCGCGATGATGCCGACGGGGATGTTGAGCCAGAAAATCCAGCGCCACGACGCCTGATCGGTGATGTAGCCGCCGAGCGTCGGACCGAGCACCGGCGCGACGATGGTGGCCATGGCGGCGACGCCGAAAGCCGCGCCGCGCCGCGCGGGCGGAAACGTGTCGAGGATGATCGACTGCTGGTTGGGCTGCATGCCGCCGCCGAAAAACCCCTGCGCCAGCCGGAAGACGATGAGCTGGCTCAGGCTCGTAGCCGAGCCGCACAGAAACGAACAAAAAGTGAACATGGCGATGCAGATCAGAAAATAGCGCTTTCTGCCAAGCAGGTCGCCGAGCCAGCCGGAAATGGTCAAGACGATGCCATTGGCCACGAGATAGCTGGTGAGCGCCCAGGTCGCCTCGTCGGCGCTGACCGACAATGTCCCGGCGATATGCGGCAGGGCGACATTGACGATGGTGGTGTCGAGCACTTCCATGAAGGTCGCGAGGGTCACGGCGATCGCGATCAGCCAGGGATTGCCCGCCGGCTTCCACGCCGCCAGGGGAGCCGTGAAGGGAGCCCCTGATGGAGCCGGGAGCGGCCCTGCGACCGCCGCGTCGCTCATTTGAGCGCCACCGTCGGCACGACCGAAAGCCCGAGCGGAAGCGGGCGTTGCGGATCGATGCCGCTGTCGATGGCGATCTTGACCGGCACGCGCTGCACCACCTTGACGAAATTGCCGGTGGCGTTTTCGGGCGGGAAGGCGGTGAATTTCGAGCCCGAACCCTGCTGGATACTGTCGACATGGCCCTCCAGCTTCGCTGAAGGGTAAGCGTCGATCTCGATTTTGACCTTCTGGCCGGGCCGCATCCGGTCGAGCTGGCTTTCCTTGAAATTGGCGGTCACCCAGCGCTCGGGTCCGACGAGACTGAGAATCTGCTGGCCCGGCGCGACAATATTGCCCAGTTCGACATTGCGCTTGGTGACCCAGCCGTCCTGCGGCGCGCGCACGACCGTCCAATCCAGATTGAGGTCCGCCTGGGCCAGCCGCGCTCGCGCCTGTTCGACCTGGCCCTGCAATTGCCCGACCATTTTTTCGACCTCGCCGATGCGCTGCGGTACGGGCGAATTCTGCGCCACCTGGGCCTCGGCCAGCGCCGCCTGCGCCTGCGCCAGTTGCAGCGCCGCCTTGGCCGCATCGACATCCTGCTGCGACGTCGCCTGCCGGCTCAAGGATTTCTGGCGGTCGTAATCGGCCTGCGCCTTGTCGAGCGTCGCCTTGGCGGCGGCGGCCTGCGCCCTGGCCTGGGCGAGCACGGCCGGGAAATTCTTGCGCGCCACTTCGAGCCCATAGGCCTGCCCGGCCTGCTGGGCTTCGGCGGTCGCCAGCGCGCCCCCAGCGAGTTCGCGGTCGTTTTGATATTGGCGCGGATCGATGCGGATCAGCACGTCGCCCTTGCGGACGAATTGGTTGTCGGCGACATCGAGCGAAACCACCGCGCCGCCCACCTGCGGCGCGACGATCACGGCCCGTCCATCGGTAAAGGCGTCGTCGGTGCTTTCGATATTGCGTCCGGAGTACCAAAGATAGAGGCCGCCAAGCGCCATGGTCGCGATAATGGCCAGCCCGGCCGGCAAGATCCGGCCCGCGCGCTTCTTGCGGGCCTCGTCCTGCGCATCCGGCCCGGCGGGTTGTTGCGCCGTTTCCGCAGTTTGAGCGTCCGTCACCGAAGAATCCCCGTTCGTCCATCCGTAGCGAGGACATAACCGACTGAAGGCGGCTTGTCTTGCGCCTTGTTGTTGCGGCGCAAGGCAGGCGAACTTGCTGGTTCGCCAACCTTGGTCGTTTCGATACGCTCGCGTGAGAGTTCCGGGACCATCACGCGTCAGGCAAGCCCGCGGTCGATCCCTGGGAGGTCGCGCCGTTCAGGAAACAGCGGGAACGAGCGGCTGCTTGAGGGCGAGAAGCTCCGCCGTGTGGGCGGCGATCATGCGCTCTTCGTCGGTCTTGAGGACCAGCGCGACCACCGGCGAACCCTTCTGCGATATGATCCGCTCGCGATTGGCGTTGGCTTTGGCGTCGATCTGGATGCCGATCCATTCCATATCCTGCAGGATCGACTGGCGGATATTCACTGCATTCTCGCCGATGCCGCCGGTGAGCACGATACAGTCGAGGCCGCCGAGCATCGCGCAGAGGCCGCCGATCTCGCGGCGCACGCGCCGGACGAAATAAGCGATGGCGTCCCTGGCGGATGGTTCGTTCGAGGCCTCCAGCACGCGCATGTCGTGCGAAATGCCCGACATGCCCTTGAGGCCCGAATTCTTGTAGAGCAGATCTGTGATCTCGGCCGCGCTCATCTTCTTTTCGGCCATCAGATAGAGCACGACGCCGGGATCGAGCTGGCCGCAGCGCGTGCCCATCGGCACGCCGTCGAGCGCCGTGAAACCCATGGTCGAGGCGACCGATTTTCCGGCGTTGATGGCGCAGAGCGAGGCGCCATTGCCGAGATGGGCGACGATCACCTTGCCACGCGCCAGCACCGGTTCCTCATGGCGCAGGATGCGATCGATGAATTCATAGGACAGACCGTGAAAGCCGTAACGGCGGACGCCCTCGTCGTAATAGTGGCGCGGCAGGGCGAAAGTATCGGCAAGATAGGGGTGGCGGCGGTGGAAAGCGGTGTCGAAACACGCCACTTGCGCCACGCCGGGAAAGGCCGCCATCGCCGCTTCTATGCCGGCGAGATTATAGGGCTGGTGCAGAGGCGCCAGAGGCTCGAAACCGCGAAGAATGCGCAAATTATCGGCATCGACCAGCAGCGGCTCGGAATAGACCGGGCCGCCGTGCACGACCCGATGGCCGACGCCCACGACATGCGCGCCGCTTTCTTCCTTCTCCATCCATTCCAGCACCGCCGTCAGCGCGATTTTGTGGTCTGCTGCGCCATGGCTGCGGTCGAGCGTGAATTCCGTCTTTTCGCCGTTGCTCTTGTTGGCCGTGAAAGTCGCCCTCGCGCCAATGCCGTCGATCAGGCCGAGGGCCAGCGGGATCAGGCGTCCCTCGACGATCTCGAACACCGAAAATTTTACCGAGGAGGAGCCGGCGTTGATGGTGAGGATGATATCCGTCATGCGTTACTCCTGCGGGGAGCGTCGTCTTTACTCCGCGGCGAGCGCCTTGTCTTGCGCGCCGGTAAAGGCGCGGCCGTTGCGCCGCCAGTAATCATAGAGCTTCGCCAGCGCGCAGGAGGCCAACCGGGCGCGGTCGTTGTCGGCTCGGCTGGTCAGAATCACCGGCGCCAGCGCGCCCACCACCAGCCCCGCCGCCTCGGCATGGGCGACGAAGGTCAGTTCCTTGGCCAGCATGTTGCCCGATTCCAGATTGGGCGCGATCAGCACA
>NZ_CAIUXT010000079.1 GCF_903903185.1 uncultured Rhodoblastus sp.
CAGGCTTAAAATTCCTTGCCCAATGCGTCGAGGCCTTGGGTTAAACCGCGAAGGCTGATGTTGAATTTCGCGTCCTGGTTTGCCCCGTCGATGAAACTGAGCACGCCGCTGGCGTCTTCTTTTTGACCGTGGAAGTTTTTCAACTGGGTTTCGTTCAGGACGACGTCGGCATAGCAGCCGATCGGCAGGCAGCGGCGGAACGGAATGACGGTCGGCTTGGCGTCCTTTTCGGCGCCGGTGAATTTGACGTCGCCGGGGATGGCCTGTCAGAGCAGCTGCTGGCCGAGATCAATCGGCAACTCAACGCGCGAGGGCTGATCGTCAAGAAGGGAACCCTGGTCGACGCGACGATCATCGCGGCGGAGGTGAAGCGCCCGCCTTATGACGAGGGACAAGTCAATCCGCGCGATCCGGACGCCAGCTTCACGATCAAGAACGACAAAACCTATTTCGGCTACAAAGCCCATATCGCCGTGGACGAGCAAAGCGACCTGATCCGCCAGGCCGAAATGACTTCCGCCGACCTGCACGACAGCCAGCGCGGCGAGGCGATGATCCAGGGCGACGAAGAGGCCTATTACGCCGACAAGGCCTACGACAGCAAAGCCCTGCGGGAAAAGCTGGTTTCGCTCGGCATCGACGACAAGATCGCCTACAAGGCCAAGCGCAACAAGCCGCTGAAACATTGGCAGAAGTGGTTCAACACGACGGCGTCGAGCGTGCGCTCGGGTGTCGAGCGGGCCAATGCGACGATGAAGAATTGGTATGGCATGGCGCGGGTTCGTTATCGCGGCTTGGCCCGCAACCATTGTCATCTGCAATTCGTCGCCTGCGCGATGAACATGAAGCGGGCGCGTGTTCTGCTGCGGGCGGCGTGAGCCGTCCGAACAGGAGAATTGCGTCCAAATTGGCAGAGGATGTCGAATTGAGCGGATAAGCGCGATCCAATTGGGTGGGATTGCGGCCTGAAGCGCGCCATCCGCGCTCCAGCGAAGCGGCGAGAACGCCGGTCACACAGCCAAACAGAATTCTTCAAAGCGCTCCATTTGCCATGCGCGGAAAGATATCGCTTATTAGCACCTTTTCTAGACCGCTAGAATGAACGGCATCACTGACTGCGGACCATGGCAAGCTTATGGTTAATGTTGGCGGAACCTGATCGGTCAACCAAACTTCTTCATCCATCAAGTCTGTTAAGTAGGATGCGAGTTCGGAAACGGCGTGCCAGACCTGTTCGATCTCCATCATCGTCTGGGCCCTTCGCCAGATGAGTCGGCGAAAGGCATAGCTGCTCCTGCCGCTCCTTTCGAGCATTGTGCCCATGGATGAATCAAATCTATCATGATCTCCCTCGTTGCCCTTGTACATTGGGAGATCATGGAACACCCGGAATTTCCTCTCCGCCGCAGGTCCTGCAAGTGTCACGATTCCGTGAACCCGATAAAATGGTCCATAATCGGCGGGCAGATTAAGCCGTTTGGTCCGAGCGTGAGCGACATTTGCTCCGCTCCAAGCCTTTGTGCGTTCAGACGTATGCATCGTCATCCGGATAGACTCAAGTTCGATCCCGAAAAGCCATGCTGCTACCGCGTGTCCCGACTCATGAATGGCAGTCGCATCTTGCTCGTGCATTGGATCGAGCAGTTTATCACCAAATTTCCGATGCAATTGTTCGGGAAACATGCCTTGTTCGTAGTCGCAAAAAACTGAACTATTCTTATTACTTAGCATAATAAATCGCCCTTTGTTGTAGCCTCAATTATCGTCGCACGACGGGATCACGTCCGCCAAGATGGTGGAAATTCAGGGGCGGTCGCCGGACCTCTTCCAGCTTCGATTTTCGGAATCGGGGGCGCCTGTTCGGCGAGGCCGGTCATGGTTTCCATGCTCATGTAGCGATGCTGCAATTGCCACTCATCGTTTTTGTTCGAGGAGCCAGCCATCGCGATAGCCGCATGAATTTTTCGCCGCCGGGCATTTGTCGCAATTCCGGTTGGGCTACGCCCGCCCTCCATCGCGACGAATGCCCGGCAATCCGCGACAAACCAATTCCGGCAGAACAACTTTTCTTTGGCAGGAATCTGTTCAGACAACCGGGGCCAACTCCATATCGCGGAGGTTCGAGCCGATCGGCGTGAGCGCGCGAATGATCGCGAGCGCGTCGTCTCGCGAAAAGCGCGCGGACGTCGCGGTGGCGTCGTGCTCTGCGCCGAGAAGTTTTTCGGGCGCCCATGGCGCTATTTCATGGCCCTCACCGGCCGCGTTTTGTAGCGCCGCCATTTCAGCGTCGCTGACGCGCAAGCGAAAGATGCGGTTACGTATTTGACGATTCGTCATCATTGTCGATCCTTGCTCCGTCCCGGGGCTGAGCGCGAAGCGCGACCCCCGGGCGGAGCCAGCTGCAATGTGGCGCCCTACAGGTCCACATTGCTCCGGCCGGCCCCACTTATTTGACATATGATAACGAATGATAGAAAGACCTCGCAGCGATGTCAAGCGCTATAAATGTTCATTAGCCGTCACGCTATCCAGCGTCACCATATAAAAATGCCGAAAAAAATACGGTAAGGTATTGTAAAATTCGTGCGATCGTGTATGTGGTCTTGGCCGTGAGCTACGGAAGATGGCTGAATTGGCTAGTGTCGCAAGGCGAGTGATTA
Organism: uncultured Rhodoblastus sp.; assembly: GCF_903903185.1. Classification (GTDB taxonomy): domain Bacteria; phylum Pseudomonadota; class Alphaproteobacteria; order Rhizobiales; family Beijerinckiaceae; genus Rhodoblastus. Next base: position 2,661 of record NZ_CAIUXT010000079.1, read on the forward strand.
ACGAAAAATATGATGAGATTCGAGCGCAAGTTGCCGAGGGTGCAAGGCTGGCGGAGGCTTTCCGTTATTGAGGCTCCATCTTTACCAAATAAACAAATGCCCTTGCCGATCAAGGTCGCGTAACCTGGCCTGATAGTCAGGCATGATGATTTCCAACGACCTCCAAAACCGCTTGGAATGATTATGCTCGAGGATATGGCAGGCCTCGTGCGCGATCACATAATCGACCGCCTTCATCGGGGCCATGATCAGCCGCCAATTCAGCCGGATTCGGCCGTAGGCGTCGCAGCTGCCCCAACGCTTGGATTGATCGACGACCTGCACCGCCGGCGTCGGGACCCCCAGCATTTCTGCCATGGCCTTCGCCCGCACGAAAAATGCATTTTCGCGTGCTCGCGATACCAATGCCGGAGCGCGCTTCGGACCGCGGCTCGACGAACTGAGGGGCCAGCATTTGGCAAGACTGGCGCACGAAGCGAAGCCCCCCGCGCGACAATGCGCGTTAGGACCGCCGCCTCGTCGGGAACGACCTTCAACCGGCAGGGTTGAAGGCCTCGCAAGCCGCGATGATGGCGCGCTTGGCGGTTTCCGAAGGTTTCGGCGGGCGCGGCTTTTTAATGGCGTTCGTCCAGACCCTGTCGCCCATCGACCGCCTTCCTTGAAAGCCGCGCTCGCGGCCGCCATCGTAAAGATCTTCAAGGTCGTCGCCTTCGAGCGCCCGCTCACCGCAGTTCGTCGACCATCTCGGGATGGCGATCCAGAATTCTCAGCAACTGGCTCGTCGGCCCGCTCGGCTCAATGAGACCACGTTCGTATTTGTCGAACGCGTTCTCGCCGACTTTGAGTAACAGCCCCGCTTCGCGTTGCGACAGATTGAGTTTCGTGCGCACGCGGCGAATCGTGGCGGGAGAGGGCAAGCCTTCGATTTTCTCTTTAAGCTCACGCAGAGCCTCATCGACGGCAGCCATGTCGTCTCCGATATGCACGCCATCTCCGGTTCCGGCCGGATAGTAGCCCGGAAGCTCCACGGTGACGCTTTCGCCCTTATAGGAAACATCGAATGGCCGCACGTCGCGCGTCAGGATCTCGCCGGTGTCTGGCGCGACCATTGTGTTCGGAAGAGGTTGCTTTCCGGTCGCCATTTCATTTCTCCTTGAACGAAACCACCGAGAACTCGGTGACGACGTCAGCCTGGAATTTGATGTAGAGCGTCCATCCCTGGGACGGGACGTGATAGACGTCCTGCCAGAGCCGATGGTCTGCGAAAGTGGTCATCGATTTGTAAAACATGCTTTTTTCGATGCTGTTGATGGCCTGCGCGACGCCGCCGCGATCAAAGCCGAGCGCAGTAGCGTCGCGCAAAGCCGAGGTCGTGATGGCGAGGGTTTCGATCGAACCCATCGATAGCTTGATGGCGTCGAGATCATAGGTCGGTCGGCGCTTTTCCATGGCTCCACCATACCACCATAAAGGTGGCGCGACAATGTAAAAGCTCAACGGCCTTCGGTTTTCGGACTGTCGAACATTGGCATGGGCCGCGCAAATCGAGTTCGCCGGCGGCGCTCAAGCTATATCCCAGGGCCTGATAGGCGGCTCTTCGTTTCGCGGCCATGCGCGCGAGAACCGGCACATTATCATCGACATAGTCGTAGATCACCACCTCGCGCTTGGCGTGGTGGAGACGATGAAGGCGTCCGGCATATTGAGTGACAGCGCCTTTCCACGTGATTGGCATGGTCAGGAACAGCGTGTCGAGACGGGCGTCATCAAAACCTTCTCCGAGATATCGGCCAATTGCGACGACAATGCGTTCGTCGGTTTCGGGAACCCGGCAAGCTGCTCCCGCTCCTCCGCGCTCAGCCGCACGACGTATTTTTTGACGGCAATTTTTTTCCCGGACACGAATCACCTCCATCGCTGCTTCAAAGCGACAGTGATTCAGAACTTGCCGTCGAAATCAACGACGGGCGTCACTAGGAGGCATGACGCGCCCGCCGCTTGAGGCTTGTGATTGGAGCCGCCATCGGTCACTTTGTCTGCCCGACATGTTCGTTTGCAGGTTGCCTGATGCTGGACGTCGATGCGGTGCTCGAAGCCGAAGCCAAAACATCCGCCGAGCCGGAATTGTCGCCCGGCTTGCCGCGCAAAATCCTCTGCATCTTTCCCCGCTACCAGCCCTCGCTGGGCTCGTTCGAATATGCCTATGACGTCACCGGGGGGCTGCGGGCCTTCATGCCGCCGCAGGGCCTTCTCGTCATCGCAGCCGCCGTCCCAGCCGGATGGGAGGTCCGTTTCATTGACGAAAACATCCGCAAGGCGCGCGGAAAGGATTTTCGCTGGGCCGATGCGGTGTTCGTCAGCGGCATGCACGTTCAACGCCGGCAGATCAACGATATTTGCAATCGCGCGCATCGCGCCGGAAAGCCGGCGGCGCTCGGCGGTCCGTCGGTTTCTTCAAGCCCGGAAGCCTATCCCGACTTCGACTATCTCCACTTAGGCGAAATGGGTGATGCGACGCAGGCGCTTTTCCATCGACTTGCGCGCGATTGCGCCCGGCCCGCCAGCCAGATTCGGTTCGAGACGCGCGAGCGCCTGCCGCTCGAAGATTTCCCCATACCCGCCTATGAACTGGTCAGTTTCGATCATTATTTCATCGGCTCTCTGCAATTTTCCAGCGGCTGTCCCTATACCTGCGAATTTTGCGATATTCCCGGCCTTTACGGGCGCGTGCCGCGCCTCAAATCGCCGCAGCGCATCATCGCCGAACTCGACAAGCTGCGGGCCTGCGGCCTGACCACCTCGGTCTATTTCGTCGACGATAATTTCATCGCCAACCGCAAGGCGGTGCGCGAACTATTGCCGCATCTGATCGAATGGCAGGAGCGTCATTCCTTCCCGCTGTCTTTCGCCTTCGAGGCGACGCTGAACATCGCCAAATACGACGACCTACTCGCCGCGCTGCGCGCCGCCTGTTTCACCGCCATATTCTGCGGCGTCGAGACGCCCGAACCGGAAGCCCTGCGGTCGATGTCGAAGGAGCAGAACATGACGCTGCCGATCCTGGAGGCGGTGCAAAAACTGAACGCCCATGGCATGGAAGTGATCGCCGGCATGATCGTCGGTCTCGACACCGATGGTCCGCAAACCCGGCAAAACATCATCGATTTCATCGAGGAGTCGCAGGTCGCCATGCTGACAATCAATTTGCTCCAGGCGCTGCCCGGTTCGCCTCTGTGGGACCGGCTGCAGCGCGAAAACCGCATTTCGAGCGACGAGACGCTCGAATCCAATGTTGTGTTCAAAAATTCCTACCAGCAGACGCTTGAGATCTGGCGGGCCTGTCTGCTTCACGCCTATGATCCGGCGCGGCTGTTCGCGCGCTATGATTACCAGACGCGTCACACCTTCCCCAACCGCCGCCCGCGGCCGCGTTCGCCCGAACAGGTCACGCCAAAGAACGTCCGGCGCGGCTTCGCCATGCTGTTCAGGATTTGCTGGAAACTCGGCGTCGTCGCCGATTACCGCCGCGTGTTCTGGGCCTTCGCCTGGCCACGCCTGAAAAAGGGCAAAATTCCCGACGTCATCAGCATCGGCATATTGACCAAGCATCTGATCACCTTCGCGCGCAAGGCGGCGACGGGAAAGCTCAACGCCTCCCATTATTCGAGCAAGCTGAGCTGAAATCCTTGATCCTTTGTCCCGCGCCAAAAGCAAAGACCGCCTCGCGGCGGTCTTTCCAGAACTCGCCGGAAGGGGGATCGGACTATGACCGACGAGGCCTCGCTGCGGCGACACGCTCGATCGATTTTGTCCACATGGCCCAATGTCACTCATGGAGCGCTTTGCAAAAGTCGGCATCTCATGATTCTGTAGGGTCTCCAAGGAGACGATTCGCCGATGTCCCGCCGTTGCTTTGATCACCCTCGACGCCTCGGACACGATCACCCTGACCAATCTCCTTGCAAGCTCCCTGACCTCGGCGCAATTCAAATTCATTTGAGCGACTCGTGGATCGACACTGGCGCTTACTCTGAGACGTATTCGCGCTGTCTGAATGGGACATGTCTTGTGCTACCGACACGCGATCCGGTTCTGGGTTTGCAAACCTAGCCATTTAGAACTAGAACGTCGTTCATATGTGCCCGCTGCAAAGGTCCATAAAAAATTTCATCGCCTCCTTCAAAGCCAGTTGGACCAACCGTGGCCAATAAAATATTGTTTGAGTTGTTCAATATGACAGTGTCCGGCGGCACCGGCATCGCCACCTATTCCCGTAATACGTGCGAAATCGCCAGTGAACTTGGCTTTGAAACCGAAGGCCTGCTTCATTCCTATCGTCCGATCGACACAAAGGATCCTGTGCTGGCCGAAGTCGGCTTTTTCGACGCGCGCAACCGCGAAATTTCTCCTTATACCAAATATGTCACGTTGAATTGGCGGCGAATGGTCGGAGCGCCTTTCGGACTTCGCGGCGCGGCCATGCCCGGCAAGACCATTGTCGTTCAATCTGAGGCGGCGCGGAGTTTCGGTTCGTTGCAAAGACTCTTTGTCGCGCCGCTGTTCATGGATATCAGTCGTTTTCACTTCAAACGCTATGGTTCCGCCGTGAAATTGAAAGTGAATTCGAGACCGGATATCTTCCATGCGACCCAGGCGATCCCGCTTCAGATCGAGGGCGCCCGGAACATATACACAATCCACGATCTCGTGCCTCTCCGGCTGCCCTATAGCACGCTCGACGACAAGAAATTCTTCCTGAACATGGTGCGACATCTGGGTCGGGTCGCGGAGCGGATCGTCACCGTCTCCGAAGCCTCCCGCAACGATCTGATCAATATCTGCGGCATCGCGCCGGAAAAAGTGGTCAATACCTATCAATCGGTGTCGTTCCCCGCAGATATGGTGGCGCAGAGCGACGCCGAAACCGCCAGGCTGGTTGAGCAGTCCTTCGGTCTCAAATCCGGCGACTATTATCTTTTTTATGGCGCGCTTGAACCCAAAAAAAATGTTGGACGGCTGATCGACGCCTATATTGCCAGCGGCAGCCAGCGATCCCTGGTTCTCGCGGGCGGTCTCGGGTGGGAATATGCCGCGGACCTCGACAAAATTGAGGAAAACCAATCGAATGCCTTGAAGATCGAGGGGCGGCGCATCGTTCCGGATGAGCGGATCCGCCGCCTGCAACATTTGCCGCTATTTCAACTCATGGCGTTGATTCGCAACGCCCGGGCGGTGATCTTTCCATCCCTTTACGAAGGCTTTGGTCTGCCCGTGCTGGAATCGATGCTGTTGCGAACGCCCGTCGTGACCTCCAACACGTCCTCCCTGGTTGAAGTCGCCGGCGACGCCGCCTTGCTTGTCGATCCGTCGGATATCCGCAGCATCATGGCCGCAATCCAGAAAATCGACGCGGACGATGCGCTTTGCGCCGAGCTTGCGCGGCGCGGCGTGATTCAGGCCGGAAAATTTTCTCCGGCCGCCCATAAGGTCAAGCTCGGCCGCGTCTATGACGAGGCTCTCGCACGGCCCGTCGCGAAAAATTAGCTGGAAGAAAATTATAAGCTGCCCAGAAAATTCTCTATTGCTTCGAAATAGGGTTTTTCGGTCGGCGGCTTGAATGCGCGCGCGCGCCTGACCGCCTCCAGCCGCGAAGCAGAGCCGGGCCGAGCGAAATCTTCAATGGCGTTCTTCCATCCAAATCCGTCGAGCGGCGAAATGAACAGCGCGGAATCGCCTGCGGTTTCGCGAAAAATAGGGATGTCGGAAGCAATTGTCGGCACGCCTAGAGTCAGCGCCTCTATCGCCGGAAGTCCATAGCCTTCCGCGAAACTCGGCAGGATCAAGGCGCAGGCGTTGGCGACCAGTTTGCGCATGGCGCGACGCGACAGGCCGCTGACGCGCCGAACGCAACCTCCCAGAATGGGCGAGCGCGTCAGAGCATTGATCACCGGTTCATTGTCCCAGCCATTGGCGCCGACGAGGACCAATTTCGGCGCCTCGGGTCCGATGTCGCGCCAAAGATTCAGGATCATCTGATGATTTTTCCGCGGCTCTATCGTTCCGACCATTACAAAATAAGGCTTTGCGGACAAGTTGGGGTCGTCATCTTCCGTCGTCCGGCCTGGTCCCAGCGGAGACGGAAGATGCTGGACCTGAATGGGCGGAAGAGGGACCCTGCGGCGGCCATATTCGGCGATAATGCGTTCGCGCACTGACTGCGAGGTGGTGATGATGGCCTTGGCGTGTCGAACAATGGTCTCCACGCGGCGATTGAAACGATCTTCATATCCGGCCCGGAAATATTCCGGATAATCGAGTGGCAGGAGATCGTGAACGAGAAACACCGGGACAATGTCGGGACGGCGGTCCAGCCACTCGAAGAAGCGATGAAACTCGAAACCGCTCTGGGCGACATTGAGATAAATGGCGTTTTCCGGCGCCTTGCGTGGAAAATCATCGATAACGCGCATCGCGCATTGATCGAGATAGGCGCGCCAGCCTTCATCGAAGCCACGGTGAGGCCGAATTCCAGGCGTGGTGCCCGAGGTCGCCGAGTCCTTGATCCATGCTTGCAGGTCTTCCCAGACCGGCTCGGCTGCGGGCGCTTCGGCGTCGCCGACTTTGCGATTGAAGCGCTCGACCAGCCGCCGCACACGCGCCGCGTCGAAGGCATGCGGCGAGCGCCAGCCATAATGGAGTCCGCAGGCGAAACCGGCGCTCGCGGAAAAGTGTCGCGCATAGACGAGGTCGACGCGATCTATTCCCGTTGTGGCGCGACGGTTGAGCCTCGACACGAGATGGGTGACGTCGAAGGTAATTGGCCGACGAGTCGCGTTCATCGGTTGGCTCAGGAAAGCGATTTTCGGATGATCATTCCGAAACAGGTGGAAGCGAAGCCGTCGATGGACAATTTGAGGTGAGCGCTGTCGCCATGGGCGTTCATCCGCTCAAGCTTCTGGCTCGGGTCGCCAGGGTAAGGCGGGATATCGATGAATCGGTCAAGCGGCTTGTCGCCAACATTGAAGTCGAGGCTGTTCACTTCATGCCCGAGCCCGCGCAGCCTTTCCGCAAGAGCTGCGAAATGGCGCCGCAGCGGCAGAACCGTCGGCCAGTTGTCGATCGTCTCGTCGTCGCTCAGGAAATTGAATTCCGTCGTGTGGACGGCGACACCTCCTGGCTTCAGCGTCGCCATCGCGTTGACGACGAAATCCATCGCCTTGCCGATCGACCCGAGATGCTCCAAGGCGCAGACGGACCAGCAGAAGTCGAAATCCGTCAAGTCGGGGGGAATAGCGTTCATATCGACCACGCGATGAGAAACCAGGGCGTCGAAAACCTCGCGCGTCACGAGATGCGCTTTGTAAGCGGATTCGAGCGCCGTCAAATGCTGACCCGTCTGCTTCCAGCCCTCCGCCGAAGCGTCTTCAATGGACAGGTCGGTGACAGTGGCGTGGACGCCCCGCGACGCCATGTAGCTGGCCAGGGGTTCTTCCCCGCAGCCGAAGCCGACACCCCGCCGCCCCGGTTCCAGCACGCCGTTTTCAGCAAGCCCCTGAAGGAGATAGGCAAACTCCCATAATTTCCGATGAAAGATGACGCCAATGCCGAGTTGCGCGCACCAATAAGCACACCAATCGCTTTCCAGGTCGGCCTGCGTCGAGGGCTTCCATCCAAGTCCGACCGGGCGGTAGCCTATGTTTTCCCGGACCGGTAAATCCGCGGCAAGCCGCCGCGCAAGCTCGAAACCAAAATATTTGATGTTGAGCGCCATAAGCTCGAGGTTTTTCAAGCGCACGGCCAAAGAAGAAGAATTCGGTCTCGATGACGCGTCCGTAGGGGTTAGAAGACCGCGGAGTTCGCCTTCGAGCCATTCGTTTCGATCGACCGAAGGCGGAACTGGAACGTCGGGCATGATATTCCTTGAATTTTTGGGAAACGTCCATCGGAGGGAACGCGAGTAGCCGTCTCATCGCCTAAAAATCTCCGTGGATCAACCGCGGCGACGGCTCAACGCGGCATGGACGAGCGATAGCCTCCCTTCGATGGCGCCCGTCGACAATTGCATTCGAATTTCGACCGGAGCCAGCGAATTGACCACCCGGAAGTCCAGGTCGAAACCAAAGCGGCCGGACGCCGGCAGTTTCGCGGATATCGCCGTCAAAATCCGCTCGGAAAAAATATCTGCGCCGATCTGGTTGTCCGAGAAACACTCCTCGACTTCAATCTCTACCGACATGCGCCAGTCGCCTTCCGGGAGATGGAGATAAGGACCACAGATGATGAAGCGCGCGGGACCGAGAAGTTCGATCGGACTATCCAGGAACGCCCCTGGCACATCCCAATTCAGGAACATTGAAACTGGCCAGTTGACCTCGTCCATGCCAAAGCCGGAAATCAGGCCGCCATAGGCCTCGCTCAGCTGCGCCAAGGCCTGCTTCTCGGCTGGGGAAAGTTGGTTGTCGATCGGGTGATCCTGGACATGAGGAAACTCGGCGCGGACATAGTCATACAAGGTTTCGATATGCGACTCGGGCGGCGCCAGACCCTCCATGATGGCGGCGAATTGAATATCGTCGCAGGGCGCGCCATAAAAGCTGACGAGGCTTTGAACGAACGAAGCAAGACTCTGCTCGTAATCCGCCGGCGAAATGCGTTTGACGTTCGGCGAAAGAAGAAAATGGTTCAGCGCGCAGATAACCTGTGTCGTGAAGCGGACCGCCTGAGCAAAAGCCATTTGGCGGGAGCGTCGGACATAAAGGAAAATATCGACAAAATCCTCCACCACCATAACGATCGGTGCCCGAACGTTCGCGATCAATGCAGCCATCTCGCGATGGGGACAATCGGAAAATAAAATCACGCACTTTCGGTGCTCTTGGCCCACGCTGTGCCAATGTTGCCGGAACTCTTCCAGATTGCTCGCCTGAATAAATAAATGCGCACCAAAAATTTCACCTCCGATTCGCCGGACGATGCTGCTTGTCGCGTAGCCCAGCGCTGATGGCGAGCCGAAAGAAGCCAGAAGCATGAATTAAACCTTCAAAAATGCAACATCGTATGATAACAATAACCAGCTGGTAGCTTGAAAAACAAGGCGAATCAGCGGTAGGGCCCCCCTTGGGCGCGTCCAGCTACAATTTCGACGCATTTTTTGGGTCAATAGAAATCGGGCTCTGTTTCCGCCTAACCGTCGAGGAAGACAGCTTTCATGGCTTTTGAGGTTCCAGCAACGGCAAATGGTTTCCAGTCGCCTGCCGCGCAGGCGGCTGGGCGCCGCGCGGGGGCTTTGGCTCGACGTTGGCTGCCAACCAGTCGACGCAGCCTGTTCTTCTTCATCGCGGTTGTCGCGCCAACGCTTTTCGCCACACTCTATTACGGACTGATCGCCTCGAACCGATTCGTCTCGGAATCGGAATTCGTCGTTCGCAGCGTTTCGAGCCACCGCGCCACCGGCCTCGAAATGCTGTTTCAGACTTTCGGCGTTTCACGCACCGAGGACGATGGCAACGCCGTCCAGAGCTATCTCCTGTCCCGTGACGCCGTTCGCGCGCTCGAGAGACGCATTCCGCTGCGAAAAATGTTCGGGCGTGACGGCGTCGACCTGTTTGCCCGGTTTCCGCATTTCTGGCGCGGCGATTCGTTTGAACGCCTCTACGAATATTATCTTGAGCGGGTGAGCGTCATCCAGGATCCCTCGAAAGGCATTACCGTGCTGCGGGTTATCGCATTCGATCCGTCGGACGCGCAGCAGATGACGACGGAATTGCTGCGGCTGGGCGAGGAAATGGTCAATCGCCTCAACTCTCGCGCGCAGAGGGATGCGATCTCGTCGTCCCTTGTCGAAATGGCGAACGCGGAAAAGCGGACGCTGGAGGCGCAAATCAAGCTTCGAGAGTTTCGCAACAAGGAAGGATTGGTCGATCCGGCGAAAAACTCGTCCTCCGTGCTTGAAACCATCACGACGCTGTCGACGGAACTCGCCGACGACATGGCTCAAGCCAATGAACTGAAACGAAACTCGCCGCAGAGCCCTTCCATCGGCTCGGCGAATGAAAAAATCGATTCGCTTCGTCGCGGCATAGAATCCCAACGCCTCCAACTGGCCGGCGGCGACGCCAGCCTCGCGGCCAAGCTCGGCGTATACGAGCAATTGGCTCTCGAACGCGAACTCGCGGAGCGCAGCCTGGCCAGCGCCAATCTTTCCCTTGAGGCGGCGCGTCAGGAAGCGCGCCGGCAGGCGATCTATCTGGAATCCATTGTTTCGCCCAATCTTTCGGATGAATCGACCGAGCCGCAAAGGCTGAGGCTGATCGTAACCGTCTTTGTGCTGAGTTTCGCCCTCGCTTCGGTGGCATGGCTCGTCGTCGCTGGCGCCAAAGAACATAGTATCGAATGAGCGCCCTGCAGCGATTCCTCCAGTTCGACGATCCCGACCGCCTCTGGTTGCGCGGGTTGCGCATCCAGACCCGCGTCATCGGCGCCTTGATGCTGCGCGACGCGGTCGCCAGATTCGGTCATGAAAATCTCGGATTTTTCTGGATCATCGGCGAACCCATGCTGCTGACAGCAGGCGTCATGCTGATGTGGTCGATCACCGGATCCGGCCACGGCGCGCATGTGAGCGTGATCCCTTTCGCCCTGACCGGCTATTCCTACATCACCTTATGGCGGCATCTGGTAAATCGCGCTACTCGCTGCCTGACCCGCAACGCTTCGCTCATGTATCTCGGTTACGTCAAGTTTTTCGATATACTGCTTTCTGGATTCCTGCTGGAGTTGGTGGCGATTCTGGCTGCCTTTTCTATCGTTTATCTTCCTCTCGCCCTGCTCGGCTTCGTTCCGGTGCTGCATGATCCTCTTCTCATGTTGGGTGGCTGGATTTTGGGAGGATGGTTCATGTTCGGTTTCAGCCTTGTCATCGCAGGGATTTCAGAATTCAGCGACGCCGCCGAGCGCTTCATCCAGCCTGCGATGTATATTACCCTGCCATTCACCGGTGTGTTCTTCCTGGTGGAATGGTTGCCACCCCAGGGGCAAAAAGTCATGATGTGGTCACCGTTAGTGAGCGGAATCGAAATGTTCCGCGGCGGGATATTTCCGACCGACATCCCTTTCCATTATGATGCATTCTACCTCCTTGGCTGGTGTGTCGCCCTTACTTCAATTGGCCTGCCGCTTTGCGGCTACGCCCAAAAGCATATCCAGGTTCGTTGACCGGAGAAGAGCCGATGAGAGCGACGCATGTTAGAAGGCGGTTTTGGTGACGCACCTCGACGAGCCCATGACGATTCGCGAGATCAAGCTGACGCCGCTCGCGTCCCGGGGCGAACTGGTGGCGTCAAACGGCGAACTTGTTTCCGCCTTTGAACAACAGCAGGCTCCTGAAGCCCGGACCTCGTTTTTCGGACGCTATAATCTATTCATCCTGACCGTGGTCGTCCCATGCTTCCTGTCGGCGCTCTACCTTTTCCTGATCGCCTCCGACCGCTATGTTTCAGAAGCGCAATTCATCGTTCGCTCGGCTTCCGGCTCGGGCTATGAGTCGGCGCAAACCATGGTCGAAAGCCGCGGCCTTTCAAAAGCGAAGGACGAAACCTTCGTGGTCGGCAAATATATCGAATCGCGCGATGCGCTCGACTGGCTGATCCGGAATGAGGACCTCCGCAGCGTCTTCAGCCGTCCCGAGGCCGATTTTGTGAACCGCTTTCCCAATTTTTTCACCCGCGACACAAGGGAGAGCTATTACAAATATTACAGGCGCATGGTGACGAGCGTCATCGACGAGTCCACGGGTATCAGCACGATCAGCGTCGTCGCCTTCACGCCCGAGGACGCCCAACGTCTGGCGGCCGCGCTGTTGCGGTCGGCGGAGGATCTGATCAACCGAATCAATGAACGCGCGGAAAGAGACGCAGTCGGTTATGCGGACAAGGATGTCGTGAGAACCCACGAACGGGTCGCCGATGTGGAGCATCGCCTGAAGCTTTTTCGCAGCGAGGCCGGCTTCGTCGACGCCCAGCACGAAAGCGCGGCCGCCCTGCAGACCATCACCCGCCTTTCGACCGAACTGGCCCAGATCCAGACAAGCTTGCAGCAGCATCAAACCTTGACGCCCGACAGTCCCGCCTTGGCCAGCCTGCGCGAGAAGGCAAAGTCCTATCAGGACGAAATCTTGCGGCGCAAATTGGCGACCGCCGGCGACAATGTTTCGATCGCATCGAAAATGGACACTTACGATGAATTGATGCTTGAAAAGATGATTGCCGAAAAAGCCCTCGCCAGCGCCGAAAACAACCGCCTGATGGCGCAGCAAAGCGCCACGCAGCAGCACCTCTATCTCCAGACCGTCGTCGAACCGAATGTGGCGGATATTCCCACCTATCCCCGGCGCTTTCTCTATTTTCTGCTGACCTTCGTCTGCTCGGTGACGATATTTGTCATCATCCGCAATATGCGGCAATTCGCCTATGAGCATGCGCTTTGAAGAAATTGATCAGACGCCCCTTGAACGCTTTGGCGCCACTGCGAAGATCGGCCCTCGCGCTGACTAGCGGCAGCTTCGCCATTACGGCGAGGAAGGCGGTTGATTGGTCGCCGGTCCCAACTGAAATAGACAAGGGAATAGGGCGCGCAATCCGTGTGAAAAACCTCGTCAAGGAATATCATACGCCGATCGGGCGCAGACGCATTCTAGACGACATTTCCTTCGAGGTCGGCGAAGGCGAGAAGGTCGCCGTGCTCGGTCGCAATGGCGCTGGAAAATCGACCCTCATCAAACTGATCAGCGGCGTCGAGACGCCAACTTCCGGCAGTATCGAGAAAAGCATGTTCATGTCCTGGCCGCTCGGCTTCGCCGGCGGACTCGAAGGAGAAATGACCGGACGGGACAACGCCCGCTTCATCGCCCGACTTTACAGCAAGGACATCGGCGATGTTCTCGCCTTCGTCGATGACTTTGCCGAGCTCGGCCGCCAGATCGATATTGCGGTCCGCAATTATTCCTCGGGGATGCGAATGCGCCTCGCCTTCGCCTTGACCCTCGCGGTGGATTTCGAGTGTTTTCTGATCGACGAGGTCCTGTCCGTGGGAGACCAGCGCTTTCACCGCAAGTGCCATGACGCTCTTTTCGTAAAGCGAAAGCATTGCTCGATGCTTCTTATCAGCCACGATACGGCGATTGTCCGGGAGTTTTGCCAGAAGGCTGTCATTCTCAAGGCGGGTCGTGGTCGCGTGTTTGCGGATATTGATCTGGCGTTGAAGATTTACGAAACATTGTAACGTCGTCTCCGAATTATCTCCCACTCTTGGAGGTGGCGCAAAAATCGTTGATGCGTTGGTGTTGTTTCATTCCAGAAATTTGTGTGCTAAACACCAATCCACGGCGTTATGCCCGAGATCCATTGCGCTTTTTTATTAAAATGCAGCTACGGAATTGGGATGCTCTTCCACGGTCATAAACTAGCATATAGGAACGAGTAGCATGGCTTTTTTTCCAAGCGTAACCAGCAAATCGCCTGCTAAGTTACTAAGGAGTGCTTTAGCCGGCATATTAAAGAAAAATGAAGAATTGAACGACCTCGAAAAGCCAAAGCCCAAACATTCGCCGGCAATTAAAAGTATAGAATCCGCCCGGTTAGATTATTCAAACGAGCCTTCCGCCAATAAGAGGGTGTCTAATACTTCTGTGAAATATATACACCAGATATTTATACAAGCTGATGGCGAGCTGCCGAAATCATTTCCTCAATCGATTGCGATCAATACACGTTTCGTAAGGGAGCTATACCCTGACGCCATCTATCATCTATATTCTGGTAATGAAATTCGTACATTTATTAAAACACATTTTGGTGAACGTGTCATCCGCGCTTACGATACGTTGGCTCCATTTGCGTATAAGTGTGATCTTGCGCGGTTGTGTTTGCTATATATATACGGTGGCTTATACGTAGACTTGGGTATTCGAATTCTGTTTCCGTTAAAAATAAAGCAACGTACAAAAATTTTACTATTCCGATGCCCGATTCATCATGAGAACCATCCTTGGGACGTTGAAAATTCATTAATGTATACGGTACCAAAGCGCGAAGAATTTTCAGTTGCTATCGATATTATTTGTTCAAATGTGGAGAACCGCTTTTACGGCGTAAACACTTTGGCGCCAACCGGGCCGGGCGTCATAGGCCGAGCGATCGCTATTGTGGGAGCGGAACAGGACTACTCTGTTGGATTCTCCTCTGTCTCAAACACGCAGTTACCAGTTAATTTTTTCAATTATATCCTTCAAGACGGTACATTCGTTGCTACGCGCACGAAGGACGGTCGTTTGAACGTGGTGATAAAATCCGCAAATAATTACAATGACTTTTGGCATTCCCGTACAATGTACGGGGAGGATACAGTGTTTCTTGCTAAAGATTTCAAATCGAGACAGATAGAGCACGAAGAGGCCGTTGACAAGGCGCATGGTGAAGAAAATGATAGGCGTCTGATAAATTACATTGAAATTCCAGAAAACGCAGATGGATGCGTCATCTGGGGGCCATACAAATATTTAAGAGAGGGGCGATACAAAGCAGTATTCGTGTTCACAGAAAAAACTGATATTAGTGGGCTAAAAATCGTTTTTTTCGACAAAGGAATTGGGGTTCTACATGAAGAAATTTTGGCGTATGCGGATAGAATTGGAGACTCTAAATTTATGATTGACTTTATTAATCCGTTTGACTCGCGCTTCATGGAAACGATGCTTTATTCAAATGGTAAATCGTCAGGCGGACTCGTCTCGGTGACTTTTAAAGCGTCGTCTCCCGACGAGCCTATTGTATTTCTTGCTAAGGATTTCAAATCCAGAGCGACCGAAAGTTTAGAAATAAACGGTAAGCTCCACGATCAAAAGCGCAGAGATTACATTGAAATTTTTAAAGGCAGTGACGGCTGCGTAATCTGGGGGCCATACAAGTCCGTGAAGGAAGGAAGATACAAAGTTACATTAACGTTTATTGAAAATACCGACGTTCGTGGCTTGAAGATCGCTTTTTTCGACAAGGGCATCGGCACCATCTATGAAGAAGATTTGACGGCGGCAGAGCCGGGAGGCACCGGTAAGTTTTTGATTGACTTCCATAATCCGTTTGATGCAACGTTTATCGAAACGAGACTTCATTCCGACGGTCAATCTTCGGGTGCGCTTGTTTCGATAACTCTGGAACCCACCTCTTACAAAGGACCTATCGTATTTCTTGCCAAGGATTTTATATCGAAAGCGGTAAAAATAAAAGAGGCATCTTCCATCAAAATGGAAAATGTGCGAAAACGCGAAAAGAACATTGCCATTATGAGGCATTCAGTTGGATGCGTCATTTGGGGACCTTATAGATTTTTGAAGCAAGGGCGTTACAAAGTGGCCGTATTGTTTACTGAAAACACAAACACCCGCGGCTTGAAGATCGATATTTATGACCGAGGATTAGGAGTTATCTATGAAAGCGACTTGGCCAGCGCCGAGAACGCAGGTTCCCGCAGATTCGTTCTAGAATTTGATAATCCATTTAATTTATTGTATATGGAAACAAGGTTTCATTCGAAAGGTCGGGCATCGGGCGCTCTCGTTTCCGTGACTTTCGAGCTCATCGAGGCAGGCTAAAACTACAACGAATTATAAAAAAAATGAAAAATCGTGGACCTAAAATCGTAAGTGGCGTGTTGATACTGCGGTCAATCGGTTCGGGGATTCTTCATCAACATCCCATCAGCAGAGACGGGGCGCCACTTACATTTGAGGAACGATAAGGTGGATATAAAATTAAATGCAGTGATCGAAACGAGGTCGCTTCAAGAAATCAGAAGCGATTTCATCGCGGCCAAAATTCTACCAACGGTCTGGCTTGGTGATAATGTATCACGAATTGATGATTACACCCGTCTAGCTGAAAATTGTGACGAAATTCTAGAATGCGGAGTATATACAGGCCTTACGACAACCGCGTTTCTTTTAGCGAGACCAAAAAAACTTGTTTCAATCGATACCACTTCGAAATATTTTTCTCTGTTAGCCGATCTGTCGCGGCTTGCGAAAAACCAAGGGACAGAATTCACTTTTTTAGAAATGAATGATCTGGACTATGAATCGGAGGGTCAGGATTTGTTGTTGATTGACACGACCCACTTTTATGATCAGACTCTAAAAGAGCTTGATAGATTTGGGCCTAACACACGGAAAAGAATTATTCTTCACGACTGCGCGTCACACGAGGGGGTTTTTCAGGCGGTATCAGAATGGTTGTGGTGTAATAAGAACTTTTACATTGCTGAGCACGACAACCGAGGAGATGGACTATGTGTCCTAGAACGCTACTAGGCCATTTTATTATGAAAACGAGAGTTTAGACTGGCTGCTCGTAAGGCCCCTCATTTTTGGAGGGCTCAAAAAACATGAATTATTCCTTATCCCCGCGTGGGGAGACTGCGAATCAGCCAAGAGCGGGAGCTATGTGGGACAAAAGCGTGATCGGCGGCGAAAACCGCGACCACGGCGTCGCTCGACCGGGCCACCGCCAGTTCCCAAGCGACCGCTATGGCGGCGGCGATATCGCGGCGCTCGGCTTCGAGCACGGTCTCGCCCTTGACGAGGATCTCCACCATCTGCTCCTTAACGAGAAAGCGACAATCGTGATTGGTGACGATGGTCGGCACATCGAAGGTTTCGGGGTCCAGCCGCAGCAAGGTGTCCTGAAATGTCGAGAGCTTGCCGAGCAGCGGAATGAATTGTTTGGGCATGGTCTCGCGCGAGGCGTGCCAGCGCCGCCGCACATGATCACCGGAATGGTCTTGTTGATTTTGCCTTCGTTCGGACGGCCAGACCGAAAGCTCCCTTCAGCGCACAATCGGCCCGGTAAATTTTCATCGGCGCCACAAGCTTCAGTTAACGGATTTTCTACGCAATTTCAGCGATGAAAAGCGACGGACGGGTCGCCGACGGCGACCGGGGCGCGAAAGTGCGCAGAAAAATTGGAAGCCACGCACTCGACGCCAATATTGCCGAAAAGTAGCGCCCTGACGGCGAACAGAAAAATGCGCCAGGATCGTCCAGCAAGCGAGAAGTCATCGAGATCGGGTCAGATGCAAACCGGCGCCTATGGCATTGATCCGAGGAAGTTCCGCGGTAATGCAAATTCGGGCATCGGAGAGAAGAAACTTCCGTCAAGAGGGTCGGTGTCATGACTTGGCGACGACGAGGTCGTTTTCGGTTTCGTCGGCAAGGTCGGACTGCGGCGCTTGGGAGAGGCTTTCCTCGGTCGCCACCTGCCGCGCGTCTTTCACCGCCTTGGCTCCCAGTCCGAGGACGGCGAGGAGGCCGAGGCCGAGAATCGATATATCGATTCCTGACAACCCATTGACCAGCGGCTCCCTCAGCCCGGCGGCGGAAGCGACAAAGGCCCAGCCGATCATCAGGATGCGAAACTCGGTCGCGCCGACGCCGATGTAGGACATTTGGTGGACGTGATGGGCGGCGGCCCGAATATAGGTGTAGGCGAAAAAGAGCAGGTAGCAGAGCAGCACCACCAAGGCCGCGACCTGCGAAAGGAAGGGCGAGAGGCCGAAGGCGACGATCAGAATGATTTGCGAGAACAGGTCGCAGGTGTGGTCGACGAGGAAGCCGAAACGCGGACGCTCCTCGCTGCGATAGCGCGCCAGCGAACCGTCGAGGGAATCGCCGAACCAGTTCATCGCTATGCCCAGCGCCACCGTTGGCAGCCAGAGCAGGGACCAGTTGCAGCCGATCAGGCCGACCGAGGCGGCCAGAGAGCCGAACATCCCGAGGCCGGTCAACTGAAGGGAAGTGACCCGTTCGGGTATTTTGGGCAGGATCCAGCGTATTAGAGCGGTTTCCGATCAACCTGTATCATAGCCGCATGCGCGAAAGTAGTTCTCGCATTCCGCGGGTTTGAAGGTAAGCGTCCACCCGGGGCCATTCTGGCGGCGCGGGGCGCGTGTTTGGTAATGGTTTGACATGGATAGCAACATCTATGTCTAGTGACACCCGTCGTTGATTTCGACGGCAAGTTCTGAATCACTGTCGCTTTGAAGCAGCGATGGAGGTGATTCGTGTCTGGGAAAGAAATTGCCGTCAAAAAATACGTCGTGCGGTTGAGCGCGGAGGAGCGGGAGCAGCTTGCCGGGTTTATTAGCGCAGGCAAGCGGTCGGCGCGATTGCTGACCAAGGCGCGCATCCTTTTGAAGGCGGATGTCTCGGAAGCTGGCGAAGGCTGGTGCGACAGCCGGATCGCCGAGGCTCTGGACACCAGCGTCGCCAATGTTGAACGAACGCGCCGACAGTTGGTGGAGGAAGGGTTGGAGGCCGCGCTGGCCCACAAATACAATCCGAAGTCCGCGCGTCCCCGGATTTTCGACGGCGCTTCGGAAGCAAAGCTGATCGCGCTGGCCTGTGGACCGGCCCCGGAGGGCTACGCCAGGTGGACGCTGAGCCTGCTCGAAGAAAAAGTCGTCGAACTGAACATCGTCGAAAAAGCCAGCGACAATACGATCGGGCGTACGCTCAAAAAAACATTCTCAAACCGCATCTCAAGCAGCAATGGGTGATCGCGCCCGAGGCTAGCGCGGCCTTCGTCGCCAACATGGAAGACGTGCTGGAAGTCTATCAGCGCCCGCATGATCCGCAGCGGCCGTTGGTGTGTCTCGACGAGACCTCAAAGCAAATGATCAAGGAGACGCGGGTCCGCATTCCCGCCGCGCCCGGACGCAAGGCGCGTCACGA
>NZ_CAIUXT010000080.1 GCF_903903185.1 uncultured Rhodoblastus sp.
AGTCGAGAAGCCGAACCAGGTCTGGGCAACCGACATCACATATATTCCGATGGCGCGGGGCTTTGTTTATCTCGTCGCCATTGTCGACTGGTTCACGCGGCGGGTGTTGTCGCATCGCGTGTCGATCACGATGGAGGCCGGTTTTTGCGTCGAGGCGCTGGAGGAAGCTCTGGCGAAGCATGGCAAGCCGGAGGTTTTCAACACCGACCAGGGCAGCCAGTTCACCAGCGAGGAATTTACGCATGTGCTGATCGACAACAAGATCTCCATCAGCATGGACGGCAAGGGCGCTTGGCGCGACAACGTGTTTGTCGAAAGGCTTTGGAAATCGGTGAAGTACGAGGAGGTTTATCTGCGCGCTTACGACAGCGTCGGCGACGCGCGCGCGTCGCTTGGCCGATACCTCGCTTTTTATAACAGCTTGCGTCCGCATTTGAGCCTTGACCGGCGGACGCCGGACGAGGCTTACTTCAACCATCCAGCCATCGCGATGGCCGCATGAATTTTTCGCCGCCGGGCGTTTGTCGCAATTCCGGTTGGGCTACGCCCGCCCTGCATCGCGACAAACGCCCGGCAACCCGCTGCAAACCAAACCCGGCAGAACGCCACTTATCTTTCGCGGGAAACTGTTCAGACAACCGGGGCCAGTTCTCTGTTTTGCTCGTTTTTCCGATTTTGGGAGACGGTTTTCAGATCGGGTGATTCAAAACGGGAGGAGTCCATGGCGAAGGCGGAGGCGTCATCACCGCCTCCGACAATTACCCGCCGGCGGAGCCGATCCGGAGGGTATTGCGCGTTCGCCCTCAAATGGCCGCGCTTGGCCATATACGTTCATTTTCATGCACGTCATATTGATTTTCGCCGTAATATCGTGCATCAATATGCACCTAAGCGGAGCGAGATTCATGCCGAAAGCCGAGACGAACACCCGCAAGATCATCGCCCGGCTCGAAGCTGAAGGATGGGTCAATGTCGGCGGCGGCTCGCATGATCGTTTTGTCAACGAGGCCCATTCGGGCGTCATGATCCCTGTCCCGCGTCACCGCGAATTGTCGCCGGGAACGGCGCGTTCGATAGCCAAGGCGGCAGGTTGGCTTTGATTTGCCGCGACCGCTCAAGGAGGATCAAATGAGCTTTTATGTTGGCATTCTCGACGGCGCCAATGATGTCTGGGGCGTCCGCATTCCCGATATTGAAGGTTGCGTCGGCGCCGGAGAAACGCCGGAAGCCGCCATCGCCGATGCTGTCGTTGCGCTACGCGATGTTGTCGCCTTCAAGAAAAGCGGCGGTCATCCTGTCCCCCCCGCATCATCGGTCGCGAACGTGCTCGCCAGCGCTGAGGTTGCGCCCGGGGAAAGCGTCGTCCTCCTTCCTCTGGTCCTCGACGCAGGTCGCAGCGTTCGCGCAAACCTCACCATGGACGCGGGCCTGCTGGACGCCATAGACCAGGCGGCGCAGCGCAGCGGCATCACCCGCTCCAGCTATGTCGCCAGCGCCGCCCGTGAAAAGCTGATGCGCGCATGAAGCGGCTTCAGTGCGTTCATTTTGGGTATGCCCATAGACGACGTGCACAATCTCCCGATTTGCCGTCAATTTAGGGTTTACATTGGACTTAGTTCGCAGGAGACTCAGAGAGTTAAAATCCTAAGTGAACAGGTTCCCCTCCATGTCATCGATGATCGGCTATGCCCGCGTTTCAACCGGCGACCAGAGCGCGGAAATTCAGATTGAGAGATTGCGCGCGGCCGGATGCCAAGTCATCCGCTCCGAAAAGGTTTCGGGCAAGTCGCGCGACGGTCGCGACGAATTGGCGACAATCCTCGATTTCATCCGCGCCGACGATGTCCTGGTCGTCGCCAAGCTTGATCGGCTCGGTCGGTCGACGCGCGATGTTCTCAACCTGGTGCATGAGCTGGAGAGGAAGTGCGCGGCGCTGCGCGTGCTCGAACCCGCGATCTCGACGGACGGCGCCATGGGCAAGATGGTTTTGACGGTTTTGGGCATGGTCGCGGAAATGGAGCTTGGCTTCATCAAGGATCGCCAGAAAGCCGGGATCGAGGCGGCCAAGGAGCGCGGCGTCTACAAGGGGCGTCCGGTCACGCTCGATCATGCCAAGGTGCGCGAACTGCATCGCGTGGGGACCGGCGCGACCGCCATCGCCAGAACGATGAATTGCAGCCGGGGCGCCGTCTACAAGGTTTTGGCCGCGCCGGCGGATTGATCCGCGTAGCGCTTGGTAGCGGTCACTTCGGCAGAAATCCGTTGGCGCGAAGCCATTCGACGACAATCTTTTCTATGAAAGCCGCGACTGAGCGGGAATCTGCGGCAGCGGCCTTTTCAAGGGCGCCTTCAAGCGCCGCCGCATCAACCTCTGCCACGCACCATCATCGTCTCGAAAAGGCCAGAAAAAGCCGCCAAGCTCACAACCGCACCATCTATGCGCGGATTCTCACCGCCATCGACAGGGACTCAGAGTCAGGGCTGTTCAGTTCTCAATTCAGTCCGGGCATTTCGACGATGAGATTGAGGTCAGCTCAAGGTTTGTGATTTTTTGTACGCTACTTTGGACAAAGCATGAACTTTGCCGCTTTGATCAACCTGCGGGACCGGGTTCGGGGTTGAGCGCCGCATAGAGCGCGGTCTTTCCGATCTTGAGGCGCATCGCCGCTTCGCGCACCGTCAGCCCTTTCGCCAAAAGCGCCTTCGCACGCTCAAGCCGGTCTGCGGTGACGACGGGTTTGCGGCCGCCGCGTCTGCCGCACGCGGCGGCGGCTGCGAGACCGGCGCGGGTGCGTTCGCGGATGAGATCGCGTTCGAACTGGCCGAGCGGTATCCATCCGGCGTAGCACGCAGGTGGCCGGCTTCAGGTCGATCGGCGTAATTACCCAGCCCCATTTTTGGCGCTTGGATCGGGGCGAGGCCTCTGAATTCCGAGTCCCCCTTGCCAGGGACTCCAATCTCTGAATCCATGAGCGCATGGATCGCACTGATTTGCAGCGTCTGAGCAAGGACGATTTGATTGAGCTGGTGATCCAGCTTCAACGACCGGACAAGACGTCGCGCACTTCGTCCAAGCCTCCGTCTACCGACAAGAAGGAGAAACGCGAGAACTCGCGTCCAGGTGGCGCGAAGCCTGGGCATGAGCCGCACAATCGC
>NZ_CAIUXT010000081.1 GCF_903903185.1 uncultured Rhodoblastus sp.
CGCGACGATCGCCGCCTCGTCCAAAGCCTCTCGCATCACCAATCCCCCGATGCGCCGCCGCCGCCCGACCAGCCGCCGCCGCCGGAAAAACCTCCGCCGCCCCCAAAGCCGCCGCCGCCCAAGTTGCCCCCGCCGCCGCCGAAAGAGCCCGGGCCGGGCAGGATGATGAACGGGCCGCCGCCTCGCCTGCCTCGCCCGCCGCCACTTCCGCCGCCACGATTGCTCCAGATTATGAAAATGACGAAAGCGACAATGAGGAAAGGCAGAAGGGACTGAAAGACGGCGTCCGGATCGTCGGCGCGAACTTGCGGCTTCCTGGTCCATTCGTTGGCGTCGGTGGTCAGGATAGTGATGACGTCATCTACGCCGCGCGTGATCCCGCCGGGAAAGTCGCCTGCCTTGAATCGCGGCGCGATGGCGTGGGCGATGACAACTTTCGACAAAGCGTCGGTCAAAGTGCCCTCAAGGCCATAGCCGACCTCGATCCGCACTTTTCTTTCCTTGGGCGCGACCAGCAGCAGCACGCCATTGTTCTTGGCTTTTTCGCCCAGTAGCCAATGACGGAACAATTCATTGGCATAGGGTTCGATCTCCTGGCCCTGAAGGGAGGAGACCGTGGCGACGACGAATTGAATGCCGGATTTATCCTCGAGCGCCGCCAATTTTTGCTCCAGCGCCAGACGCGTGTCTGCGGGCAGGAGATTGGCCTGATCGACGACGCGCCCGGTCAGGGCGGGAAAGGTCAAGTCCTGGGCGAAGGCCGAGGCGGTGAGTGTCAAGGCCAGCGTCAGAAAAAGCCACAAAAAAGGCAGCCAGCGCCTCAAGGCGCCGGCTGCGAACCGGCCTGGGAATTGGGCTTGAGCCATCGGCGCGCCCGGAAACCTTTCAGAACTTGACGGCGGGCGGCGTCTGCGCGCCTTCGGCGGCGGTGAACGACGCCATCGGCTTCTTGCTGCGAAACACCGTGGAAGCCCAGAGGATCGATGGGAAGGTCTGCAGCGTCAGATTATAATCGCGCACCGACGCGATATAATCGCGCCGGGCGACGGCGATGCGGTTTTCGGTTCCCTCAAGTTGCGATTGCAGGGCCAGGAAGTTCTGATTCGACTTCAGATCCGGATAGTTTTCGCTGACCGCCAGCAACCGGCCGAGCGCGCCGGTAAGCTTGGACTGCGCATCCTGGAACTGCTTGATCTTGTCGGGATCGGTGAGGTCGGCGGCGTCCACATGGACCTGGGTCGCCTTGGCCCGCGCCTCGATGACGCCGGTCAGCACGTCTTTTTCCTGCTTGGCGTAGCCCTGGACGGTCGCCACCAGATTGGGAATGAGATCGGCGCGGCGCTGGTAATTATTCTCGACGTCGGCCCAGCGCGCCTTGGCGGTCTCCTCCGCGGTCGGAATGGTGTTGTAGCCGCAGGCCGACAGGCTCAGCCCGAGCAGGGCGACGGCAATGAAATTTCGCAGGCGATTCGGGAAAGCCATTGCAGCGCATCCTCAAATGGAGGGGGTTGCACGCGGCGCGGCACGCGCGCTGCGTGGGTAACGCCACAATTTAGGCAAGCTTTGGACGCTAAGCTAGAGCAAAAATGCGCTCACGGAATGGAAAGCAGAATTTTTCCCTGCGCCTTTCGGCTCTTGATCGCTTGCAACGCTTGCGCGACCTCGGCCAGCGGATAGACGCGATCGACATGGGCCGAAAGGATTTTCCGCGCCGTCCAGTCGAAAATCCAAGCCATGTTTTCAAGATGAAGCCGCGGCTCGCGCTGGACGAATTCGCCCCAATAGACGCCGATAATGGCGCAACCCTTCAGCAAAGTCAGGTTGAGCGGAATTTTCGGGATTTCGCCCGAGGCGAAGCCAACCACCAGAAAACGTCCCTTCCAGGCCATGGCGCGCAAGGCCGCTTCGCTCCACGCGCCTCCAATCGCGTCATAGACGCAATCGACGCCCTTGCCGCCGGTGCGCTGTTTCAGTCCTTCCTTCAGATCCTCGACCGAATAATCAAGCCCTTCGTCAGCGCCATAGCCTTGCGCGAAACGCAGCTTTTCGGGCGAGGAGGCGCAGGCGACGACATGGGCGCCCATGGCCTTGCCGATTTCCACCGCCGCCAGGCCGACGCCGCCGGAAGCGCCGAGTACTGCGAGGGTTTCGCCCTCTTTCAGATCGGCCCGCTGGCGCAGCGCATAAAGCGTTGTGCCATAGGTGATGAACAGGCCGGCCGCCCGGTCGTCGCTCAAGCCGTCTGGAACGGCCAGCAGGCTCGTCGCCGGGAGGACGAGTCGCGAGCGCGCGGCGCCAAAGGAGCAATAGCCGGCGACGCGTTGGCCGACGGCGAAATCCTGCACGCCCGCGCCCAAAGCGACGACGTGGCCGCAGAATTCACCGCCGGGCGAAAAGGGCAGGGACGGTTTGAGCTGATATTTGTTTTCGATGATCAGGGTGTCGAAAAAATTCAGCGCGACCTTCGATGGCGCGACCATGACCTCGCCGGGGCCGGGCGCGGGATCGGGCAATTCCCGCAAAACGAGGCTTTCGGGCGGACCAAATCGTTCACAAAGCAAAGCGATCATTGCGTTTTTTCCGTTTCAACGGCTATCTGACCTCTAGTCACGGCGACTATAATGCGCCGTCGCTTGTCTTGTCAGCGGTCCGATTTTCGCCGGGATCGAGGCATAATGGCATGCGGGGCCGCATTCCAGCCTGAGGCGGATTGGCGCTATTATCCGGGCGACGTGATTCGTTTCCTGTCCACTTGAACTCACGGTTGCTTCATGAATCCTCCTTCCGCCTCTCGCTTGCGCGCCGTCCTGACCGGCGTCGCCATGGCCGTCGTCTTCACCTTCGGGCCGATGGGCGGCGCATGGGCGCAAGCCGACGGCGCCAGATCCGACAAGGCCAAGGCGGACAAGAAGAAAGGACACGATGACGCCAAGACCAAGGACGCCAAGGCCGGGAAAGAGTCCGGCAAGGCTGCGTCGATCGGCACATTTGGCGATTGGGGCGTCTATGAGACCCAGGGCAAGGCGAAAACCTGCTATGCGCTCGCCCAGCCGAAAAACCGGGAGCCCGGCAAGGTGAAGCGCGACGCCGCCTATATTTTCATCTCCTATCGCCCGGCGGAAAACGTCAAGAACGAAATATCGATCATCATGGGCTTCGCCATGAAGGACGGCGGCGAAGCGCAGGCCACGATCGGCGATGACGAATTCGGCCTGATTTCGAAGGGCTCCAACGCCTGGATCAAGAATCCGGCCGAGGAAGGCCACTTCATCGAAGCGATGAAGAAAGGATCGAAGCTGGTCGTCAAGGCGGCCTCCACCAAGGGCAAGGTCACTACCGACACCTATCCCCTCGCCGGACTTTCCCAGGCCCTCGACAAGGCGCGCAAGCAATGCCAATGATGCGGGAGCTAGCCGCCAAGGGTTGCGCGCCCGGCGCCATTCCCCGCTTCAAGGTTTCCTTGCGGCCTCTGAGGAAGGCTTGAGCGAAAAAAACCTGCGGTTTGTTGTCTATTTGAGGGCTTCCCCCAAGGTCGCAGGACCAAAGTGTGACGCCGTGCCTGCTTGTGAGCCTTCGAGCCGTTGGGCCATAATGGTTTTAGATCAAACGGCGCGCGTTGCACGAAAGCAGCGGCGTCGATTTTGGCCGGGAGGAAGTAATGTCGGAAAAAATTTATCCCGTTCCGGCGGAGTGGGAAAAGCGCGCCTTTATCAACAACGCGAAATATAAGGAATTATATGCGCGGTCCGTTGCCGACCCGGAGGGTTTCTGGGCGGAGCAAGGCAAGCGCATCGACTGGATCAAGCCCTTCACCAAGGTGAAGCACACCTCGTTCGATCCGCATAATGTGTCGATCAAATGGTTCGAGGACGGCACGACCAACGTCTCGCTGAATTGCATCGATCGCCACCTCGCCACGCGCGGCGATCAGGTCGCGATCATCTGGGAAGGCGACGACCCGGCAGAGTCCAAGAAAATTACCTACAAGCAGCTGCACGAGGAAGTGTCCCGCTTCGCCAATGTGCTGAAGTCGAGGGGCATCGGCAAGGGCGACACCGTCACCATCTATATGCCGATGATTCCCGAGGCGGCCTACGCCATGCTGGCCTGCGCCCGTATCGGCGCCGTCCATTCGATCGTGTTCGGCGGCTTCTCGCCCGATTCGGTCGCCGGACGCATCGAGGGCTGCAAGTCCAAGGTTCTTATCACCGCCGATGAAGGTCTGCGCGGCGGCCGCAAGGTGCCGCTGAAAGTAAATGCCGACCTTGCCATCGAAAAGACCGGCGGCATCGTGCAAAGCCAGATCGTCGTCAAGCGCACCGGCGGCGATGTCGCCTGGAAAGAGGGTCGGGATTTCTGGTGGCATGAAGAAGTGGCGAAAGCCTCTCCCGACTGCCCGCCTACCGAGATGAACGCCGAGGATCCGCTTTTCATTCTCTATACCTCCGGTTCAACTGGCGCGCCCAAGGGCGTCGTCCATTGCACCGGCGGCTACCTCGTCTATGCGGCGATCACCCATCAGTATGTGTTCGACTATCACGACGGCGATATCTACTGGTGCACCGCCGACGTCGGCTGGGTGACCGGCCACAGCTATATCGTCTACGGCCCGCTCGCCAATGGCGCGACCACCCTGATGTTCGAGGGCATTCCGAATTACCCTTCGATCTCCCGCTTCTGGGAAGTTGTGGACAAGCATCAGGTCAATATTTTCTACACCGCGCCGACCGCGATCCGTTCGCTGATGGGCGCGGGCGCGGAGCCCGTCAAGAAGACCTCGCGTAAGAGCCTTCGCCTGCTCGGTTCGGTCGGCGAGCCGATCAATCCGGAAGCCTGGGAATGGTATCACCGGGTGGTCGGCGAGGACCGCTGCCCGATCGTCGACACCTGGTGGCAGACCGAGACCGGCGGCATTCTCATCACGCCGCTGCCCGGCGCGACGGCGCTGAAACCCGGTTCGGCCACCAACCCGTTCTTCGGTGTGCAGCCCCAGATCGTGGACGCCTCGGGCAATGTCATCGAAGGCGCCTGCGAAGGAAATCTGGTCATCGCCGATTCCTGGCCTGGACAGATGCGCACGGTCTATGGCGACCATGAGCGCTTCCAGCAGACCTATTTCTCGACCTATCCAGGCAAATACTTCACCGGCGACGGTTGCCGTCGCGACGCCGATGGCTATTACTGGATTACCGGTCGCGTCGATGACGTCATCAACGTTTCCGGTCATCGCATGGGCACTGCGGAAGTCGAAAGCGCGCTGGTCGCCCACGCCGCCGTTTCGGAGGCCGCTGTTGTCGGCTATCCGCACGACATCAAGGGCCAAGGCATTTATGCCTATGTCACGATCATGGAAGGCATCGAGCCGACCGAACAGTTGCGCAAGGAGCTGGTCGCCTGGGTCCGCAAGGAAATCGGCCCCATCGCCTCGCCGGACGTGATTCAGTTCTCGCCCGGCCTGCCGAAGACCCGGTCGGGCAAGATCATGCGCCGCATCCTGCGCAAGATCGCCGAAAACGATTTCGGATCGCTTGGCGACACGTCGACCCTTGCCGATCCGACCGTTGTCGAAGACCTGATCCAGAATCGCGGCGGCTGAACCCGCATCTTAGAAAATGAAATGCAAAAGCCGGGCGGAAAAATCCGCCCGGCTTTTTTTTGCGCCTGAAACAAATCAACGAGAAGTTTACCATTCGGGCGAATTTTGGGCGAGCTGTGGCGCCGTTACGCTAGTTTTGGAAAGTTTTTGCCGGCAATTTTGAAGCATCGCCGTCAGATGACGACGTTCTTCCGTCGGAGTAAGTTGTCGATGCGCAGTTTCAAGAACTTTCAAACCGGCGCGCTCATTGGCGCGTGCCTCTTCGGCCTGTCCGCTCCCATCGGTCCCGCCCAGGCCAATACCCACGTCGTGAACTTCCGCTCGGCCTATGACGCCGGGACGATCGTCATCAGCATGAGTCAGCGCAAACTCTATTATATTCTTTCGGATGGAACGGCCATCCAATATCCGGTCGCCGTCGCCAAACCGGGCAAGGAATGGCTGGGATCGGCCCATATCCAGGGGAAATATTTCCACCCCGACTGGACGCCGCCGGCCGTGGTCAAACACGATCACCCCGGATTGCCCAATTTGATCCGGGGCGGTTCGGCGCGCAATCCAATGGGCGTCGCCGCCATGACGCTCGATCGCGACCAGATCGCCATTCACGGCACGTCGCCGACCATGCGCGGCTCGATCGGCACCCGGGCCTCCTATGGCTGCATCCGCATGCTCAACGAGGACGTCACCGACCTTTACGGTCGCGTCAGCGTTGGCACGCATGTTGTCATGCAACCTTGAAATAAGACGCCTGATTGTTTTCGCGGGCAGGCCTTTCCGGCATGGGGGAGTCCTGTCCGTCGGTTTTTTCAAAAGTCCCGGCCCATCTCCAAAGCCAAGAACGCTCGCAAGGCCTCCGGCGTCGTTCCTTTGGCGCGCAACTCCCGCAGAGGGACCGCCGACTTGCTTTTCGCCAGTTTGCGTCCGTGTTCGTCGCGCACGAGCCGGTGGTGACGATAATCTGGCGTTCTCAAGCCAAGAAGAGCCTGCAGCAGCCGGTGCAGACCTGTCGCCGCCTCAAGATCGACCCCGCGCACCACGTCCGTGACCCCCTGGAGGTGATCGTCGAGTGTGCAGGCGAGGTGATAGGAAGTGGGCGCGTCGCGTCGTCCGATCGGCGCGTCGCCCCAAAGCGCCGGCGCCGCGCCGACGACTGCGCCGTCTGAACCTTCGTGGAATTCCCGATAGATCAGCGGCGCGGCGGCCTCCGCCAAGGCCTTCTCCATGTCGAGCCGCAGCGCGAACCGCGCGCCGCCAGCGATGCGGGACGCGCGCTCCGCCATCGACAAATGACGGCAGGCGCCCGGATAAAGTGGCGAAAAGTCGGGATCCAGCGGCCAATCCTTGCGGTCGGCGCAGGCCTCGGCGATCTCCTTGCGCGAGCAGAAACAAGGATAGGCGAGGCCGCGTCGCGTCAATTGGTCCAGCGCGGCGCGATAGTCGGACATATGCTCCGATTGCCGGCGCGGCGTCTGTTCCCAGGCGAGGCCGAGCCAGGCCAGATCTTCGATAATCGCCGCCTCGAAATGGGGGCGCGAGCGCTCAGGATCGATATCCTCGATGCGCAACAGCAGCCGGCCGCCGCTTTCCTCGGCGAGCCGCCGATTGAGCAAGGCCGAAAAGGCGTGGCCGAGATGAAGATAGCCATTGGGCGAGGGCGCGAAACGGAAAACCCGCCGCACGCCGGCCCTGGCCGAAGCGATGGTTCCCCGCGCCGGTTTGAGATCGGCCATTTTATGGTCCGCCAGCCTTCAAAAGTCGCTGGCTATGCCCTTGCGCTCCCAATCGCCATAGCGGATCGGCTCCGGACCCTTCGGGCCGTTGAATTCCGGCGGCAAGGCGGGAACCGGCGGGGCCTCGCGGCGACGTTCCTCGGCCTCGTCGAGCGCGCGTTGCGCCGGTGGGCTCAAGGTTTTGGTCAAGGTTTTGGCAACGGCCGTGGACCGGGCCTCGTTTTCGCTCTGGCTGTCGAGGCGATCTGATTGCGTCATGCCGGGGCCTTTTCCTGTTCGCGTTCGCTTCCCGCCGGGGCGCGCATGGCTAACGACGCTCCGCTGTGGTAAAAAAATTCACGCCGATTCATAATCGAAACCCGCGTGCGCGCAACTCCCACTTGATTACGGGGCGAATGACCCAGAATTTCGGCAAGTCGTCCGGCGGCAGGTCGTCCGGCGGCAAATCTGTCGGCCGCCCCGGCGGACCCGCGAAGCATGGATCGGCTGCGAGGCCCTATTCGCAAGAGCAAGCTTCGATCGAAGCCCTGGCCCATCCCGGCCTCGCCGCGCGGGTGGCCGCCGCCGCCGTGATTTCCGACGTGGTGCAGGGCGGCCACGCGCTTGACGAACGTTTCGCCGTCGAAGCGGCGCCTTCGCGCGTCAACGGCCTAGACGAACGCGATCGCGGTCTGGCGCGCTCTATCGCCACCGTCGCCTTGCGCCGCCTCGGCACCATTCGCCTCGCCCTGAGCCAATTGGTCGAAAAGGGCCTGCCGCGCAATTGCGGAGCGCTCGAATGGATTTTGATTGCGGCGAGCGCGCAAATTCTGTTTCTCGACGCGCCCGATCACGCCGCCGTCGATCTCGCCGTGCGCGCGACGCGGCTCGACTCCAAGAGCGCGCCCTTCGCCAATCTGGTCAATGGCGTGTTGCGCAATCTGATTCGCCGCCGCGAAGAATTTCTGGGTCAGTCCGACCCGCTCGAGGACGATACGCCGCATTGGCTTTCCGCCCGTTGGCGGCGAGTCTACGGCGAGGACCGCGCGCACGCCATCGCTACGGCCAATCGCGACGAGCCGACGCTCGACCTGACCGTCAAGGCCGATCCGGCGGGCTGGGCGGAAAAACTGGGAGGCCGCGTGCTGCCGACCGGCTCCGTTCGTTTGCAAACCCATGCGCCGATCCGCGAGCTGGAGGGCTATGAGGCCGGCGCGTGGTGGGTTCAGGACGCCGCCGCCGCTTTGCCGGCTCGCCTGCTTGAAGCGCGGCCCGGCGAGCGGGTGCTCGACATGTGCGCCGCGCCCGGCGGCAAGACCGCGCAACTCGCCGTCACCGGCGCCGATGTGACCGCGCTCGACCGCTCCGCCGAACGCCTGAAAATACTTTCGGCCAATCTTTCGCGGCTACGGCTCGAAACCGTCATCGCCGTCGGCGACGCCGCCAGCTTCAGGTCCGAGCCGTTCGACGCCATCCTGGTCGACGCGCCCTGTTCGGCGACCGGCACGGCGCGGCGCTGTCCCGACGTGGTCTGGACCAAGAAGCCCGGCGACATCGCCGCGCTCGCAGCCGTCCAGACGCGAATTCTCGACCGCGCCCTGAGCCTGCTCAAGCCGGGCGGCCGGCTGGTTTACGCCACCTGCTCGCTGGAGCCGGAGGAGGGCGAGGCGCAGATCGCCGCCATGCTTCGCAGAAATCCCGACATCATTCGCGAAAAGATCGATCCAGGCCCGCTGGGCTTGCCCGAGGAGGCGGCCACGCCGGAAGGCGACCTGCGTCTTCTGCCCTGTTTCCTGCCCCATGAAGACCCGCGCCAGCGCGGCCTCGACGGATTTTTCATCGCGCGCCTCAAGCGAGTTAATTAGCTGTTAATTAATAATGTTGAGCCATTCTCCCAAGGCTGGGGACGCCTTCGCGCCGAGGGCGGCCTGTTGCCGGGGCAGCGGAGAATGGGTCGCCATTGACGGTTTCAAGCTTCTCGCCTCTCGCCGAACGTCTGCAAATCTTCCGCCTGCTGGCCGCGCGCGGCGCCGTCAAATTGCGAGTGGGCCTGACGCGTCCCTTTCTGGCGCTCGGCCAGTGGCGCGCGCGCCAGCCGGAAAGACTGCTGATCGCGCCTCCGGACATTCGCACCGGCGATCCGACCACCGCAGCCGATATTTACGCCGGCTATTATGCTTTCGCCGGCAAGATCGTCAATTCGCATGGCCGCTCGCCTTTCTCGATCCATCCCCCGTCGCCGGAATGGGCGCGAATTCTCCACGGCTTCAGCTGGCTGCGGCATTTGCGCGCCGCCAATTCCGCCTTGGCGCGCGCCAACGCCCGATCCTTGGTGAAGGAATTCATCGCGACTTCGGGCAGATCCCGCGACTGGCCGGCCTGGGAGCCGGGCGTCGTGGCGCGGCGCACGCTCTCGTGGCTCAGCCAGTCGCCCATGTTGCTCGAAGGCGTCGATTACGACGATTACCGGCGTTTCATCCGCGTGCTTTCGCGCGGCTACTGGCTGTTGCGACGGCAGGCCCACGACGAGCTCGCCGGTGACTTGCAATTGACCGCCGCCATCGCCATGACCTCCTTCGCCCTTTGCGCACAGGGCGGCGCGCCGCTGCTCAAGGGCGCCGTTTCCGCGCTGAACGCGCAATTGCTAAGGCAGATTCTGCTCGACGGCGGGCCGATCGGCCGCAACCCACAGACGCTGGTCGACCTGCTGTTCGACCTCCTGCCCTTGCGCCAGGCCTTCGCGGCGCGCGGCATGTCGCCGCCGCCGGAACTGCTCAACGCAATCGACCGGATGACCCCGGCCTTGCGGCTGTTCCGCCATCCCGAAGGCGCCCTTGCCCTTTTCAACGGCATGGGCGTGACCGCGCCCGACCGAATCGCCATCGCCTTGTCCTATGATGACGCGCGCGGGCGGCCTGTTTTCAACGCGCGCTATTCCGGTTACCAGCGGATGGAGGCGGAGCAGGCGTTGGTCATCGTCGATACCGGGCCGCCGCCGCCGCCGCTGTTCTCAGGCGGCGCCCATGCCGGCTGCCTGTCCTTCGAGTTTTCGCTCGGCATTGAGCGGATTGTGGTAAATTGCGGCAGTCCCGGCCCGCGCCGCCCTGATCTTCGCGCCAGCGCCCGCACCACGGCGGCGCATTCGACCCTGACAATCAACGATGCCTCCTCCTGTCTATTCAGCGCCCGACTTGGCGTCGAGAGCTGGTTCGACGGTGAAATTCTGGCCGGTCCCGTCCATGTCCCGGTGACCCGGGTGGAAAACGCCGAAGGAACGACGGTCGGCGCTTCGCATGACGGCTACCAGCGCCGGTTCGGCGTGATCCACGAAAGAAGGTTGTCCTTGCCCGCCGAGGGCCAACGTTTGCTGGGCCGCGACCGGTTGGTCGCGCCGCGCGGCGGTGAAATGACGGACGTGAATTACGCCATCCGCTTTCACATCGCCCCCGGCGTCGCGTTGGCCCCGATCTGGGAGGGGCAGGGGGTGCTGCTGCGGACCGCCTCGGGCGCGACGCTGACTTTCGAGGCGGGCGGATTGCCAGTCGATATTGAGGAAAGCATCTATTTCGCGGCGCCCGAAGGCCCGCGCGCCTGCGAGCAGATCGTGGTTTATGGCGTCGCCGCTGACATTGATGAAGTCGCCTGGTCTTTTTGCGTCCCGCCCCCGCAACTCGCCGCCGCTCTGGCCGTCGAGCAGGCTCCTTGACTGCGGGCGCCCGGGCGACTTGTCACAATCTCGAAGAGTTCGACGAATCGAAAGGCGTCGAACAGGCATGGGCGCGCATTTCCGTTTTTCCTGAAACATGCTAAGGGCGGCGCGCATCCATACGCCTTGGCTGGTTTTCCGGCCATCCGGCGAACCGTCCTGCCTCGGAACCCTGCCGCCCCCGATCCTTCTTGCCTCCCATCCTCCTTGCCCCCGGCGAAGGGCGGCATGTTCCGGGGCCAAACCACAAGACCTCAAGAGTTCAAGCCATGTCCGATATACGCGCCCTCGAACGTGCGCTGCTTTCCGTTTCCGACAAGACCGGACTGATCGATTTCGCCCGCGCCCTTTCCCAGCGCGGCGTCGCGCTCGTTTCGACCGGCGGCACCCGCAAGGCCCTCGCAGACGCCGGACTTCCGGTGCTGGACGTCTCGGACCTGACCGGCTTTCCCGAAATGATGGATGGGCGAGTCAAGACGCTGCATCCGAAAGTGCACGGCGGCCTGCTGGCGATCCGCGAAAACCCGGAACATGAAGCGGCCATGCTGGCGCATGGGATCGAGCCGATCGATCTCCTCGTAGTCAATCTCTATCCCTTCGAGGCGACCATCGCCAAGGGCGCCGACTGGGACGAGGCAATCGAGAATATCGACATTGGCGGCCCGGCGATGATCCGGGCGGCGGCGAAAAACCATCAGGACGTAGCGGTTGTGGTCGATGTGGCCGATTATGCGACCATTCTGGAAGCGATGGACTCGAACGGCGGCGCGCTCGATCTACGTCTGCGCCGCAAACTCGCCCAGAAAGCCTATGCGCGCACCGCCGTCTACGACGCGACCATCTCGAACTGGCTGGCGCAGGAGATCGGCGCTGAGAATCCCGAATTCCGGGCCGTCGGCGGCAAACTCGCCGAATCCATGCGCTATGGCGAAAATCCGCATCAGACGGCGGGTTTCTACAAGACCGGCGATGAGCGGCCCGGCGTCGCCACCGCGCGGCAGGTCCAAGGCAAGCAACTCTCCTATAATAATGTCAACGATACCGACGCCGCCTTCGAACTCGTCGGCGAATTCGACCCTTCCCGCACAGCCGCCGTGGCGATCATCAAACACGCCAACCCCTGCGGCGTCGCGGAAGGCGCCGATCTAAAGCAAGCCTATCTGCGCGCCCAAGCCACCGATCCCGTCTCGGCCTTTGGCGGCATCGTCGCCCTGAACCGCAGGCTCGACGCCGCCGCCGCCGCCGAAATCGTCAAAATCTTCACCGAGGTCATTATCGCGCCCGACGCAGATGAAGAAGCCATCGCCCTGATCGCCGCGAAGAAAAATCTCCGGCTTTTGCTGACCGGCGGCCTGCCCGATCCGCGCTCGCGGGGCCTCGGCGTGCGTTCCGTCGCAGGCGGCCTGTTGTTCCAGTCGCGCGACAACGCCGTCGTCGATGACATGGCCCTCAAAGTGGTCACCCGCCGCGCCCCGAGCGAAAGGGAGCTCGCCGATCTCAAATTCGCCTTCCGCGTCGCCAAGCATGTCAAGTCCAACGCCATCGTCTACGTCAAGGATGGCGCGACGGTCGGGATCGGCGCCGGCCAGATGAGCCGCGTCGATTCGTCGCAAATCGCCGCCTGGAAAGCCGCCGAGGCGTCGAAAGCGGCGGGCGCCGCCGAAAGCTGGGCCAAGGGTTCGGTCGTCGCCTCCGACGCCTTTTTTCCCTTTGCCGACGGGCTTCTCGCCGCCGCCGAAGCGGGCGCCACCGCCGTCATCCAACCCGGCGGTTCGATGCGCGACGACGAGGTGATCAAGGCCGCAGACGAGGCCGGCCTCGCCATGGTGATGACCGGCTATCGCCACTTCCGCCACTGAGCCGGCGCAAAACTTTTCGGACGCGCCCGTCGCGCGGGCGACTCCCGGCGCTCATAGCGCGTGGAGATAATCGCTTTGCTCGGCCAGGCGCGCGAGGCGGATTTCCGGACGCGCGCCGAAATGCTGAATGATTTCGCTGGCCGCCAGGGCGCCGAGGCGCGCGCAACGGCCGAGCGGTTCGTTGCGGGTGTAGCCGGTCAGGAAGCCGGCGGCGAACAAGTCGCCCGCGCCGGTCGTGTCCACCAGTTTTTCGATCGGAGCCGCCGGCACTACGTGGGTTTCGGCGCCCTTGACGATAATGGCGCCCTTTTCGGATCTCGTCACCGCCGCGAGAATATTCTCCTGGCGCAAGGCGGCCAGCGCCACGTCGAAATCCGCCGTTTGATAGAGGGCGTGAAGCTCCGATTCATTGGCGAACAAAATATCGACGACGCCGTCGCGGATAAGGCTCAAGAATTCCTGCTGGTGGCGATCGACGCAGAACAGGTCGGAAAGCGTCAGCGCCACCTCGCGCCCGGCGTCATGGGCGATGCGCGCCGCCTCGACAAAAGCCTTTTTCGCTTCCGGCGGATCCCACAAATAACCTTCGAGATAGAGGATTTTCGAGGCCGCGACATCGGCGCCGTCTATATCTTCGCAGGTCAGGTTCTGGCAGGCGCCGAGAAAAGTATTCATCGTCCTTTGCCCGTCCGGCGTCACCAGAATGAGGCAGCGCGCCGTCGCGGGCCCCGCCGGGGTCGCCGGGGTCGCAAAATGCACGCCCGCCGCCTTGATGTCATGGGCGAAGGCGTGGCCGGCCTCGTCGGCGCGAACCTTGCCGACAAACGCGCCCCTGCCGCCGAAACTCGCCACTCCGGCGATTGTATTGGCGGCGGAGCCCCCGGAAACAATCGTCGTCGCGCCCATGGCGTCGTAAAGCGCCTCCGCCTGCGCCTCGTCGACCAGTTGCATGCCGCCCTTGCGAAGGCGGGCGGCGATCAAAAAATCCTCGTCGACCGGGGCGATGACATCGACAATCGCATTGCCGAGGCCCAGCACGTCAAATTTATACGCAGCCATGGGAGTCCCCCTGAATGGTCCGATCCGCCAAATGCCCGCAAGGGCCGATCCCGTCAAGACTTTCTTCAAACCGGCGGGCGCCGGCGCAATCGAACATAAAGCGCGCCCGATCCGCCGTGCGGCCGACCCGCCTCC
The DNA here is from genome assembly GCF_903903185.1 of uncultured Rhodoblastus sp. Lineage (GTDB taxonomy): Bacteria > Pseudomonadota > Alphaproteobacteria > Rhizobiales > Beijerinckiaceae > Rhodoblastus. Next base: position 14,068 of record NZ_CAIUXT010000081.1, read on the forward strand.
TCGACGGACAGGACAATAGAGCGAAGCGAGGAATCGCGCAGCCAATGCGGCGCATGGCGGCGAAGCACGCCGGTTTCGCCGCCGTCGAAACCCGCACCCTGCATTTTTCCCTTGCCGGTGACGACCAGGACGATTTTCGCGCCCGATTCCGCCGCCCGCCACAGGAAGGTGTTCAACGCCCGGTGCGCCTGCGCCTGAGTCATGCCATGCAGATCGATCACGTCGTCGATTTCCGCCCTGCCTGAGGACAGACGTCTTTTCAGCCGGCGATCCAAAGGCGCGAGCGGCGCCGGGGTCGCCGGCGCTTTCGCCTGCCGCTGCGGCGCCGCGACGACGGCCGGCGAAGGGAATTTTCGCGCGGCTGCAGCCGGTGGAGATTTAGCGGCGAGCGGAGTTGGAAGCTCCGCTTGGGAATCGGGCCGGTTCTCTGGCGGAGCTTTCCTCCCCCGCGGCTTCACATCGGCGGTCGCGTGGCGCCACAGAGCGATCTCCTCCCATGACAGGAGCCGCTTGCGAGACGGGCGCTTGTTGTCGCCGTTTTTCATCGCCCTCGATCCATGGCGTCTCGTTGGCTTTCAATCCTTGGGCAGCAGCAGGAAGAACTGGCCATGATGGCGCAATTCGCCGGCGCGCGACCCGGCCTCGTCGCCCAGCCCGAAAAAAATATCCGCGCGCGCCGCCCCGACGATGGCCGATCCGGTGTCCTGCGCGATCGTCAGGCGCTGGAACGGCTCAAGCTCGACGCTGCGCCAGGGCAGGCGGGCGTCGATATAAAAAGGCAGGCCGTAGGGCCAGATATGGGCGTCGATGGCGATGGAGCGCAATGGCGACAGCCCTACGCCGCTTCCGCCCGCCGGTTGCCGGGCCGCGTCCTTGTCGATGCTTGCGTCGAAAAACACAAAGGACCGATTGAGCCGCAGCAGATCGTCTCCGGCCTGGCCGCGCTCCAGGCCGTTGCGGCGGAGCCAGTTCACGAGCCGCCGCATGGTCATTTCGGCGGGAGGCGCCACCCCACGCTGCACCAGAACGCGGGCGATCGCCGTGTAGGGCTGGCCGTTTCGCGCAGCGAAAGACAGATGCAGGATGCGCCCGTCGTTGAGCCGCACCCGAGCCGAACCCTGCACCTGCGTCAGAAACAGATCGGCCTTGTCACGCAGATAGACTAGTTTGCGCACGCTTGGCACATGATCCAGAGCGCCGTCCTCGATGGCGGCGCGATCCGGATAGGGCGTCAGGCCGCCATCGGGTCCGCGCCGCGCGGCGGTCAGTTCGGCCAGGGCGCCGACTCGCTTGCCCTCCGGCAGCGCCGTCAAATCCGGCGGCGGGGCGTAGACCGGCGTCGGAAACTCCGCGCTCTGGACCAGCGAGCCGGCAATCTCCGGCTGATAATAGCCGGTAAAAAAAGCCTCCGGCGTATTTTCGGCGACGATGCGGAAGGGCTGGAAATTTTGTTCGAAAAAGGCGCGGGGATTTGTCGCGCTTTCTTCCGACGCCGCCACAACGCAAGCGTTCTTAAGAGCGCCTGGCCGGAGAATGGAGGTCGCGGCCGCGCGATGCGCGGGCGCGGCGCAGGATTTTAAAAATGCCCGCAAGGCTTCGCCATGCCGGTCAGCGGCAAATCCCGGCAGCGCGGCGAAGCTTGATGCCTCCAGCCGGTAGCGGGTCTCCCCGGCCTTGCAGGGCGCGACCGAAATGGCGCCGACGAGGCCGAACAAGGCCCATAGGGGGGTGAAGGCGCCGGCTATCCGGACGCCCTTGGTCCTTGCGTTCAATTCTGGCCTGCGCCGCGCGATCATTGGGCCGGCGTCGTCGCAACCAGGGTCCAATTCGGTCCGCTCGCGTCGTTGCGCCGGGCGAAGGTCCAAATGTCAACGATGTTGGATGGCTGGGTCGGATCGCCTTCGATCACCGCGCCATTGGAGGCGCGCGTCACGGTGACGAATTGCGAATCGAAACGCACGGCGATGAGGGCGTTTGGCCGCTCCACCCGCGCCTCGACGAGTTTGACCGAATTGAAGCCGACGAACGTCGTCTCCATCGTTTCGCCGCGACGCGTCCGCTCTTCGAGCGCACCCTTGAAACTGTTGAAAACCTCCTCGCTGGCGAGGGAATGTAGAGCCGCTTCATCGCCGCGCGAAAAAGCCTGCACCACCATTTCATAGGCTGCGCAGGCGCCGTCGAGGAAGGAGCGCGGCGCAAAATCGGGCTGAGCGCGCGCAATATCGTCGAGGCCGGCCCAGACCGGGCTTCCGCGGTCCGCGAATTCGGTCCAGCGCGCGTCATTGGCCGACGGCGGCGAAAGCGGCGCGGGAATCGGCGACGGGCCCGGATCGCGCTGGCCCTCCAGGCCGGTTCGTTCGCCGAGGACCGAGCGAAGCTTCCAAAGCACAAAAATCGCCAGGAAAGCGAAAATGATCATGGCCGGGTCAAGTTGCATGTCGTCGCCTCGTATTGTGGTTGGGACCGCTATTGCGCGAAAGGTCCGATCCAACCATATTGTTTGCGTCGATGGGTAACATCGTCGCGTGGCGCCAGCAAGGACGGCGCTGCAACAGAGGCCTTGGGCAGGAATCGCCGGATGATTTTAACGTCTCGATTCATTTTCGGGTTTTTCGCCTGGCTGGGGCTGGAATTCGCCGCTTTCGTCGCCGTCGCCGAGAATATAGGCTTCAGCGGCGCTCTGTTGCTCGGGATGGCGACATCGCTGGCGGGATTTGTGCTGCTGCGCCAGACCGGACAAGGCGCCATAGAACACCTGCTCGCATCCATTTCCGGGGCGCGGCCGCGAAGGGGCGACATGGTCGACGGACTGATTCGCGCCCTCGCCGCTTTCTTGCTGATTATTCCCGGTTTCATTTCCGATCTGGTCGGCCTTGCCCTGGCCGCCCCCTCTGTCCGGCAGATTCTGGCGCGCCGGTTCGGCGGGGAAGGCTTGTCAGGCGCGCCCCGCCGTCGCGAAAGCCCCGGAATCATTGATCTGGCGCCGGAAGAATGGGTTTCTTGCGATCGGCCAGTAGAGACTTTGAGGCGTTAGCGCGAGGCAGAGACGGCGTCAGCAAGGCGATCTGGCTTTTGGACCCAGCTTGCGGATTGGTTTTAGGCCATGATCGGAGCAAGTCGCTCGTGCGTCACGGTAATGATCAAGCCGCTTCCTCCGAAGAGAATTGCCGCGCCCGAGCGCCGGCGCGGCTTGTTTTCAGGTGGTGTTTCGTGCTACCGGGCGTTCAGGTTGTTGTTCGGGTCGAACATGGTATTGGTTTGCGATTGCTCGCAAGCTGGCCTTGTCCGCCGCGATTTATGACGCCGCCATCCATTACAAAGCCGAGGCGGTCTTTCGGGCCGCCGACCGGAAGGTACTCAGGAGATTTTCATGACCGATACCAACGGCGGACAGGGTAACGCCGCGCCGGCGCTGAATTGTCTGGTGCAATATTGCAAGGATCTTTCGTTCGAAAATCCGAATGCGCCGCGTTCGCTCGGCCCGCAGGAGGCCGGTCCGAACATTTCGATCCAGGTCAATGTCAACGCCAAACAGTTGGCCGAACAGGAATTCGAGGTCGAACTGCTGCTCGAAGGCTCGGCCGGAGAAGCCCCCAACCTGCTGTTCAAGTTCGAGTTGACCTATTCGGGCGTGTTCCGACTGGTGAATATTCCCGCCGAGCAGACCCATCCGGTTGTGATGATCGAATGCCCGCGCCTGCTGTTTCCCTTCGCCCGCCAGATCGTGGCGGATTCGGTGCGCAACGGCGGCTTTCCGCCACTTTATCTCGATCCGATCGATTTCGCGGCGCTCTATACGCAGCGCGTTCAACAGGCTCAAGCCCAGCCGCCGCAGCATCTTTCCTGAGTTTGGCTGATCGGACACGAAAAACCCGCCTTCCGGCGGGTTTTTTTATTTGCGCTTCACGCGACTTTACATGGTAAATCTTCCGGCGCGCCAAAATATTCTATATATCGCCCTTCGATTTCCTGGATCGGCATGACGACGAAAACGTCGGTCACGCCGAATTGACGGTCGATCACCGCGCCTTCGCCAAATTTAGCGCCAACGCGCATGTAACCCTTGACGAGCGGCGGCAGGGCGGCCAGCGCCCTTTTAGCATCGACTTCGGCCGGCGCAAGCCGATCCATCGGGGTGAATCTACCCGGCAAGGGCCGCACCCGCCATTGCGGTTCGGCTTTGGCGTGATGAAAGAGAAAACTCAATTGCGGCGCCAGTTTCGCGGGATCGGTCCCCTCCAGACTGGCGCAGCCGATCATTGCGTCGATGCGGTAATGTTTGACATAAGCCCAGATGCCGCGCCACAGCATTTCGATGGTCCGCTTGCCCCGATAATCGGCCAGAACACAGGAACGACCCAGTTCGAGGAAACGGGACTGCGGGTGCTGCGCGAGCAAGGGTCCGATATCGAATTCCTGCGCGCTGTAAAAGCCGAAATTCGCCTGCGCCACCTCTTGACGCAATAACCTGTAGGCGCCCACCACGCGCGGTTTGATCTTGCCGAAACGATTGCGCGCCGCATGGTCGATGACCAGCAGATGGTCGCAGACCCGGTCGAAGCGGCAGATATCGCGTCGCACCAGCGCCGTCGCGCCGTCGGCCGCTGCGCCGCCCTCCTCGAAGAATACTTTGAAGCGCAGTTTCTGCGCCTTGCGGATTTCGGATTTCCTGGTGGCGAGCCGGAGCTCGAGGGAGCCCGACCTGCCCAGCGACGGGCCGAGGCCGGAATGTGAAATCTTCGGCGCCCAGCCGCCGAATGGCCGCGAATGGCGCGGAGCGCTTTCCCTGGACTTCTTGGGAAGCCAGTGAATCTTCGCCGACAGACCCGCAAGTACGGTCAATCCGCTCATGCAAACACTTCCTCGAAGAGTAAAAACCCTTGAACGCCGGTCCGTTGGTATGACGTTTAATGATCGTCATGTTCGGATAGGCCCTTTATAGGGGAATTTTGAGAAAATATAGCAATCTCGATACGAAAATATGACAAATGGTCGGGCGGGGAGGTCATGACCGGTGAAATCCCGACGGGCGCGAAAGCGGGCGACAGATTTTCGCGCGACTCGAGACTTTCGACTCGCTATTTGCGCGAGTGAAGGATTGCCCGATCGCGACGGGTCGCGATTTCCGGAACGATTGCGTGGACCATCGCCTCCAGATCGATTGGCTTGGTCAGGAAGTCGTCCAGTCCCGCGCCAAACGCCGCCTGCCTGTCTTCGTCGAAGGCATTGGCGGTCAGGGCGATCATCCGCATTGGCGGAGCGCCTGCCACGGCCTCGGCGGCGCGCACCAGCCGCGCCGCTTCAAGGCCATCGAGCTTCGGCATCCGGATGTCCATCAAGACCGCATCGAATCGCGCGGCTTTGCCTTGGATAGAATTGCAGGCGAGGGCGACCGCCTCGGCGCCGTCATGGGCGCGAAAAACTTCGGCGCCGGAAATGCGCAGGCGCCGTTCGACCAGAAGCGCATTCACGTCATTGTCTTCCGCCAGCAAAATTCGGAGGCCCGCGAGGCGACGACCGTCCTCGAAGCCCTGCAAGGATCCTTCGCACCGGCTCGCGCCGACGAACTTGGAATTCAGCCTGTTCGAGAGAGATTCGAGTCTTATCGGCTTGACCAGCCATCCGTCGAAATCCTGGACGATCGCCTCGCCGAAAGCCCGCCGTTCGAACGGGGAAAACAGCACAAAGCTTTTCTTCGCGCCGACCGCCCGCGCCGCCTCGGCGAGACGTTGCGCGGCCCCCTCGCCGAAAGCGCAATCCACGATCACCAGATCAGGCGCGTCGGCGCCAAATTTTTCGAGCGCCTGCACGGCGGCGGCCTCGACCTCGGCGCGAGTGACCTCCACACCCAACTCGGCCAGACGTTCGATCAGAAATGGAGCTCCGAAAGGCGAAGCGGAGATGACCAGCGCCGATTTCCCCCTCAGGTCGGTTGAAAAATCCCGCTTCCGTTGCGTGGGCGCGCGCGGCAAGTCGATAGCGAAGGCGAAGATCGAGCCTTCCTCGCCCGCCTGTTCGAGCCGCAATTCGCCGCCCATCAAATCGACGAGCCGGCGTGAAATCGCCAGACCCAGACCCGTGCCTTCATGCCGGCGCGACGACGAGCTGTCGGCCTGTTCGAATTCGAGAAAAATGGATTGTCGCCGTTCCAGCGGAATACCGGGCCCGGTGTCGGCGACCGAAAATCGCAGACTTCCGTCGGGGAGATAGCACAGACGCAGGCCAACACCGCCCTCTCGCGTGAATTTCACGGCATTGCCGGCGAGATTGAGCAGAACCTGGCCGAGGCGCACGGCATCGCCGACGACCAGGCGCGGCGCCCGCGGATCGACCCAACTCGCGATCTCGATTCCCTTGCCCTGGGCGCGCGGCGCCAATAATTCGGCGATTCCTTCGACCAGCGCCGGGAGATCGAAAGGCGCGAACTTCAGTTCGAGCTTGCCGGCTTCGATTTTCGAGAAATCCAGAATTTCATCGATCAGCGACGAGAGTGACGCGCCAGATAGGCGAATCGCCTCCAGATAGCACGATTGCTCGGCGGTCAGGGAGGTTGAGGCCAGGAGATCGGTCATGCCCAGAATGCCGTTCAACGGCGTGCGGAACTCATGGCTGACCGTGGCAAGAAACCGCGATTTCGCCTCGTTGGCCGCTTCAGCCCTGTCGAGCGCGCCTGCCGCCGATTTCAGTTCCCAGATTTCGTCGAGCAGGCGCTCCTGCTCGATTTCCGCGCGCTCTTGAGCCCGCCTGGCGCGGCGGACCCAAACCAACGACAAGCCCATCAGGCAGAGCGTCGCCGCCGCAAGTAGGAAACCGATTGCCGCCTTCGTAAACATCGAGAGGCCAAGCCTACCAGAAAAAGATCGGGAACGAATGTAGCGCTCAACCGCTGAATCTTTCGTTGTTCAAGCGGCCCGGTGGTGGCGGTCCGAGGCGGGGCGGTAGGAGAGCGCCTCCGCCAGATGCGGCCGCAGGACATTTTTCGCGCCCTGCAGGTCGGCGATGGTCCGCGCCAGTTTGAGGATACGATGAAAGCCTCGCGCGGAAAGGCGCAGCCGCTCCGATGCGTCGCGCACCAGATTGCGCCCGCCCTCGTCCAGCGCGACGACCTGCTCGACCAAAGCGGCGGGAGCGGCCGCGTTGCAGGTCACATTCGGCTGGCCAAAGCCTTGATAGCGTTCGCGCTGAATGTCCCGCGCGGCGGCGACGCGCGCCGCCACTTCCGAAGATCCTTCCGATGGCGCGGGCAGGATCAGATCGGAAGCGCGGATGGCGGCGACCTCGAGATGGAGGTCGATGCGATCGAGCAAAGGACCCGACAAACGCGTGTGGTAAGCTTGGGCGCAGTTTTTCGGGTCGCCGCGCCGGCAGGAATATCCGGGCTCGAGCGCATGGCCGCAGCGGCAGGGATTCATCGCGGCAATCAGCTGGAACCGCGCAGGATAAACGCAGCGATGGTTGGCGCGGGCGATAGCGACCTCTCCCGTTTCCAGCGGCTGACGCAGCGCATCAAGCGCCTGCGCCTGAAATTCGGGCAGTTCGTCGAGAAACAGCACGCCATTATGCGCCAGAGAAATCTCGCCCGGTCGCGCATGGGAGCCGCCCCCGACCAGCGCGGGCATGGAGGCGGAATGATGCGGCGAGCGGAATGGACGCCGGTCGGTGAGCTGGCCTCCCGCGAGAGCCCCGGCGACCGAATGAATCATCGAAACTTCCAGCAATTCGCGGGGTGTCAGCGGCGGCAGAATGGACGGCAGGCGGGCGGCGAGCATGCTTTTGCCGGCGCCGGGCGGTCCATTGAACAACAGGTTGTGGCCGCCGGCCGCCGCGATCTCCAACGCGCGCTTGGCGCTTTCCTGCCCCTTGATGTCGCGCAGGTCCGCCAGTTCCGCGGTTGCGGCGCGGATGGCGGGCAAGGGACGCGAAAGAACCTGGGTTCCGTGAAAATGATTGGCCAGCTGAAGCAGCGATCGCGGGGCCAAAATCGGAATCTCGCCCGACGCCCAGGCGGCCTCGGGTCCACATTCGGCCGGACAGATCAAGCCACGTCCGCGCGCATTGGCCGCCACCGCGGCGGGCAGCACGCCGGCCACCGGGCTGAGCGTGCCATCGAGCGCCAGTTCGCCGAGAACCGTGAATCCATCCAGTGCGTCAAAGGGAATGGCCCCGATCGCCGCCATCACACCGAGGGCGATGGGCAAATCGTAATGACTGCCCTCCTTCGGCAGATCGGCCGGCGCGAGATTGACGGTAATGCGCTTGGGGGGGAGGGCGAGGCCCGAAGCGACCAGAGCGGAGCGGACGCGTTCGCGCGATTCGGCCACCGCCTTGTCGCCGAGGCCAACCACGTTGAAAACGACATTGCCGTTGGAAATCTGGACCTGGACATCGACGGGCCGCGCTTCAACGCCCTCGAAAGCCACCGTCGCCACGCGTACGACCATCGTCCCTCTCCCGACCGTAAGCGTAAGCTTACCCAAGGTCATTCAGGCAGGCAAGAACGTTTAACGAACATGTTTTCCGCTTGTCGGGTCATGAATTGGTTTCGCGTGGCGCGACGGGTCGTTAGGATAACCACGGAAACGTCACAAATCGAGGACGCCAATGACCGCCGGAATTCCCGCTCTTGCCCATTCTCCGCGACATATGTTCGCGGCGATCGGGCTCTTGGCGTTGCTTGCCGGGCACCCCGCCCGCGCGGCGGAGTGCGGTCGCGACGCGGCGGGATTTGACGGCTTCCTGAGCCAGATTCGCCAGGAGGCCGCCTCAGCCGGCGTGTCGCAAAGCGCGATCGATTCGGGTCTCTCCGGCGTCTCCTACAACCTTTCGGTCATTTCCCACGATCGCGGCCAGAAGGTTTTCCATCAATCTTTCGAGGAATTCTCGGGCCGGATGGTCAATGCCTTCCGCCTGCACAAAGGGGCGCAGCTATTGAGCCAGAATGCCGCGCTGTTTTCAAAAATCGAGGAAAAATATGGCGTTCCCGGTCCGGTTCTAGTCGCCATCTGGGGTCTGGAAACCGATTTCGGCGCCTATATGGGCAATTTTCCGACCATCGAATCTCTGGCGACCCTGGCCTGGGATTGTCGCCGTTCGGCGCAGTTTCGCGGCGAATTGATCGACGCGCTCAAGCTCGTCGAGCGTGGCGACATCGACCCGGTCGCCGCGCGAGGGGCCTGGGCGGGGGAAATCGGGCAGACCCAGTTCATGCCCTCGTCCTATCTGAAATACGCTGTGGATTTCGATGGCGACGGCGCCTCCGATCTCATCCACGACAAGGCCGACGTGCTCGCTTCGACCGCCAACTTTCTCCAGCAGAACGGTTGGCAAAAGGGCCAGCCCTGGGGCGAGGGAAGCGCGAATATGGAGGCCCTCCGCGCCTGGAACAAATCGTCGATCTATTCGAGGACCATCGGCTATTTTGCAGAGAAATTGACCGCCAGCCGTTGAAAATGATTTTGACCAATTCAGCGCTCTGACCCTGAGCGTCTCCGGTTGTGAAAATGTCATATTATTGTCGCGCGCGTTCGGCTATCGAGAAGCCGCAGGTCAACAGCTTCCGCCGCAATACGCCCTGGTCTGGTCTTCCCTGCCCTCGTGTGCCCCGCTTTTGAATGCAAGGACAAGCGCTTGTGCCGAACCGCGCGCCACCGACCGCCCTGGGCCGAGCTCTTGCCCCCAATCTTTTCGACCTTGCGGCGCTGGCGCTGGTGGTCGGAATCCTGGTGATCGTCGCCTACGGCGCCCATCAGGCCGACGCGCCGCTGACGGTTCTCGATTCGACGCCGATCTCGCTGGATCCTCGTAGTCTGCCGGAATACGCCTTGCGCACGACCCTGCGGATGCTTGCCGCGATCGTCGCTTCGCTCCTCTTCACCTTTGTCTATGCGACGCTCGCCGCCAAAAGCCGTCGAGCGGAAATGGTTCTGATTCCGGTGCTCGACATTCTCCAGTCGGTTCCGATTCTCGGCTTTCTGACCTTTACCGTCGTGTTTTTTATGAATCTGTTTCCAGGCCGCGTCATCGGCGCGGAACTGGCTTCGGTGTTCGCCATCTTTACCAGCCAAGCGTGGAACATGACCTTTAGCATGTACCAGTCGCTGCGCAATGTGCCCAAGGATCTGGAAGAGGCGACGCAGAGCTTCCACCTGTCGTGGTGGCGGCGTTTCTGGCGCCTCGACGTCCCCTTCGCCATGCCCGGCCTGGTATGGAACACGATGATGTCGATGTCGGGCGGCTGGTTTTTCGTCGTCGCATCGGAAGCGATCACGGTCGGCGACACCACCGTAACCCTGCCCGGAGTCGGCGCCTATGTGGCCACCGCCATCAAGGAGCAGAACCTCCCGGCGGTCGGCTATGCCGTCCTCGCCATGCTCGTCGTCATCATCATATACGATCAATTGTTGTTTCGCCCGATTGTCGCCTGGGCCGACAAGTTCCGATTCGAACAGACCGCCTCGGCGGAAGCGCCAACCTCCTGGCTACTCAATCTGTTCCGACAGACGCGTTTCCTAAGGACGCTGGCGTCGAGAATATCCGGCGCGGTCGAATCGACCACCCGCATTCGCCTGCCGCTACCCGATTTTTCGCGGCTGAAATTCAACTTCAACCTGTCCCCCCGGCTGATCGACGCCATCTGGATCGCTATGATTTTCGGAGGCGCCCTCTGGCTGGGCCTCATTGTCGTCCAGTTCATCGGGGAGACCCTGCACTGGTCCGACGTCCAGACCGCCCTCATCGACGGCTTTTACACCCTGATTCGCGTGACGGTCCTGATCGCCATCGCTTCCGCGATCTGGGTGCCGATCGGCGTCTGGATCGGCCTGCGGCCCGCAGTGGCGGAAAAAGTCCAGCCGATCGCGCAGTTCCTGGCCGCCTTTCCGGCCAATATCCTGTTCCCGGCCGCCGTGGTGCTGATCGTCCATTACGGCCTGAACGCCAATATCTGGCTCAGTCCGCTGATGGTTCTAGGCACGCAATGGTATATATTGTTCAATGTCATCGCCGGCGCGACGGCCTTTCCCGGCGATTTGAAGGAAGCGGCCACGAGCTTTCACCTGCGCGGCTGGAAATGGTGGCGCTATGTCATCCTGCCGGGAATTTTCCCTTATTACATCACCGGCGCGATCACGGCTTCGGGCGGCTCGTGGAACGCGGCCATTGTCGCGGAAGTCGCCAGTTGGGGCGACATCAAGCTCCATGCGGTGGGGCTCGGCTCCTATATCGCCAAGGCGACCGAAGACGGCGATTTCCAGCGCGTCGTGCTCGGCATCGTCGTGATGTCGATCTATGTCACCCTGTTCAATCGCCTGCTTTGGCGACCACTTTACGCTTACGCTGAAAACCGCCTGCGCCTGGGTTGAACCCCGGCTTCGGAGATCCTCATGCTCGACGTCGTCAACCCCAGCGCCAATGCGGCGCTGATCGACCTGAAAAACGTCAACCGCAGCTTCGCCAAGGCCAATGGCGACGAATTGGTCGTTCTCGAAAACGTCAATCTCACCATCAAATCCGGCGAGATCGTCGGTCTGCTCGGCCGCTCCGGCTCCGGCAAATCGACCCTGCTACGCATCATCGCCGGCCTGGTGAAGCCGTCCTCCGGCGACGCCGTCTGTCGCGGCGAGGCCATCGACGGTCCGCCGCGCGGCATCGCCATGGTCTTCCAGTCTTTTGCGCTCTTTCCCTGGCTGACCGTGCTGGAAAACGTCGAACTCGGCCTAGACGCGCTCGGGGTGGCCAAACCGGAACAGCGCAAGCGCGCCATTGCCGCGATCGACTTGATCGGCCTCGACGGTTTCGAATCGGCCTATCCCAAGGAATTGTCGGGCGGCATGCGCCAGCGCGTCGGCTTCGCCCGCGCGCTGGTCGTCCATCCCGATCTGTTGCTGATGGACGAACCCTTTTCGGCGCTCGACGTCCTGACCGCAGAAACGCTGCGCACCGACATTATCGATCTGTGGGTCGAAGGCCGCCTGCCGATGAAATCCGTGCTGATGGTCACGCATAATATCGAGGAGGCGGTGCTGATGTGCGACCGCATCCTCGTTTTTTCGTCCAATCCGGGCCGTATCGCCGCCGAATTGAAGGTCGATCTGCCGCATCCGCGCAAACGTCTCGATCCGCCCTTCCGGGCGCTGGTGGACAGCATTTACGCCCGCATGACGCAAAGGGCGGAGCCGCGTCCTTCTTCGAGCGAAGGCATTCCAGGAACCGGCGTCGGCATGGTGCTGCACCCGGTCTCCACCAATATTCTCGCCGGCCTGATCGAGGCCGTCGCCGCCGCGCCGTTCAATGGCCGCGCCGACCTGCCGGTCCTCGCCGACCGCCTGCAAATGGAGGCGGATGAATTGTTCCACCTCTCCGAAGCCTTGCAATTGCTGCGTTTCGGCATTTTGAGCGAAGGCGATTTTCTGCTGTCGGAGGCGGGTCGGGCCTTCGCCGATCTCGACACGGACGCGCGCAAGAGGATGTTTTCGCAGCATTTGATCAATTACGTGCCGATCATCAGCCTGATCCGGCGCGTCCTCGACGAGCGTCCGAGCCATTCGGCGCCGGCGGCGCGATTCCGCAATGAGCTCGAAGATTACATGTCGGAAGATTACGCCGAACTGACTCTGGAGACCGTCATTTCCTGGGCGCGCTACGCCGAGCTTTTCGCCTATGACGAAAAAGCGGAAATGTTCAGCCTCGAAAACCCGAATTGATTCGGGCCTTCAGGGGTAATTATCACTGTGGCATAGTTGTCGCCGATGGTTGGGATTTGACGCGCGCTGGCATTTTAACGAATTGCTACCGGCAGTGTTTGAGATAGGATGCGCGAGTGCGGCCCCCGCGACGAATCGGGAACCGCACTCCTGGGTGCGCCAGCTAGGGTCACCTAATGGTAACTGAGCGGGGCGGGTCTCTTTGGTAGGGGTGCCCGCCTCGTCCCATTCGTCGGCCTAACGGGGCAAGAATGTGTGATTCGGGGACAAGAGTCTCGAATTTTTGGAGGTCAATTCCACCACGTGAGCATTCGTCCACACTATCCACAATAGCTGGGGATTAATGTGAAAAACGGGGATGAAATTAAAAAAGTACTTGCCAAAGATGATGTACTTGCATCGTCAAGTCTTTTTCACGATTCGGCGGCTTTTTTCAGTGCATAAAGCGCATCCAGCGCGGCGCGCGGCGTCATTTCGTCGGGATTGAGCGCGTCGAGCGCGGCGCGCACCGAGTCGGGTTTCGCCGGCACCGGAACGCGCGGCTCCGGAACGGCGAACAGCGGCAGATCGGCGACGAGTCGCTCGACCGGCGCACGGCGGTCGGTCTGCTCCAGTTCGGCCAGAATATGGCGGGCGCGCTCGACGACATTTGGCGGCAGCCCGGCAAGCCGCGCCACCTGCACGCCATAGGAACGGTCCGCGGCGCCTTTCGCCACTTCATGCAGGAAGACCACTTCGCCATTCCAGTCGGTCACGCGCATGCAGAGATTGGCGAGGCGGGGCAGGCGCTCGCCGAGATGAGTCAATTCGTGAAAATGGGTGGCGAAAAGCGCCCTGGCGCGATTGGATTCGTGCAGATGCTCCATCACCGCCCAGGCGATGGAAAGGCCGTCATAGGTCGCCGTGCCGCGCCCGATTTCGTCGAGGATGACGAGCGATCTTTCACTCGCCTGATTGAGAATGGAGGCGGTTTCGACCATTTCGACCATGAAGGTCGAGCGTCCGCGCGCCAGATCGTCCGACGCGCCGACACGCGAGAACAGCCGGTCGATCGCGCCGATCCGCGCCTTTTTCGCCGGGACGAAGGAGCCGATCTGCGCAAGCACCGCGATCAGCGCGTTCTGGCGTAAAAACGTCGATTTTCCCGCCATGTTCGGTCCGGTGACGACGGCGATCTTGCCGCCGGATCGGGCTCGATCCTTGCCAATTTTTCCCGTCAGATCGCAATCGTTGGGCACGAAGGCCACGCCGCGCGAACGCAAGGCCTCCTCGACCACCGGATGCCTGCCGCCGATAATCTCGAAATCGAGACTTTCATCGACTTTGGGCCGAACCCAGTCCGCGTCGGCGGCGGTTTCGGCGAGCGCGGCGAGCACGTCGACGGCCGCCAGCGCCTTGGCCACTGCCTCGATTTCCGCCGCGCGAGCCTGCGATTGCGCCGCCAGGAGATCGAACAGCGACCGTTCCAGCGCGAGCGCCTCGCCGGCGGCATTGGCGATTTTTCCCGCCAGCTCCGCCAGTTCGCTCGTCGAGAAGCGCATGGCGTCGGCCATGGTCTGGCGGTGAATAAAGGTCGCATCGAGCGGCGGCCGCAACAGTTTCTCGCCCTGCGCCTGCGCGACCTCGATGAAATAGCCGAGGAAATTATTGTGTTTGATCTTGAGCTGGCGGGTTTCCGCCAACTCGCAATATTTGCCTTGCAAGGCCGCGACAACGCGACGGCTTTCGTCGCGCAGCGCCCGGATCTCATCGAGCCGGGCCTCGAAAACGGCGCGGATGAAACCCCCGTCGCGCCGGTCCAGCGGCAATTGGTCGGCGAGCGCCGCGCCAAGGTTTTGCGGCAGGGTCAGATCGACGCCGGCCTGAAAACCCGACGCCTTGGCCAGCAGATAGGGCGGATTTTTCGCCTGCAATCGAAGCCCGCAATCGCGCGCGGCAAACAGGCCGTCGCGCAAGGCCGCGAGATCGCGCGGACCGCCGCGCTCCAGAGCCAGCCGCCCCAAGGCCCGCATCATGTCCGGAACGCCCTTCAGACTTTGCCTTATATCGTTTCGCAGAATCGGGTCCTCGACAAAAAAGGCGACGGCGTCCTGCCTTGCGACGATTTTCGCGCTGTCGCGCAAAGGCGCCGCCAGCCATTCGGCCAGCAGGCGGGCGCCGGGTGGCGTCGCCGTGCGGTCGAGCGTGGCGAGCAGCGAACCGGCGCGCTGGCCGGCAAGCGTGCGCGCCAGTTCGAGACTGGCGCGCGTCGCGGCGTCGATTTGCATGGTCTGCTGGATTTGCGCGCGACTGGGATGCGACAGGCGGGGACGCGCCGAAAACTGCGTTCGCTCGACATAGGCGACGGCGAGACCGGCGGCGTTGATTTCGGCGCGGGTCAGCGGACCGAAACCGTCGAGAGTCGCCACGCCGTAAAACGCGAGCAGACGCCGTTCCGCGACCGCGCCTTCGCCGCTCGCGCGGCCGAGCGGCGTGATCGAGGCGCCCGTCTCCTTGAGGAGCCGCGCCAGGCCTTCGTCGGCGAGCAGCGCGTCCTGGGCGACGATTTCGCGGGGCTCCAGCCGAGCCAGCAAGGCCGCGAGGCCGCTGACATCCGTCTCGAAAACCTCGAACACGCCGGTCGAAATATCGACGGCGGCGAGGCCGAACAGCCAGTTGGCCTCATTGAGGCGCTGGCGGGAGAGCGCCACGAACAGATTGGCGCGGCCCGGTTCGAGCAGCCTTTCCTCGGTCAAGGTGCCGGGCGTCACCAGCCGGACGACATCGCGGCGCACCACCGATTTGGGTCCGCGTTTGCGCGCCTCGGCGGGGTCCTCGACCTGTTCGCAGACGGCGACGCGATGACCCGAGGCGATCAGGCGTTGCAGATAATCGTCCGACCGCTCGATCGGAACCCCGCACATCGGAATGTCCTCGCCGAGATGCTTTCCCCTTTTTGTCAGCACGATGCCCAGACTGCGCGACGCGATTTCGGCGTCCTCGAAAAAAAGCTCGTAAAAGTCACCCATGCGGTAAAACAGCAGACAGCGCGGATTGGCGGCCTTGATTTCGAGATATTGCGCCATCATCGGCGTCACGCGCTCGCCGGGGTCGGCTTTTTGTTTTGCCAACTCCTTGTCTTTCGACCGCAGAGGGGTTTTAACGACGCCATCCGGTCGTTCTGACTCGCCATCCGTCGCCACGTCGGGCCTGTCCATGTCGCTCATCTTTTCCCCGATCCGCGCTGAGGAACGAAGCTAGCAAAGCCGCGCCCGCCCCGCATCCCGCATCCTTCATGACCGCCCGGTTTTCCCAAGTCTTTCCGACTTGGCTGGGGAAAGCGACAGCGCAAAGTCATGAGAGTCCGCCATTTTATCTAAAGGACTGCTTGTGAACTGCCGCATGGCGCGGCTAAGTTCGCGTCTTACATTCGAGCCAAATTGAGATCGCCCATGTCCGACATCCTGCCGAACCGCAGCGCGCGGCCGACCTTTACGGATCAGGAAGCGCTGCTATTCCATTCCCGTGGCAGGCCTGGCAAATTTCAGATCGCGCCAACCAAGCCGATGGCGACTCAACGCGACCTTTCGCTGGCCTATTCACCGGGGGTCGCCGTGCCGGTGCACGCCATCGCCGAGGATCCTTCCAAGGCCTATGACTACACCGTCAAGGGCAATCTGGTCGCCGTGATCACCAATGGCACGGCGATTCTGGGGTTGGGCAATCTCGGCGCGCTGGCCTCCAAACCGGTAATGGAGGGCAAATCGGTCCTGTTCAAGCGGTTTGCCGACGTCGATTCAATCGATCTCGAACTGGATACGGAAGACCCGGACGAATTCATCAACGCCGTCCGCTTCCTTGGGCCGACCTTCGGCGGCATCAACCTCGAAGACATCAAGGCGCCGGAATGTTTCATCATTGAGGAGCGCTTGCGCGAATTGATGGACATTCCCGTCTTTCACGACGACCAGCACGGGACCGCAATCATCGCCGCCGCCGGCATGATCAACGCCATACATCTCACCGGCCGCGACATCCGCAAGACCAAACTGGTCTGCAACGGCGCTGGCGCGGCGGGCATCGCTTGCCTCGACCTGATCAAGGCCATCGGCTTCGCGCCGGAAAACGTCACCCTTTGCGACACCAAGGGCGTGGTCTATCGGGGTCGCGCCGAAGGCATGAACCAATGGAAATCGGCCCATGCCGTCGAGACCGACCGGCGCACCCTCGCCGAGGCGATGGAGGACGCGGATATTTTCTTCGGCCTTTCCGCCAAAGGCGCTCTTACGCAGGACATGGTCCGGTCGATGGCCGCCAATCCGATCATTTTCGCGATGGCCAATCCCGATCCGGAGATCACGCCGGAGGACGCCCATGCGGTGCGTCCCGACGCCATCGTCGCCACCGGACGGTCGGATTATCCCAACCAGGTCAATAATGTCCTCGGCTTTCCCTATATTTTTCGTGGCGCGCTCGACGTGCGGGCCAAGACCATCAACATGGAGATGAAGATCGCGGCGGCGCACGCCCTCGCCCAACTCGCGCGCGAGGACGTGCCCGACGACGTAGCCCGCGCCTATCAAGGGGAACGTCCCCGGTTCGGCCGGGATTATCTGATCCCGGTACCCTTCGACCCCCGGCTGATCTCCGTGGTGCCGCCGGCCATCGCCCAGGCCGCAATGGATACGGGCGTGGCGCAAAAGCCGATCGTCGACATGCAAGCCTATCGCGCCGAACTCTCGGCGCGGCGCGATCCGGTCGCCGGCCTGATGCAATCGATCATGGACCGGGTGAAGCGCAATCCCAAGCGCGTGGTTTTCGCCGAAGGCGAGGAAGAACAGGTCATTCGCGCCGCCCTGACCTTTGTCAACCAGGGGCTCGGATCGGCCCTTCTGGTCGGACGCGTGACGCGCGTGACCGAAGCCGCCGCGCGGGCCGGTCTCGAACTCGACGAAAAACTCATCGAAATTCACAACGCCCGCATTTCCCCGCACACCAATGCCTATGCGCAGACGCTTTACGAGCGCCTGCAACGCAGAGGCTTTCTGGTTCGCGATTGCCAGCGCATCATCAACAACGATCGCAACCATTTTGCCGCGGCCATGGTCGCCGCCGGCGACGCCGACGCCATGGTGACCGGCGTCACCCGCAATTTTTCGATCACGCTCGAAGAAGTCCAGCGTGTGATCGACACCAGGCCCGGTCGTCGGCTGATCGGCGTGTCGCTGATTCTGGCGCGTGGTCGCCCGATCTTCGTCGCCGACACCGCCATCACCGAAATGCCGGAAGCCGAGGATCTCGCCGAAATCGCGATCGAGGCCGCCGGCTTCGCCCGCAGCCTCGGCTATGAGCCGCGAGTAGCTCTATTGGCCTTTTCCAACTTTGGCCATCCGCCAGGCGATCGTTCGAAAAGGGTCAAGGACGCCGTTCGGCTGCTCGACCAACGCCGCGTCGACTTCGAATATGACGGCGAAATGGCCGCCGACGTGGCGCTCAACAAGGAGGCCATGGCGCTCTATCCTTTTTGCCGCCTGACCGACACCGCCAATGTCCTGATCATGCCGGCCTATCATTCGGCTTCGATTGCGACCAAAATGCTGCTGGAGCTTGGGGGAGCGACCGTCATCGGACCCATGCTGGTCGGCCTCGACAAGTCCGTCCAGGTCGTCCAGCTCGGCGGCAAGGATTCGGACATCGTCAATATGGCGGCCCTCGCGGCCTTCAACGCAGAAGCTTGATTTCTCCGTATTTTTTTTGGGCCGTTCCGACCCATAGACCCGGCGGGCTTGCGCCTTGAGCGCGTGCGCCTATAGTCGCGCCGATTTTTCCAGTGGATCCCAAGCCCCATGCTGAAACCCGAAAACTGTGTCAAACGAGTCGTCCTCGCCTATTCCGGCGGCCTCGACACCTCGATCATCCTGAAATGGCTGCAGACGACCTATGGCTGCGAGGTGGTCACTTTCACCGCCGATCTCGGGCAGGGCGAGGAACTGGAGCCGGCCCGCCAAAAGGCGGAATTGCTGGGCATCAAGCCGGAAAATATTTTCATTGAGGATCTGCGCGAGGAATTCGTGCGCGACTACGTCTTTCCGATGTTTCGCGCCAACGCACAATATGAAGGACTGTATCTGCTCGGCACGTCCATCGCGCGCCCGCTGATTTCCAAACGCCAGATCGAAATCGCGCGCGAAGTCGGGGCCGACGCGGTCTGCCATGGCGCCACCGGCAAGGGCAATGACCAGGTCCGGTTCGAACTCGCCTATTATGCGCTGGAGCCCGACATCAAGGTCATCGCGCCCTGGCGCGAGTGGAATCTGACCTCGCGCACCGCCCTGATCGACTTCGCGGAAAAGCATCAGATTCCAATTTCGAAAGACAAGCGCGGCGAATCGCCGTTCTCGACCGACGCCAATCTTCTGCACACGTCTTCGGAGGGCAAGGTGCTGGAAGACCCGGCGCAGGAGACGCCCGATTATGTCTATTCGCGCTCGGTCGATCCCGAACAGGCGCCTGACAAGGCGACCTATATCTCGATCGATTTCGAAAGCGGCGATCCGGTCGCCATCGACGGCGAAAGGCTTTCCCCCGCCCAACTCCTGACAAGGCTCAACGAACTCGGCCGAATCAATGGCGTCGGCCGTCTCGATCTGGTCGAAAACCGTTTCGTCGGCATGAAATCGCGCGGCATGTATGAAACGCCAGGAGGAACCATCCTCTATTTCGCCCATCGCGGCATCGAATCGATCACGCTCGACAGGGGCGCGGCGCATCTCAAGGATGAGCTTATGCCCAAATATGCCGAGCTCATCTACAACGGTTTCTGGTTTTCGCCCGAACGCGAACTGCTGCAGGGCCTGATCGACAAAAGCCAGGAAAAGGTCTGCGGCCGGGTGCGCGTGAAACTCTACAAGGGCAATGTCGCGGTGGTGGGCCGCGAAAGCGCCTATTCGCTCTACGATCAGGATCTCGTGACCTTCGAGGAGGGCGCCGTCGCCTATGATCATCGCGACGCAGCCGGCTTCATCAAGCTCAATGCGCTGCGGTTGCGCACGCTGGCGAAGCGCGAGCGCAAGCTTTCGAAAATTTGATGGACGCCGGCTGCGTCGCCGGGATGCAACGGCTTCGGCGACGCCGCAATATTGACGCGAGTCCCTGATTTTTTGCTCCCCGAAAGACTTTCGCACGCGAGGAGCAATGCGCCGCATTCAGCTTTTGCTCATAGCCCTGGGAACCGGATTGGCGGCGTTAACCACGGTCGGTCTCTATTTTTATGAGCGGCCGACTGTTTTGACGGTTGCAGTCCCGCGCGGCGGGGAGTCGCAGAAGCTTTTCGTGGCGCTCAATCAGGAAATGATCAAGACGCGCGCCGATCTTCGTTTTCGTCTGGTCCCGGCGATTGATGTGCGGGCTGCGGCCAAGGCAATGGCGGAGGGCGGCGTCGATCTCGCCGTTGTGCGTTCCGACGTCGCCATGCCGACCAATGCCGCGACAGCGTTGATCCTTTCCCACCAATTCGCGATGATCGCCGCCCCTCATGGCGCGGGCTTTGCCAACTTCTCCGATCTCAAAGGCAAGCGCGTCGCCATCGTCGCGTCGGAAAATTCGGGAGACGCCAATCAAAAATTGCTTGAAACGATCGAAATGCAATATTCGCTTCCGCCTGACGCCATCGACCGGAAATTGGTGGATCTCGCCGGTTTGCCCGAATTGCTTCATGCCGGGGAAATCGACGCGGTCCTCGCCTTTGGAGCTTTCGATTCGCCTCAAATAGCAGAAATCATTCAGCTTTTATCGAACCATGCAACGCCGCCGCATGCGCCCGACTTCATTCCCATTCACGAAGCCGCCGCCATCGCCAAACGCTTTCCAGGTTTGGAAGCGACGGAAATCTTGCGCGGCGCTTTCGGCGGCTCGCCTTCCCGTCCGATGGAAAATGTCGAAACCATTGGAGGGACGCTCCGCCTCGTCGCGAGCAACGACCTCGCCAATGCGACGGTCAGCGACCTCACCAGTCTCATTCTCGCCAACAGGGCGGCGGCGGCGACGACCGCGCCCCTCGCCAATCGGATCGAAGCGCCCGAAACCGACAAGGGTGGGGTTTTGCCGACCCATCCCGGCTCCGCAGCCTTTCTCGATGGCGAACAGGAGACCTTTTTCGAGAAATACAGCGACATGATCTATATTGGCGCGATGATCGGCAGCGTGCTGATCTCGAGCTTGGCGGCGCTTGCCAGCCGCATGACGGTGCGCGGCTATGCGCGTTTCGACCTGCTGATGGAGCAGGCCCTCACCATATTGAAGGCGGGACGCGAAGCCACGGATGCGGAAACCTTGAATCGCCTGGAGCTGGAAATCGATGAAATTCTGACGCACTCGCTCGCCGCAGCGCAAATGCCGAAGCTCGACGGACATCAGCTGGCTGCCTTGACTTTGGCGGTGCAACAGGCGCGACTGGCGATCGCCGACCGTCGCGTCGAGCTCGCACGGCGTTTGCTGGAAACCAACGCCAAACTTCGGCCTGAAGCGTAACATTTTCAAATTCGACGTCGCAGCCCTTTCGCTGCGCGGGTTTTCAAATTGGCCCTTTTCGTATAGAGCAAGCCGCAGCTGTTCTTCGTCGCGCAAATTGCCGTCATGGTCGTGTCATGGACTAACCGTCTTTGACGACAACGACTTTTTCGCGTGGCGGCATTTGGCGCGGCGCGCTTTTCGCCAGAGCCTTTCTTTCCCAAGCCAATCCGGGACGGAAACCTCTCACCTTTTTTCAACGCCTATCCAATCCGGAAAGCTTGCTTCTTTTCGCGGGTAAGCACCAAAAGTCCAGGCTCCCATGAAGCTTCGCAACATCGCCATCATCGCCCACGTCGACCACGGCAAAACCACCCTCGTCGATCAATTGCTGCGCCAGTCGGGCGCGTTCCGCGACAACCAGCGCGTCGTCGAACGCGTCATGGACTCCAATGACCTCGAAAAAGAACGCGGCATCACCATTCTGGCCAAGGCGACTTCGATCGTCTGGAAAGACACCCGCATCAATATCGTCGATACGCCCGGCCATGCCGATTTCGGCGGCGAAGTCGAACGCATTCTATCGATGGTCGATGGCGCCATCGTTCTCGTCGATGCCGCCGAAGGACCGATGCCGCAGACCAAATTCGTCGTCGGCAAGGCGCTGAAGATTGGCTTGCGCCCGATTGTGGCGATCAACAAGGTCGATAAGCCCGACGCGCGGCCGAGCGAAGTCATCAACGAGGTTTTCGATCTTTTCGCCGCCCTCGACGCCGACGACGAACAACTCGATTTCCCGATTCTCTATGGTTCATCGAAACAGGGCTGGATGGCGGAAAGCCCCGACCGTCCTACAGAAGACATGGCGACCTTGTTCGATCTCGTGCTCAAACATGTGCCCGCGCCAACCGTCCAGGAGGGAGGCTTTCGCATGCTCGGCACCTTGCTTGAAGCCAATCCCTACCTTGGCCGCATAGTCACGGGTCGCGTCTTCGCCGGCTCGGTCAAGCCGAACCAGGCGGTGAAAGTGCTAGATCGCAAGGGTAATGTCGTCGAACAGGGCCGGGTTTCGAAAATTCTCGCCTTCCGCGGCATTGAACGCCAGCCCATCGACGAAGCCGAAGCCGGCGACATCGTCGCCATCGCCGGTCTCGAAAAATTCAACGTCGCCGACACACTTTGCGCCACCGACGTCACCGAGCCGCTTCAGGCGCAGCCGATCGACCCGCCAACCCTGTCGATGACTTTCCTGGTCAATGATTCGCCATTGGCGGGCACCGAAGGCGACAAGGTGACCAGCCGCGTCATCCGCGACCGCCTATACAAGGAAGCCGAAGGCAATGTCGCGCTCAAGATCGAGGATTCTCCGGGATCGGATTCGTTCATCGTTTCCGGCCGCGGCGAATTGCAGCTCGCGATTTTGATCGAGACCATGCGCCGCGAAGGCTTCGAACTCGGCATTTCCCGTCCCCGCGTCGTCTTCCAGAAAGCCGAGGACGGCTCGCGGCTTGAGCCGATCGAAGAAGTGGTGATCGACGTCGATGAAGAGTTCTCCGGCGTCGTCGTGCAGAAAATGTCGGAACGCAAGGCGGATATGATCGAAATGCGCCCGTCGGGCGGCAATCGCCTGCGGCTGGTCTTCCATGCCCCGACGCGCGGACTGCTGGGTTATCAAGGTGAATTGCTTACCGATACGCGCGGCACTGCGATCATGAACCGGTTGTTTCATGATTACGCGCCCTACAAGGGCGACATCCAGGGCCGGCGCAATGGCGTCCTGATCTCCAATGACGCCGGCGAATCCGTAGCCTACGCCATGTGGAACCTCGAAGATCGCGGTCCGATGATGATCGATCCGGGATCGAAGGTCTATGCCGGAATGATCATCGGCCAGCACACGCGCGAAAACGACCTTGAAGTCAACGTGCTGAAAGGCAAGAAGTTGACCAACGTTCGCGCGGCGGGCAAGGATGAGGCGGTCAAGCTGACGCCTCCGATCCGGATGACACTGGAAAAGTCGCTCGCCTATATCGAGGATAATGAATTGGTCGAGGTCACGCCGAAGTCGATACGCCTCCGCAAGACCATTCTCGATCCCAACGATCGCAAGCGCGCCGACAGGTCGAAAGAGCAAATCGCCTGAGGTTTGGGGCCGCAAGGGGAAAACATCGGCTGTGGCGAAGATTCAGCCCTTTCGTCGCCCCGGCCGCCAAAACCAGGTCATATTCCAAAGAAAATGCGTTAATTTTCGGAAATGAACAGGCGGTCAAAAAAGGCTTCAGGCCTCTCGCTGTTTCCAGGAAACAACAAGGGGCCCGAAGAAGCAAAATGGAAACAAGCGCTTACACGACGCAATTTGGGCAGGACGCCCGCCGGCTGCGCATTGATACTTTATCGAGACTGCGCTGGCTGGCCTTGTGCGGGCAATTGGCGACGGTGCTCGCAACCTCCATGGTGTTGCAATTTCCGGTTCCGCTTGCGCTCTGTCTCAGCGTCATCGGCATTTCAGCGCTGCTAAACTTGGCGTTTAATTTTCTGGCGCCCAAGAGCCTGCGATTGGCCGACGCTCCGGCGACCGCTCTGCTGGTTTTCGACGTCTTGCAATTGGCCGCTTTGCTTTATCTCACGGGAGGGCTTGAAAATCCCTTCGCCATTCTTTTCCTCGCCCCAGTCACCATCGCCGCAGTCTCGCTGCCTCCCCGAAAAATCGTGCTGATTGCGGTTCTGACCGCGCTTGCTGCGAGCATCCTGGCCCTCCAGCACCTGCCCTTGCCCTGGTACAGCGGCCAAAAGATCGATTTGCCCCGGCTTTACCGACTGGGTCTATGGTTGGCGCTGATGGTCGCTTGCGCCTTCATCTGCGTTTACGCATCGCGCGTCGCGGGGGAGGCCCGCTCTCTGAGCCACGCTTTGACAGCGGCGGAGCTGGTTTTGGAGCGTCAAAACCATCTTTCCCAGATCGATGGCCTCGCCGCCGCCGCTGCTCATGAACTGGGCACGCCCTTGGCGACGATTACGCTGGTGACGCGGGAGTTGACCCGCGCTTCCCTGCCGCCGGAATTCACGGATGATCTCGCGCTGCTCACGCAGGAGGTCCAGCGGTGCCGGGAAATTCTGGGACGGCTGACTTCGCTCGCAGCCGAAGAGCCCGGGCATTTCGGCCAGACAAGATTAAGCCTGCTGCTCGAACAAATCGTCGCGCCGTATCGGCGCGGTCCCGTCGAAATTTTCATCGACGCGAAGGGAGAAGGAAACGAGCCTTCGATCGCCCATAGTCCTGCGATCACCTACGGAATCGGCAATTTCCTCGAGAACGCCGTCGATTTCGCGAGGAAAACCGTGACCATCGACGCCCGATGGACTCAATCGTTCGTGCAAATCGTCATCCTCGACGATGGCCCGGGCTTTTCCTCCGAAATCGTCGGCCGCATCGGCGACCCTTATGTCACCAGCGGCGCCGACCGGCGCCAGAAATCAGAAGAAGGCTCGGGCCTCGGCCTGGGCGTATTCATCGCCAAAACCCTGCTGGAGCGAACCGGCGCGGAAATTAGATTTTCCAACCGCGAAATGGGCGGAGCGAGCGTGCAACTCGAATGGCGTCACGGTCGTTTCGAAAACTGGACTCTGTAGACCGATGCGCAAAACGACCGGTTGTTCGCCGTCGAAATCGGACTTCAAATTCATAACCGGTCGTTAGAACTGAAAAATTTGCATCCGCTGTGATAGTCACGGGTCCAAATGGACCCAAACGGGGCGCCTTATGGACGAATTGTCGGAAACTTTCAGCGGATCCAGCGAAGCCGAGCTTCTGTTCGAGAAAGACAAGACGTTGCTGATCGTCGACGACGACAAGCCTTTTTTGAATCGTCTCGCCAAAGCCATGACCCTGCGCGGCTTTCAGGTCATAGCGGTGGAAACGGTGATCGAAGGCCTTGCGGCTGTGCAAAAGGCGCCGCCCGCTTTCGCCGTCATCGATATGCGGCTCGGCGATGGCAATGGTCTCGACGTCATTGGCGAGTTGAAGTCGCGACGCCCGGAAGCGCGAGGCATCATATTGACGGGCTATGGCAATATTTCGTCGGCGGTCATCGCGATAAAACGCGGCGCCTTCGATTACCTCGCCAAGCCCGCCGACGCCGATGAAATATTCCACGCGCTGCTGAACTCCAATCGAACCGTAACTGGCGATGCTCCCGAAAACCCGATGTCCGCCGAACGCGTGCGATGGGAGCACATACATAGAATTTACGAACTCTGCCAACGTAATGTTTCAGAAACTGCGCGTCGTCTCAATATGCATAGGCGCACCTTGCAACGTATACTTTCAAAACGCGCGCCAAGATAATTTAAATTCTAAAAAATAGGTTTGACGATTACCATGATGACGATAAAAATCATCATGATCGTCGGGATTTCATTCCAAATTCGGAAATATCGCGAGGAATGACGATTGTCGTCACGTTCGAAATTCTGTCGCAACCCTGCGAAATGCCAATGCGCCGCAGTTAACCCCAGCACCAAAGCCAGTTTCACATGAAACCACGGATCCTTGAAAAAAGCCGCTTCGCTCGCCAACCATAGGCCTGTCGCCCAGGCGGCGATCATGGCCGGGGTCATGATCGCCTTGAGCAACCGACGTTCCATGATTTTGAAGGTTTCCGATTGAACGCCGCCGGTTTCGGCGGCGCAATGATAAACAAATAATCTTGGCAGGTAGAGAAGGCCGGCCATCCAGGAGATGATCGCAACGACATGCACGACCTTGACCCATAGGTACATTCAACCCTCCCAATAGCGAATCTGGCGAATCAGCCCCTCGACGTGCGCGATAGGCGTCTGCGGCAAGATCCCGTGGCCGAGATTGAAAATATGGGACCGGTCGCGATAGGCGGTCAGGATTTCCCGGACGGCGGCTTGTTGCGCCGCGCCGCCGGCGATCAGAACCAGCGGATCGAGATGACCCTGAAGTACGACGTCCGGCGGGATATATTTTTTCGCCCAACTCGGGTCCACAGCGGTATCGAGACCGATGGCGTTGGCGCCGGTGCTGAGCGCGAAAGACGGGATGTGGGAAGCTGCCCCACGCGGAAAAGCAATGATTCGCGCGAGAGGATGACGCGACCGTACGCCCCGGATGATTTTTGCGACCGGCAGCAGGCACCATTTTTCAAATTCCGCGGCCGGCAGGACGCCTGCCCAGGAATCGAAAATTTGCACCGCCTCGACGCCAGTTTCTATCTGGCGTGACAGATAGGCGATCGACGCCTCGACCAGTTTGTCGATCAGCAACTGGAACGCTTCCGGATATTGATAGGCGAAAATCCGGGCCGGGGCCTGGTCGGGGGTGCCTCGTCCGGCGACCATATAGCTCGCCACCGTCCAGGGAGCGCCACAGAAGCCGATAAAGGATGTCTCCGGCGGAAGAGCGCTTTTGACCCGGTCAATCGTCTCGAAGACAGGCGCCAAACGATCGAACGACAATTCGGAAAGCCCTTTGATGGCGTCGGGATCGGTCAGAGCGTCAAGTCGGGGGCCCTCGCCGGTCTCGAAGGAAACCCGTTGGCCGAGAGCGTCTGGAACGACAAGGATGTCGCTGAAAAGGATGGCTGCGTCGAAACCAAACCGACGAATCGGCTGCAGAGTGGCTTCGGTCGCCAGCGCCGGCGTGTAGCAAAAATCGAGAAAGCTTTTGGCGGTGGCGCGGATGGCGCGGTATTCGGGGAGATATCTTCCTGCCTGGCGCATGAGCCATATAGGCGGTTTACCGGTTGAGCGGCCGTCCAATGCCGTCAGAAAGGGTTTTTGCGACTTTGGGGATTCGTTGGTGGAGAGACTCGGCGACACGGCGGGATCCTAAAAAAGAAAGATTCCTAGACTCTTTTTTCTTTTTATTGACCCCTGCAATAGCCTTATTCCGATTGATTCACAACGCGTCCCCAGTTGGCGAAAATAATTTGCGGGTTGGGGCCGAAGGATGAAAAAGCCGTTTGTTAAGGATTAATTAACCATTTATCGGGCGGTGCGGGCCCTGCGTCGATCGCTCGCCGACAGCTTTATCCCCATAATTCCCGGATTGCGCCGCTTCCCGCTGGTTTTTATCGACATGATCTCGCCTGTTGAGAAAATGACGAAAAATGACCAAATTGGCGCGAGGAGAGAGACATTTTTGATTCAGCGCGCGATAATCCACAGGGCCTGTGCAAAAGGCCGAGGCGTACCCCGGTCGGGCGTTGAGGCTGGAGACTCGCTGCGAAGGAAACAAAGGCCGGTTCGGATAAAACCAATATCGGCGTCAGAGAAAAACCATGGGTGTATCGAGCGGACGGGCGTAGAATAAAAAAGGGCAGCGTCGATCGGATTGAAATTTAAAAGCCACTGAAAAATCTCGTGTTTGGGAGCGCCTCTTGGCCGAAAGTCGCAATTATTTTCATCTGCACCTGGTTTCGGATTCGACGGGGGAGACGCTGATCGCTGTCAGCCGCGCGGCGGCGGCGCAATATCAGGGCGTGGCCTCGATAGAACATGTCTATCCTCTGGTTCGCAACGGCGAGCAACTCGAAAGGGTGATTGCCGAAATCCAGTCTTCGCCGGGCATAGTGCTTTTCACCCTGGTCGATCCGGAACTTGCCGAGAGGCTGGAGACGGCCTGTTTCGATTCCGGCTCGCCGGCCTTGTCGGTGCTTGCCCCTATTCTGGAGGCATTTCAATCCTATCTCGGGCCAGCTTCGACGCCTCGGCCCGGCGCCCAGCACTCATTGAACTCGGACTATTTCAAGCGCATCGACGCCCTGAACTACACGATGATGCATGACGACGGGCAATTGCCGTCTGATCTGGAAACGGCCGATGTCGTGCTCCTGGGCGTCAGCCGGACATCGAAGACGCCGACCAGCATTTATCTGGCGAACAGGGGCATCAAGACGGTGAATATTCCACTGGTTCCCGGCGTTCCGCTTCCGCCGGCCGTGCAAAATCTCAAGCGGCCCTTGATAGTGGGATTATTTGCTTCGCCCGATCGGATTGTGCAAATTAGGCAAAATCGGCTGCTGGCGCTCAATGCGGCGCAGGATTCGCCCTATGTAGACCGGGAATCGGTCGCCGACGAAATTAGTCGGTCCCGACGGCTTTTTGCAGAACGCGGCTGGCCGGTGATCGATGTCTCGAGGCGATCCATCGAGGAAACCGCGGCCGGCATTCTCGATCTTTATCGCGCGCATGCAATGAGGTTCATTGCCCAGGCCTGAGGGCGATGTGGTTCCAATCCCGCCGGCGGCGCCAAGATCTGGAGGATAAAACCCTTAAGGCTTGATCGGGCGATCGCAAAACCGTCGGGAGATGGGAGTCATTCGGGCATCCTCGGGAAGTTCTGAGCGAGACGTCTGGACGCTGGCGAGTCGCGATCAGGCAAAATTTTGCTAGCGACATAATCGAATTATCAGAATAATGATTTTCAACGAACATATAACGGATTGGCTGAAATTGGGGGCGGTTGTTTGAGCGATTTCCGGAAATCTTGTGTTATCGGCTGGCCCGTCAATCATAGTCGCTCCCCGCTCATTCATCGATTTTGGTTAGATAAATATAATTTGTCAGGAGATTACACGAGAGAATCGGTGAACGCAGAAAATTTTCCCGGCTTTGTAAGAAAACTGAGTGAATTTGGGTATTGCGGAGCCAATGTAACCTTGCCGTATAAGGAAAAGGCTTTGGCGCTTTGTGATTCTACCACCGAGTTGGCGACCCGTTTGGGAGCGGTGAATACTTTGTGGTTTGAGGGCCCTTGCCTTCGCGGCGACAATACCGACGTCGGCGGATTTCTCGCTAATCTCGACGAGCAGGCGCCCGGGTGGGATCGCAAAGGCGGGCCGGCGGTGGTTCTGGGCGCCGGCGGGGCCGCCCGCGCCGTTCTGGCTGGACTGGCCGCGCGGAAAATAGCCTGTGTCACCTTGTTGAATCGTTCGACGGAACGCGCACTCGAATTGGTGGACGAGGCCAGCAGCTGGGGATTTGAACGGCTGGCGGCGGAGGCTCTCGATCCGTGCGGGCGGAGTTTGGAAAAGGTCGATCTGTTGATCAATTCGACCTCGCTGGGAATGGCGGGACAGCCAAAACTCGAACTTGACCTTTCGTTTTTGCCCGATACGGCGCTGGTGAGCGATATTGTTTACACTCCGTTGGAAACCGAACTGCTCAAAGCCGCTCGAAGGCGCGGACTGCCGACGTCGTCGGGCCTCGGAATGTTGCTCCACCAGGCGGCGCCGGGGTTTGAACATTGGTTCGGCGTGAAGCCGGAAGTGACGCCGCAGTTGCGGGCGCTGATCGAGGCGGACGTCCGGCGGGGCGAGACATGATCGTGCTGGGTTTGACTGGATCGATCGGCATGGGCAAATCGACGGCCGCCGGAATTTTTCGTCGCCTGGGCGCCGCAGTTTTTGACGCCGATCGGTGTGTGCACGATCTCTATGAGGGACCCGTGGCGGACCTCCTCGATTCGGCCTTTCCCGGCGTGAAACAGCAGGGCCGCGTCGACAGGAACGCGCTGGCGGAGCGGATTTTACGCGATCCCAAAGCGATGGCGCAGCTTGAATCGCTCATTCATCCGCTGGTTCTCGAAAAAAGGCGGGAATTTCTTTCGCGGATGCGCGATCGGGGAGCAAGGTTGGTTGTGCTGGACCTGCCGCTGTTGTTCGAAACAGGTTCGGAAAAAGACGTCGACGCGATTGCCGTGGTTTCGGCGTCGGCGTCGATTCAGGCCGCGCGCGTTCTGGCCCGTCGCGGCATGAGCGCCGACAAGCTGGCCGCCATCCTGGCTCGGCAAACCCCCGATGCGGCAAAACGGCGTTCCTGCCACTTCATCGTCCAATCAGATTGTGGATTGATGTCAGCGGAACGCCAGATAAAATCGATCATGGCGGCGCTGAGTCCTTGCGAATAGCGCAGCTGAAAAACCGCGAAATCATCGCGATAGCGTCCTCAGGCGGAGCGGGCGCTTGTTCCCCAAAAAGGAAACACGCAAGAACCGGAAACGAAAACCTGCATCGGATTCAACCGAAACGCAGATGACTCTGGCGGGAACTGTCGATGAGGGAAATCATTTTGGATACGGAAACGACGGGGCTCGATCCCGCCGGAGGGGACCGCATCGTCGAAATCGCGGCGTTGGAACTGTTCAACGGATCGATAACGCAAAACAGATTTCACGTTTACATCAATCCAGAAAGAGACATGCCCGATTCAGCCTTCAAAGTGCATGGCCTATCGCAGGAATTCCTGAGCGATAAGCCAACATTCGGTCTAATCGTGGATTCATTTGTCGATTTTATCGCCAGTGACCCCATCGTTGCGCATAATGCCGAATTTGACGTTCGTTTTCTCAATTGCGAGCTTGAACGGCTTGGCCGTTCGCCGATCGATAACGGACGCGTCATCGATACGTTGCTGCTGGCGCGGCGCAAACATCCGGGAACGTCAAATTCGCTCGACGCTTTGTGTGCGCGCTATGGGATTGACCGGAGTCGTCGGAGCAAACATGGCGCGGTGATCGACTCGGAAATCCTTGCCGAAGTTTATATGGAATTGAAAGGGGGCCGGCAGACGTCGCTTTCCTTTGCAACTGGGAGGGACGCTCCGAGGTTGCGTCCGGTCACGAGATTGGCGCCGCGACGGGAAACCTGGCCTTCGTATCTGACGGACGATGAAGTGGAGCGGCACCAGGCGTTCGTCGAAAAAAAATGCTGTCGGTCGCTATGGTTGCATTATGCGCCCGCGCAAAATGTGCCCAGCGCGTGAGGACGACGCGCATCGTCTAACATTCCGATCCTGCGCTGGAGTCGCTCCAGGACAAGAAAAATTTATGACACCGATTACCACTGATCAAACAACCTCCTTAAATAACAATATGTTGTGTGCAAAGAGGGGATTGTCGCGCGCTCATGGGAGCTTGACAGACGCGCGATCCGATATCGAATCGCCGAGACGATAAAAAAACCAAAGCGCGGTCGAACAGCGCGTTCTGGAACGCCTTGCTCGGACTCAAGCCTTTCTCAAGCTAATGAGCCAGGCGAGGGCCGGAGCGGGGCGATTATCGGGTACAGATCGCGCAGGAATCTGGGGCGGCGGATATTGCGCGGCCGGGACGGTCTGTGTATGGTCTCAATCGTCGCCGCGTGAATGCAGGGCGCTGAAAATCTACAATATCGATTCACGTCAACAGCTTGCCTTAGAATAAGAAAAGATATGACTAGGGGAAGAAAAATAATCCAGAATTCGGTGATCGTTATTCGTGAATAGCTTTTAAACGGCTACGGGAACTCTGGAATTATTTAGAAAAACGCCGATTAGAAGGAAGACGAGAGGCTATTTGTCTCTTTTGGTAAGGGGGGACGTTATGAATTCTGCATGCCTTGATTGTAATCGGTGCGCCCACGACCGCGTTGTTTTGTTTGGCTCTCCTGCGGGTTGACGAGCTGGACTCCCGTTGCCGCCGTCAAATAGTCATCTGACTTCGTCGCCCGGCGCGCCGGCCTTGTTAGGGCCATTTTGACTGGCTGCTTCAGGCCATTCACACTTTAGATGCTGTCAATGAGCTCTTGCGCTTCCGGGCGCAAACCTGCGGTTTTTTGCCGCAAGAAGAGAATAATATGTCCAAGACGCAGGTTCATAGAGAGTTAAATACGCCAGAACAGGTGAAAATCGCGCCTGAAGTCTGGGCTCGTTTTTGTGCGCGTCTTCGCACGGAAGTTGGCGATGCCGTCTATACGTCATGGTTCACGCGGTTAGAACTTGATCGCATCGACGATGGCTGCGCTGTGTTATCGGTTCCGACCAAGTTTCTTAAGAGCTGGATTCAGGCACATTATCTTGAGAAACTGCGAGGGGCCCTGATCGCCGAAATTCCGCAAGCCCATGAGATCGCCTTGGATCTGCGGGGAACCGGTCGTATCGTTGCGCGAGGCATGGATCGCACCGATTCTTTCGTCTCAAAGGTAGGCGAAGCGGGTGACCGGGCGGTGGAACCGACTCCCGACCGTGGAGGTTCATCGAAGGGTTTCGTCGGCGGATTTGAAGGCTCGGCCCTGGATCGTCGGATGAATTTCGCGACTTTTCTGGTCGGGCAGTCGAATCAGTTGGCCCATGCGGCAGCCTTGCAGGCAAGCCGGGCGCCGCTGGGCGCCGCAACCATGTTCAATCCTCTTTATGTTTATTCAAGCGTCGGGCTTGGAAAGACACATTTGATTCAGGCAGTCGCTCACGCTTCCGCGGAGGCGGGGCGGCGAGTCATCTATCTGACGGCCGAAAAGTTCATGTATGGTTTCGTGACGGCGCTGAAAGCGCAAAACTCGATTGCTTTCAAGGAAAGATTGCGGGCGATCGATGTTCTGGTTATCGACGACGTGCAGTTTTTGCAGGGGAAGTCGATCCAACACGAATTTTGTCACACTTTAAACGCTCTGATCGATGCGGGACGACAGGTGGTGATCGCCGGCGACCGTATGCCGGGAGACCTCGAAAGTCTGGACGAGCGTGTGCGTTCGCGATTTGCGGGCGGTCTTTGCGTCGAAATGAATGCTCTCGACGAAGCTTTGCGGACTCGCATTTTGGAAGCGCGAATCGCCGTCGCCAAGGCGGCGGCCCCCGGTTTCGATGTCGCCAAGGCGGTGGTCGCGATGGTGGCGCGGTCGATTCCAACCAATGGACGCGACCTGGACGGCGCTGTCAATCGCCTCCTCGCGCATACTACCCTGGCCGGATCGACTTTGACCCTGGAGGCGGCGGAGGCCGCTATTCGCGATCTTGTGCGGATACGCGATCCAAAACGGGTCAAGATCGAAGACATTCAAAAGCTCGTGGCGACGCATTTTAACGTCAGTCGCGCGGATATTCTGTCTTCTCGCAGAACGGCCAATGTCGTTCGTCCCCGGCAGATCGCAATGTATCTGTCGAAAACCATGACCTTGCGCTCTTTGCCCGAAATCGGTCGCCGCTTCGGTGGGAGAGATCATACGACGGTTTTGCACGCCGTTCGTAAAATTGAGGGTCTCGTATCGACGGATGCGGCTCTGAGCGAGGAGCTTGAGTCTTTCAAACGGCTATTGAGCGAATAGAGCGAGCGCCTTTTGTCAAGAATCTTGAATCGACCGCGAATCGGTCAATTTTAATCAATCGTCGATTTTCCGGAAAGGTGGCGACCCCGCAGCGCCGGAAAAGAGGAATCGCGGCATGACCCATTTGATTCTTGGGGGAGCTCGGTCCGGCAAGACGGCTTTTGCACTTTCCGTTGCGGAAAAAACCGGATTTCAGAAATGCATGATCGTGACCGCCACAGCGGACGATCCGGAAATGCTGGATAGAATTGCCCTGCACCGCGCTGAGAGAAGCGCGGATTGGCTGGTGGTGGAGGAAGCCCAGGATCTTTGCGGCGCTTTGAGGAGTCTGGTGCGGTCCGACCGGGTTGTCGTTGTCGATTGTCTGACTCTATGGTTGTCGAATCTGTTTTTTGTGCAAAAGGATTGGATGGCGGAAACCGTCGGTCTGGCGACCATTGTCAAGCGTCCCGGCGGCAGGATCATCCTTGTTTCCAATGAAATCGGTTTTGGCCTGGCGCCAGTCAACGACTTGGGTCGGGCTTTTCGCGACGCGCATGGACGGATGAACCAGATTGTGGCCAAGGCTTGCGATGAAGCGACAATGGTTGTGGCCGGACTGCCCATCGCGCTGAAATCAGGCAGGAATTGACCGAAGCGCATGGAGGGTTGTCAAGCTTTGGACCGACCGATTCGCGTTCTGCCGCGTTTTTCCATAGCCAGCTTGTGGTTGTGGTCAAAAGGCGCTACTCTCTGATTCCCTCCTTAATTGTGATCGCTTGTCATTTGCAGCCGAGATCGGCGCGCTGGGCAACAGGGCCGTTGGGCTCAGCGATCAATCTTTTCCTCATTGCAGAAGGGCGCCCTGCCCAATGTCAGATATCGAAAAAATCGTGACCGAAGACCGGATGCGCGAAATCAAGCTTCAGGACTTGAAAGCCAAGTCGGCGACGGAACTTCTGGCTTTCGCCGAGGAGCACGAAGTCGAAAACGCGTCGATCATGCGCAAGCAGGAATTGATGTTCGCCATCCTCAAGCAGCTCGCGCTGCGGGAGATCGAAATCATCGGCGAAGGCGTGGTCGAGGTCTTGCAGGATGGATTCGGGTTTTTACGCGCGCCCGACGCCAACTACCTTGCGGGGCCGGATGATATTTATGTTTCGCCGTCGCAGATCCGGCGATTTGGTTTGCGTACGGGCGATACGGTCGAGGGACTGATTCGCAGTCCCAAAGAGGGCGAGCGCTATTTCGCCCTTCTCAAGGTCAATTTGATTAATTTCGAAGATCCTGAAAAGGTTCGCCACAAGGTTCATTTCGACAATCTCACGCCGCTTTATCCCAATGACAGGTTGAAGCTCGAAATCGACGATCCAACGCGCAAGGATTTTTCCGCTCGGGTCATTGATATTGTTTCGCCAATTGGTAAGGGCCAGCGCGCGCTGATCGTCGCGCCGCCGCGCACCGGCAAAACGGTGATCCTGCAAAATATTGCGCAATCGATCACCACCAACCATCCCGAATGCTACCTGATCGTCCTGCTGATTGATGAAAGGCCGGAAGAGGTCACGGATATGCAACGATCGGTCAAAGGCGAAGTCGTTTCCTCCACCTTTGACGAACCGGCTGTCCGCCATGTCCAAGTTGCGGAAATGGTCATCGAAAAAGCCAAGCGACTGGTCGAACATGGGCGCGATGTCGTCATATTGCTGGATTCGATCACGCGTCTTGGCCGCGCCTATAATACGGTTGTGCCTTCTTCCGGCAAGGTCTTGACCGGCGGCGTCGACGCCAATGCCTTGCAGAGGCCGAAGAGGTTTTTTGGCGCCGCGCGTAATATTGAAGAAGGCGGCTCGCTGACGATCATTGCAACGGCGCTGATCGAAACCGGGTCGCGCATGGACGAAGTGATTTTCGAGGAGTTCAAGGGCACCGGCAATTCAGAACTCATTCTGGATCGCAAGGTCGCGGATAAGAGGGTCTTTCCGGCGATCGACATTACCCGCTCCGGCACCCGCAAGGAGGAACTGCTGGTTCCGGCGGATATTCTCAAAAAAATGTACGTCTTGCGGCGAATCCTCAATCCGATGGGCACCATCGACGCCATCGAGTTCCTGCTCGGCAAATTGCGCGAGACGCCAAAAGGCAATTCGAGCTTCTTCGATTCGATGAATACCTGAGATCTGGATGGGGCAGTCGGAAGCCCGCTTGGGAGGTGTTTCACGTGAAACATCTCCAGAGCAAGGGGTGAGGAAGCGGAATGGCCTATGGCCTGGATGATCGCCGCACCATTTTCGCTCTGGCGACCGGCATAGGAAAATCCGCCATTGCCGTTATCCGTATTTCCGGCCCGAATTCTGGGCGGGCCGTCGAATCGCTGATTGGGCGTTTGCCGGCGCCACGGCGGGCAGTTCTCAGAACGATCGCGGAGCCTTCAACCCAGAATATTCTTGACCGGGGCCTTGTGCTCTGGCTGCCCGGCCCGGATTCATTCACCGGTGAAGATAGCGCCGAACTTCATGTTCATGGCGCGCGTGGGGTCGTCGCCGCGATTTTGCGTGTGCTCGGCGAATTGGAAGGTTTGCGTCCGGCTCTGGCCGGTGAATTCGCTCGTCGCAGCCTGGAAAACGGCAAATCCAATTTAATCGCCGTCGAGGCTTTGGGCGATTTGATCGAGGCGGAAACGGAACAGCAGCGCCGTATGGCCATGGCACAGGCCTCCGGCGATTTGCACTTGGCGGCGGAGCAATGGCGGAATAGTCTGATAGACGCCCTCGCCACTATTGAAAGCGAACTCGATTTTTCGGATGAATCCGAGGCGCATCGCGCGTCGCATCATGAGTCGAAGGCGATAATAACAGATATATTGACAACGATGGCGCCGCTCACGGTTGGAAACGCCAGGGTTGAACGTATCCGGGAGGGCTTGACGGTCCTCATCGCGGGTCCGCCGAACGCCGGCAAATCGACGCTGTTGAATGCCATCGCCCGGCGTGACGTGGCGATTGTTTCGGAGCGGGCGGGGACGACGCGCGACTTGATCGAGGTCAAGCTCGATCTCGCCGGCTTCCCGGTTAATCTGATCGATACGGCGGGCATTCAGGCGACCGACGATCCGGTCGAGCAGGAGGGTATCCGGCGTGCGCTGCGCAAGAGCGCCGATGCCGATCTAATTCTTTGGCTTACGTCGGCGGAAGACGGCTCTTTTCTTCCGCCGAAGGAGTTCGCGGGTCGGCCGATATGGCATATAATCACCAAGTTGGACCGGCATGACGCGGAGGAACAAAGCGCCGCAGGCGATGCTGAGGCCGATTTGACCGATGGGCCCCGCCCCACCTGCAAACTGGCGATCTCCGCGCGAACCGGCAAAAACCTTGAGAAACTGATTGGCAGGCTCGAGAACCATGCGAGCGAAACGATGTCGGTCGAGGGATCGATGCTTGTCGCCAATGAGCGCCAAAGGTTCGCCATCGTTATGGCGCAAGAGGCTTTGTCGGCTGGACTCGACGAAAATGCGCCGCTGGAAGTCGTGGCGGACGAGTTGCGTCGAGCTTGTTTTGCGCTCGAGAGCCTGATGGGGAAAGTCGGCGTCGAAGATGTTCTTGACCGGCTTTTTTCCCGATTCTGCATCGGAAAGTAATCGGATTTGATATGGAAGCGCGCGAAACGAGTTTTGACGTCATCGTTATTGGGGGCGGTCATGCCGGTTGCGAAGCCGCGAGCGCTGCGGCGCGCTGTGGCGCCCTTACGGCCCTGGTCACTCACAAGCTTTCGACAATCGGCGAAATGTCCTGCAATCCGGCGATCGGTGGACTTGGCAAGGGTCATTTGGTCCGCGAGATTGACGCCTTGGACGGCATTATGGGACGCGCAGCGGACAGGGCGGCGATTCAGTTCAGGCTGCTCAATAGGTCGAAAGGGCCGGCGGTTCGCGGGCCGCGCGTCCAGGCGGACCGCAGGCTTTACAAACAGGCGGTCCGGGACCTTTTGCAAGCTACCGAAAATCTGACGATTATCGAGGGTGGCGTCGAGGGTTTTGGGTCTTTCGGCGCGGGCGGTGGGTTTCTTCTTCGACTTCATGACCAATCCACTTTGGTCGCGAAATCGGTCGCGCTCACCAGCGGCACTTTCTTGAATGGCGTCATCCATGTCGGTCTCCACTCGGAGCCTGCAGGGAGGGCGGGTGATGGTCCTGCTTTGCATTTGAGCGAACAGCTTAACGCTTTAGGACTTGGTCTTGGTCGTTTAAAGACGGGGACGCCGGCCCGGCTGTCACGCAAATCGATCGATTGGGAAGGGCTGCCACAGCAATTTGGCGATGAGGAGCCGGCCTTTTTTTCGGCCTTCACCAACCGCGTGGTCAATCCTCAGCTCCCTTGCGCGATCACCCATACGACGCGCGCTGGCCACGAGGTCATTCTGCGCAATATCGATCGCGCGCCGATCTACTCGGGCCGGATTTCCGGGCGCGGTCCACGCTATTGTCCTTCGATCGAGGACAAGGTGATTCGTTTCGGGGACCGGGACAGTCACCAGATTTTTCTGGAGCCGGAAGGACTGGATGACGACACCATCTATCCGAACGGGATTTCAACCTCGCTGCCGGTCGATGTTCAGGAGGAGTTTCTGCGCACCATTCCCGGCCTGAATCGCGTCGAAATCCTGCGTCCCGGCTATGCGGTGGAATATGACTATGTCGATCCGCGGGAACTGAAATCGACTTTGGAACTCAAGAAGCTTCCGGGATTTTTTCTCGCCGGTCAGATCAACGGAACGACGGGTTATGAAGAGGCGGCGGCCCAGGGGCTGGTCGCCGGTCTCAACGCGGCGGCTTTTTCCGGCGGGAGGCCGGAAATATCGTTTGATCGGAGCGAAGCCTATATTGGCGTGATGATCGACGATCTCGTCACCCAGGGCGTTTCGGAACCCTATCGGATGTTCACTTCGCGGGCGGAGTTCCGGCTTTCGCTTCGCTGCGACAATGCCGACATCAGGCTGACGCCGCGAGGGCTGGCGATTGGCTGCATTGGTTATGAAAGGAGCAGATTATTTGCCGAGCGCGCGCGGCAACTGGCCTCATTGACCGACAAATTGCATGCACTGAGCATGACGCCGGCGGAAGCTGGAAAAAACGGCATGCAACTCAATGGGGATGGTATCAGGCGTTCGGCCTTTACGCTCCTGTCCTATCCAGACATCGGCTTTGACAGCCTTGTGCCGATCTGGCCGGAATTGGCCGCCTTCGGTCGGGCGACGGCCGAGCAGGTCGAGATTGACGCCAAATATGCGGTTTATCTGGAGCGGCAATCCCTGGCGGTATCGGCTTTAAAGCGGGATGAAGGCGTTCGGCTGGGGCCTCAACTGGACTATGATCTCATTCCGGGTCTTTCGAATGAAGTTCGCGCCAGGCTGAAAAGCGCGATGCCCGACAATCTTGGCCAGGCGGGGCGCATCGAGGGGATTACGCCGGCGGCGTTGACACTGATTCTCGGCTGGGTGAAAAGGAATGCTGCAATCGATTCGTCAACGATCGGCGTGCGGAATGGATTGCGATGAGGTCTGGCGTAAAAGCGGCGATGGATACGGATTGCGAGCGCAAGTTGGCGATTTACGCCACACTCTTATTGAAGTGGCAAAAAAAAATCAATCTTGTTGGGTCTTCGACGATTGGCGATCTTCGGGCGCGCCATTTTGACGATTCGTTGCAATTGTTGCCGTTGGCGGGCGCATGGCGCAATTGGTTGGATTTGGGCTCTGGAGCCGGATTTCCCGGAATGGTGATCGCCATCGCCGCCGGAAACCACGAGAGAAAGGTCCATCTGGTCGAATCGGATAAGAGGAAGGCGGCGTTTCTTCGGGATGTTTCACGTGAAACACTTAGCAATGTCGAAATTCATGCCGATCGGATCGAGCGGGTTCTGCCGGATTTAATTTCGACAATTCAATTCGATATCATTTCGGCAAGGGCGCTTGCGTCGCTCGAAAGATTGATCTTCTATGCCCGTCCAATTCTTGAAAAAGGGGGCGTTGGGCTGTTTTTGAAGGGGAAAGGTCTGTCGAGCGAATTGACCCCGGCGGTGACGGACGGTAGCGTAATACTCGATTTTATCGACAGCCGAACCGACATCGACGCAAAAATTGTCGTCGTTCGCGGGTACAACTCCCAAACGAATACCGTTTAAGGGTGTTAAAATGGAAAATCAGGACCAGATGCGCGTCCTTGTTGTCGCCAACCAAAAGGGCGGCGTCGGTAAAACCACAACCGCAATCAATCTTGGGACGGCGCTCGCGGCGATCGGAGAAACCGTCTTGATCATCGATCTCGACCCGCAGGGCAACGCCTCGACCGGGTTGGGAATAGATCGCAAGCATCGGAAAGTTTCGACCTTTGAGGTAATGACCGGGGAGCGGACGCTTGACGCCGCGATTCAGGCCACGGCGGTGCCGCGCCTTTATGTGGCGCCCTCGACTTTGGACCTGTTGGGCGTCGAATTGGCGATAGCCAACGAGAAGGACCGCAATTACCGGTTGAGAAACGCGCTGCGGGCCATGGCCGGTCGAAATGCGCTGCCGAATGGCGAGCGCATAACCTATGTGCTGGTGGACTGCCCGCCTTCGCTGAATCTCCTCACGATCAATGCTCTTGCGGCGAGTGACAGCGTTCTTGTTCCGCTTCAGTGCGAGTTTTTTGCTCTGGAGGGCTTGTCGCAGTTGTTGTCGACCGTCGAGCAAGTGAAGCGGAGCTTGAATCCCGGCTTGACGATTCATGGTGTTGTCTTGACCATGTATGATTCGCGAAACAACCTGGCGGGCCAAGTGGTCGCGGATGTGCGCGCTTTTCTCGGCGACAAGGTCTATGAGACGGTCATCCCGCGAAATGTCCGTGTTTCGGAGGCCCCGTCGTATGGGAAGCCAGTGCTGCTTTACGATTTGAAATGTAATGGGTCGCAAGCCTATCTCAAGTTGGCTTCCGAGGTCATCCAGCGTGAGCGAAACCTCCGGGCCGCTTGACCGAAACAGCGGAAACGGTAGACCAGCCGGCCGGTGGCGCTGGCTGCGTGTCTGGCGGATCATCATTGGAAGAGGGTTGGAAATGGCGGAAGAGGCGCGCACGCGACTGGGACGTGGATTGGCGATGCTGATCGGCGATACGCCTTCGCTGGAACAGGATGCGCAGGGTTACGCCCAAACGAAGGCGCCGATCGAATTCCTTCGGCCAAATCCCCGAAATCCTCGCCAGTCCTTCGATGAAGCTGAATTGCAGGAACTGGCCGAATCGATCCGCGAACGCGGCATTATCCAACCCATTCTCGTGCGTCATCTCGTCGGGATGACCAATGTTTATGAAATTATCGCCGGGGAGCGTCGCTGGCGGGCCGCCCAGCGCGTGGGTTTGCATGAGGTCCCCATCGTCGTCGTCGAAGCGGACGACCGGCAATCGCTCGAATTCGCTATTATAGAAAATGTTCAGCGCTCGGATTTGAACGCGCTTGAAGAGGCGATGGGTTACGAGCGCCTGACGGCGGAGTTTTCCTATAATCAGACCGATC
Source organism: uncultured Rhodoblastus sp. (assembly GCF_903903185.1). Taxonomy (GTDB): domain Bacteria; phylum Pseudomonadota; class Alphaproteobacteria; order Rhizobiales; family Beijerinckiaceae; genus Rhodoblastus. The sequence goes on from NZ_CAIUXT010000081.1 coordinate 54,886, forward strand.
TCGCCAAGATCATCGGCAAAAGCCGAAGCCATGTGGCGAATACGATCCGACTCCTGAAATTGCCGGAAGAAGCGAAGAAATATCTGGTCGACGGCAGCATTTCGGCCGGACACGCGCGCGCCTTGCTGTCCGTAGAGAATCCCGAAAGAATGGCGCGTCAGATTGTCGACGAAGGTTTGACGGTTCGGGATGTCGAGCGCCTGGTGCAGGAACGCGCGGCGCCGCCGGAAAACAAGGCGCCCGCAAAAGCGCCGCAGGAAAAAGACGCGGACACCCGTGCGCTGGAAAAGTTGCTCACCGACCTTTTGGGTTTGACCGTAAAAATTAACCACAAGGGCGAAACCGGCGACGTCCGCATCCAGTACAAGTCATTGGAGCAGCTAGATCTTTTGTGTAAGCGTCTGCAGGGGTAAGTAAAACAAAGCAGATCCCGCATAGGAGCGCCTGGCTTGATTTGAAATGGGATAAGTTCTATTGGCCGGTCGTTAGCCTTGATCGACAGGCGTAGCGGACATAATTTCAATTGCGTTTGAGCGATGCGGCAAATGCGAGAAACAGTCGGGCGACGTATTCCTCGCCAAGATAATTGGCCTGCCGAGTTCTTTTCACCAGATCTTGCAAAGCCTTGATAATCGTTTCTATTTTGACGCGCGACGCGTTCCTCAAATGCGAGGTGATCTCCGCCTTACGATTATAGGCGTTGAATTGTCGGAGCACGATTTGCAGCGCGCCGTCAAAAGAGCCGCCATTTTCGGTTTCGACCAGGCCGCGATGCAGCGCCAGCGCATAGCGTGTCGTTTGCCCGAGCAGGGCGTTGGCGTCGATGCCGCTCCGCAGCGCTTTGTTGACGAGCTCAACCGTTAGGGCTGGGCGGCCAGAAAAAAGCGCGAAAATCGCCGCATCGATATTCATGGCGGAAGCGTCATTCAAAATTTCGTCAATATGGGCGAGGGTGATCGCGCCTTGCCCGTGGGCGTAAAGAACCAGCTTGCCGAGTTCCGAGCGGGTCGACAACCGGTCTTCGCCCAGCATGGCGCCTAGCGCGTCGCGGGCGTCGGGTTCGATGGTAAGATTGGCTGCCTTGAGTTCGGCGTCGATCAGCCGTTGAATATCCTTGGCGTCGTCGCCAAGGCATTCGATCGAAGCGGCAAAGGTTTGTTTATCGATCCATTTCCGTATTGGCGCGTCACGTTTCAGTTCGCCGGCTTCGACGACGATGAGGCAATCCACTGGCGGCGCTTGAGCGATCCATTCGAGGGCGGGCAAAAGAGATTTGCCGCCAAGCGAAATTCTGATGACGCGATCGGCGCTGCCAAACAGCCCGATGGAATTAGCTTCGTCGATCAATGTCAGGGGATCGGCGGCGATCTGATCCCCGGCCAATGCGACCAATTGCAGGGATTCGCGGCTGTCGCCGATGACGGAGCGCAGGAGTGTCCGGCAACGTTCGGCAACGAGTCCCGGGTCCGCCCCGAAAATCAGAAAGAGAAAGTGGTCGGGGTTGCGTCGCAGCAAATAACGATCGGCTTCATGATGCGAAACGATCGCCATCTTCAGTCGCGGGTAGCCAAGACAGCGGCAATTCGCGTCCGGATTTGATCCGCTAGCACCTTGGCGTTGCGAATTTCAGCGTCACGCGCGGCGCGTACATTCGATAGTCGCTGGGTCGAACGATCGTAGACGACGAATTGCGTGACATTTCCCGAAGCGATCGGCTGGCCGTCTCCGGCGATTGGCAGAAGCTTGTATTGCGCGTCGATATTGACGTCGCCGGCTTCGGCGTGTCCGGTAAAGGTATTGACGACAGGCGTAGTCATCCTTTCTTGAAGGGTGACGATCAGCCGGTATTTGGGCGCGGGCGATGAGCCAGTACCATTGAAGGCAAAAATCAGTTCATTTTCAACGTAATGACCGAGGCGCTCGGGAATGGGTTCGATCTTGACCGCCTGCAATTCCGACGCCACGGAACTGCCGCCTGCGGTCGGTCCGTAGAGCGGCTGGATGCATCCGGCGAGGCCAATAGCCAGACCTGCGACTGCTGCGCCGGCAAAGATTGTTCGAATCATGCCCGGCTCAGGCTTGGCGCTAGATGACGACATTGACGATCCTCTGCGACACGACAATAATTTTCTTTGGGAGTCTGCCGTCCAAGGCGCGCTGAATGGCTTCTAGCTCCAGCACGGCCGCTTCTATTTCAGCCTGGCTGGCCTCCCGGGCGATAGTCAGGTCGGCGCGCTTCTTGCCGTTGATCTGCACGGGAAGGGATATCACGTTATCGACGACAAGAGAACGATCGGCGTTGGGCCAGGGCGACTCGGCGATGGGAATTTCGCCGCCGAGCAGCGCCCAGCATTCCTCACCGAGATGCGGCATCATTGGCGCGAACAGATGGGTCAGGATCCGACCGGCTTCGCGGAACGCGCAACGCAGATCGTCGCCTCCCTTCTCGCTCTCGACATTCGCCAGATGGGCCGTCAATTGATTGGCCAGGTCATAGACCTGCGCGACGCAACGGTTGAAGCGAAGGCGCGCCAGATCCTCCTCGACCTTCAGCAGCGCCGAATGGGCGGACTTGCGGACGGCCTGGGCGGCGTCGCCAAAAGATGAAACGCATGGCGCGTCGCGGCTGAAGTCGGCGATCTCGCCGATGAGGCGCCACAGGCGCTGCACGAATTTCGCCGCCCCCTGCACCCCCTCTTCGGTCCAGATGACATCTCGATCGGGGGGCGAATCGGAGAGCATGAACCAGCGCGCGGTATCGGCGCCGTGGCTCGCGATAATGTCGTCGGGATCAATGGTGTTACGTTTCGATTTCGACATTTTTTCAATGCCGCCGATTTCGACGGGACGGCCGTCGTCCAGCGCAAAGGCCTGACCGTCCTGATCGAAGCGAATCTCCTCCGGCGACAGCCAGGCGCCTTCGGCGGATCGGTAGGTTTCGTGCACCACCATCCCCTGCGTGAACAGTCCGACGAAAGGCTCGCTCAAACCGACATGACCGGTCGCCTTCATCGCGCGCGTGAAAAATCGCGAATAGAGCAGATGCAAAATCGCATGTTCAATGCCGCCGATATATTGATTGACCGGCAGCCATTCGTCGGCGATAGCGCGCGTTGTGGGAGCCTGTTCATTGGTCGGATCGGTGAACCGTGCAAAATACCAGGATGAATCGACAAACGTATCCATCGTATCGGTTTCCCGCCGCGCCGCCCGTCCGCATTGCGGACAGTCGACGTTTTTCCAGGTCGGATGTCGATCGAGCGGATTGCCGGGCAGATCGAAGGATACGTCCGGCGGCAAGGTGATGGGCAGGCTTTCGATGGGAGCGGTGACGACGCCGCAAGCCTCGCAGTGAATGACCGGAATGGGGCAACCCCAATAGCGCTGTCGGGAAATCCCCCAATCGCGCAGCTTGAAATTGACCTTGCGCCTGCCCTTGGGCGCGCCGTCAACCAGATCGCTTTCGAGCCGGCGAATGGCCTCTTCGCGCGCCGCTTGGGGGGTCAAGCCGTCGAGGAAGCGTGAATGGACGATTGTTCCGTCGCCGTCATAGGCGGTGTCGCCGAGAGCGAATTGGTCCGGATCGACGCCATCCGGGCAGACCACGATTCTGTAGCCAAGGCCATAAGCGCGTGCGAAATCGAAGTCGCGCTGATCATGTGCGGGACATCCGAAAATGGCGCCCGTTCCATAGTCCATCAGCACGAAATTGGCGACATAGACCGGCAGGGTCCAGCCCTTATCGAAGGGATGGCGGACCTTCAAGCCGGTGTCGTAGCCCTTCTTTTCGGCCGTTTCCAGCGCGGCGACCGAGGTCCCGACGCGCCGGCATTCTTCGATAAAAGCCTGGAGCTGGGTGTTCTTTTCGGCGATCTGGGCGGCCAGCGGATGATCGGGGGAAAGCGCGATGAATTCGGCCCCGAACAGGGTGTCGGGCCGCGTCGTATAGACCTCGATTTCGGACACGGGCGCAGCTTGCGCCAGCGAGAAACGCACCAGCGCCCCTTCCGAGCGTCCGATCCAATTTTTTTGCATCAACCGGACTTTTTCCGGCCAGCGATCCAGCGTTTCAAGCGATTGCAGGAGATCCTCGGCAAATTCCGTTATCTTGAAGAACCATTGGGTGAGTTCGCGTTGCTCGACCAACGCGTTCGACCTCCATCCGCGCCCGTCGATCACTTGTTCGTTGGCCAGAACGGTCTGGTCGACCGGATCCCAGTTCACCTTGGCCTTCTTGCGATAGACAAGGCCTTTTTCGAGCATGTCGAGAAACAGCTTTTGCTGGTGCTTGTAATAGCTCGGATCGCAGGTGGCGATTTCGCGCGACCAGTCGATGGAAAGTCCCATGCTTTGCAATTGCCGGCGCATGGCCGCAATATTGGCGTAGGTCCAGGTCGCGGGATGAGAGCCGTTCAGGCGAGCGGCATTTTCCGCCGGCATGCCAAAAGCGTCCCAGCCCATTGGATGAAGGACGTTATGACCCTTTGCCCGCATGGCGCGCGCGACGACATCCCCCATGGCGTAATTGCGCACATGGCCCATGTGAATTCGGCCCGAAGGATAGGGAAACATTTCTAGCACATAATATTTGGGCCGAGGATCGTTGTTTCCGGTCAGGAACGTTTGCCGTTCCCGCCAGATTTTTTGCCATTTCTGCTCGGCTTCGTGGGCGTTGTAGCGCTCAGATCGCATGGGGATTCCGCTTTTCGCACGACTTTGGAGATTTTCCGCAATGAGCATCATTTCAGCTCGACGGTCAACACGCGCCTTTGAAATGGGCTTGTGTCGTGCAATTCTGCGCGACGATCATTTTTGCTTCTAGACTCGCGGGACAATGCCCTCCTCAGCGCCCCTTTCACCTTTGGCCCCTGCCGCCGAGCATTTGGCGCAGGTGTGGGCTCGCATCAACCGCGCCTGCCGCGATACTGGCCGCGCCGAAGCCGACGTTGAATTGGTCTGCGTCTCCAAGAATTTCGATGCCGCCGCCATTGAGCCTGTTCTGGAGGCCGGGCAAAGAATTTTCGGTGAAAATCGCATCCAGGAGGCGCGCGAAAAATGGGTTGGGCTTCGCCGTAAGTTTCCAGATATCGAATTGCATCTCATCGGTCGGCTGCAATCGAACAAGGCCGCCGACGCGGTCGCTTTGTTCGACGTCATCGAAACCGTCGATCGGCCCAAAATCGCCGAGGCCATCGCGCAGGCTATCGGCAAGAGCGGCAAAAGCCCCCGTCTGCTGATTCAGGTCAATACCGGCGCAGAGCCGCAAAAAGCGGGTATCGCGCCCGCCGATCTCGCGGCCTTGCTGGCCTATTGCCGGCAGACCGCGGGACTGCGCATCGAAGGTCTGATGTGCATTCCCCCCGTAGATCAGTTGGTTTCGCCTCACTTCGCGCTGTTGCGGCGCCTTGCCACCGATTTCGGCCTGAGCCGCCTGTCGATGGGCATGAGCGACGATTTCGAACTGGCGATTCAGCTGGGCGCGACTCAAGTCCGGGTCGGCTCCGCCATTTTTGGAAGCCGTCGTGGCGTCGAAAAGCAACCAATGTCGATTTGAAGCGGCCGGCGCCAAAGTAGCTGAACCTTTTGCATATCGGCGCGCGACAAGGCGATGCATCCTGCCGTTGGCCGATAATCGGGATGGGCAAGATGCAGAAATATGGCGCTGCCCCGACCGAGAATGCGAGGTCGCCGGTTGAAATCCAGCACACCTATGAGATCGTACACGCCGTCCTCCCGCCACAAGGCTTCCGTCCTCGCCCGATAAGGCAGAGTAACCGCCCGGTTATAGAATTGATCCCGCGGATCGTCGCACCAGCCGTCCGTCCGCTTGATGGCGCGGCTGTCGGACCGGAAAACCTTCCACGCCTCGGTGCGCCGCAGCCAATCGGCGACGAAGAACTTTCCCAACGGCGTAACGCCGTCGCCTTCGCGCCGTTTGGGTCCAATCCCGCTCCAGCCAACGGCGCACTGGAGTTGGCGCGGTCCAAAGCCGAGCACTGCGCGACACGGGCGGCCCGGCAACAGCGGCAGCGAACGGACGGCGATGCGCGAATGCGAAACAGGTCCGCGAATCTGCAATATTCCAAGTTTTTGACGAAATTTCACGGAACGCGTAAATTTAGTCGTTATCATGGATTCGCCGAATCTATTCACCTGAATTCGCCCTCTCGATCGCTATCTGCTCCGGTCACAGGATCGTTCATGTTGCAAGTCCGCCGGATCCTGGTTGTGGATGACGACGATCTTCTGCGCCTTTCGCTGGTCGAGCAATTGGCGATTCATCAGGAATTTTCCACGCTCGAAGCAAGAAATATCGCAGAAGCGTCGATCGCCGTGCGCGCACAAACGGTCGATCTGATCATCATGGACGTCGGCCTGCCCGATGGCGATGGACGGGAGGCGGTCAGAAAACTCCGCCAGGAGGGCTTTCAGAAGCCGATCATTCTGCTGACCGGTCATGATTCCGAAATGGATATCGTATCGGGACTCGATTCCGGCGCCAATGATTACGTCAACAAGCCGTTCCGCTTCGCGGTTCTATTGGCGCGCATTCGCGCCCATTTGCGGCAATACGAGTTGAGCGAAGACGCCACGTTTCAGATCGGCTCCTATTTATTTTACCCGGGCGCAAAGTTGCTTACGGCTTCCGGCGGCGAAAAATTGCGGCTTACCGAGAAAGAGACGGCGATTCTCCAATATCTCAACCGGGCTAAAGGCACGGTGATCTCGCGCGACGAATTGCTGCGCGAAGTCTGGGGCTATAATGCAAACGTCACGACGCATACATTGGAGACGCACATATATCGTCTTCGACAAAAAATCGAAACCGATCCCGCCAATGCCCAGCTGCTGATCACGGATGCAGGCGGATATCGATTGGCTTTCTAGAGCATATTCTTGAAAAATTGCAGACTTTTCGGAAATGAATATGCGGCTAAACAAAGAGAGAGCGCTCATGCTTCGAGAATGTGCGGCGCTTAAAACCGGCGTTCGAAGAAGACGAGCGCGCTAAAGATAGTTCGCGCCCGGCGCGCTGATCGTTTCCTTGTTGGTGAGCGAATGTCCTTGGAAAGCGATATCAAGATCCTGATCGGTCAACCCATTTTCGCCGAATTAGCGCCGGAAGCGCTGCGCTTGATCGCCTTTGCATCCGAACCTCTGCGACTGGGCCCTGGCGACGTCGTGTTTCGTCAAGGCGAACCATCCGAAGGTGGATATGTCGTCATTTCCGGTGCGCTTTCGCTCGATTCGACGGAAAGTCCGGCCATCGCGGGCAAGGTAGTCGGGCCGGGCGTCCTGCTCGGAGAATTGGCGCTGATCGTCCCGACACAACATTCGACAACGGCGATTGCGCGCCAGAATTCGAACTTGCTCAAAATCCCGCGCGCGCTGTTCATTCGCGCGCTGGAAGCATCGCCGGCAAGCGCTCGGCGGCTCAAAAGCGCGTTCGCGCGCCAATTGCAGCAATTCGTCGCGGAACTCAACAAGGCGCGGAAGGCCTTTTTGGACTAGAGCCTTTTGATTTCAAGCGTTTTCTTGATGTGAACCAGGTTCCATCAAAAATTAAGATTCAGAGTCACGGGAACATGATCGGAAGGGCGCTCCCATCCCCGGGCGTCCCGAAGAATCTCGATGCCCGACAGATGGGGCGCCAGCGACCGTGAAGTCCAGATATGGTCGAGCCGTCGCCCCTTGTCCGCCTTGGCCCAATCGGGCGCGCGATAGCTCCACCATGTGTAAAGCTTGTCCTCAAGCGGCGTGAACTGGCGCAAAGTATCGATCCAGCGGCCTTCGCTGAGTATGAGCTTGAGTTTTTGAGTTTCGACTTCGGTATGGCTGACGACCTTCAATAAAGCCTTGTGGCTCCAGACATCGTGCTCAAAGGGCGCAATATTGAAATCGCCGACCATGATGGTGTCATTTTCAGTAATGGCTTCATTGACAGCGAGTCGATGCATTTCATCGAGAAACGATATTTTATGCGCGAATTTCGGGTTTTTCACCGGGTCTGCTTCGTCGCCTCCGGCGGGAACATAGAAATTGTGCAAGCGAATGGAACGACCATCGACGCTGAACGACGCCGCAATATGCCGCGCATCGCCTTTTTCGCAAAACGCGATCCGGTCGACGTCATCAAGGGGCAGCCGAGACAGGATGGCGACGCCGTGATAGCCTTTTTGGCCGTTGATCGCCAAATATTCGTAGCCAAGTTTACGGATTTCCGAACCTGGAAATTCGCTATCGCGACATTTTGTTTCTTGCAGACAAAGAATATCCGGCTGATGGACGTTGAGGAACTGGGCGACCAGGGGCATGCGCAAGCGGATGGAGTTGATATTCCAGGTCGTAATCTTGATCTGCACCGCTTAGCCCCTTACTGGAAGCCGATTTACCGAGTCTCGATATTCGCGACTTGCCGCGATGGCGGAGTCGCCCGACTAAGCTCGGCGGCGCTTTCGCGCCTTGCCAAAGCGCACCGGTCGTAACCTCCGTTAGCGGGTTATCTCGGATTGTTCGCTCTTTTGAGCATAGGGGCGAAGGAGCGGCAAGCGGAAAACCACTGTTGAATTATGCCTCGCCGGGAACGCGCCGCCGCATGACTCCCGGCAACCCTGGTCCTATGTTTAACCGCATGTAGTTTGCCGGAAAGTCTGCAAATTTTCGGCAATATGTTCTTACGAGTTGGATGCTGTTAATTTTGCGAGGGCCAGATTTCATTGCTCGGAATTCGAAACAGACCGTTGTCGGGAACCGACTTCAAGTCAATATTATGCAGTGTGACCAGAGTCTGGTAGCCTTGAGGATCAGTGACTTCCCACTGTTTCAAGCTGAAATTCTTGTTGTCGAAAGCAAGTTTAATTTTAGATGTTCCCCCGAACGTAGCAGTATCCTCCAAAGTAATAATTGTAGAATTGGTATTCGAAGACACGTTTGTTATTTTAACATCGCGCTTCAGTTTCAGATGCTCTTGCAGCAGAAATTTCAAAGGCGTTTGGCCGATGAAATATATTTGCTGGGTTTGTAGCTTGCGATCGCGAATGGCCACAGAGACGCCGTCGGCGATGATCTCCATGGTCGCCGGTTGGGCATATTCGAAACGGAGCTTTCCGGGCTTGGAAACATAGAGCTTTCCTTCGGCGCGCCGGCCATCGACGCCGACCTGAACGAAGTCCGCGGTCATAAATTTGGCGGCGTTGAAATAATCGTCGGCCATCTGGATGGCTATTTGCGGGTCGAGTCCTTCCGGCGCGGCCTTCGAGTTCTCCTGTTTTGGCGGCGTCTTTTTTTCCGGCGCCGACGCTTTTTGCGCCTGGGATGCGCCGCTGGACATCACGAAAAGCAGAAACGCCAAAAAATAACCCAAGCCGCGATTCATGGTCGGTCCTTCAGCCATTTATGGACCCCAAAGGGGAACGAAGAGAATTTGGAATGCCGGAAAATGGCGTTTCAGGATTTTTTCCGGCCCGGCGGCGGCGCCACGTTGCGAGAGCGTAGGGAACCCCTAACCTGATCTTGTGGCGGGATTTGGATTTCCTCAATCGTCGAGATCGAACGCGCCGCGATCCACGCCGCCGCCGACCAGTATCGCGCGTTTGCCGGCGTGGTTGGCGGCGCCGACGACGCCTTCCTTCTCCATGCGCTCGACCAGTGACGCCGCCTTGTTGTAGCCGACTGAAAGACGCCGCTGGACATAGGACGTC
>NZ_CAIUXT010000082.1 GCF_903903185.1 uncultured Rhodoblastus sp.
GTCGGCCGCGAGCGACTTATAGGCGGAATAGCCGTCGACTTGCAGGACGCCTTTGAACCCGGCGAGTTGGGCGGCGATCTCCTTCTTGCCCCGTCCGCCGGCGAAAACATAGGCGACCGCCAGCGGCGCCGGCCCGTTCCATGATCGATCGTCGCACGCATGCGCCCAAAACTGGCAAATTTTCGTTCGGCCTCGGCCGGGATCAAGCACCCGCATCGGCGTCTCGTCGCAAAAAAGGCGAGGTTGTTGATGCATCGTCGCCAACTGCCGTTCGTAAAGGCTCTTGGCCGTCCATGCCAACTGCTTCATCCACCGCGCCAGCGTCTGTCGATCGACGACGACGCCCTGGCCGGCGAGAATCTGCGCCTGGCGATATAGCGTCGAGCCCCAGGCGTACTTCGACGAGGCGATCCAGGCGACGACCGCGGTCGAGACCATGCCGCCTTCGATCAGACGCGGACGCGCTTTGGCCTGAACCACTTCGCCCTCGCAAGCCCGGCAAGCATATTTGGGGCGGGTCATGCGCAGGACGCGCAGCACGGCGGGAATCCTATCGAGCACTTCGTTGACGTCTTCGCCAATGCGGCGCAGCGCGCCGGCGCAGCAAGAGCACATTGTCGTCTCCGGCTCGATCACCATGTCGAAGCGCGGCAGATGCGCGGGCAACGCGCCGATGTTGCGCTTGGGCTTCTTGCGCGATCCCACGTTCCTGGTCTTGCCGCCGTCGTCCTGGCCATCGTCGTTGGCCGGCGCAGGCAGGACGGCATGCGCCTCGACATCGCCTAACCCCAGCGGCAATTGCTCGGCGATGATGACGGCGCTCTTTTCCGAACGCGCCCCGAAGATTATCGCCTTCAGCTTTGTGACCGATGTCCGCAGCGTCTCGACTTCGCTGCGCAAATCAAGAATGATTTCGATCAGCTGATCGGGGTCGCGAGGAAGCTTTTCAGGGGGAAGAACCATAAAAAAATACTAGCCCAAATCGCCTTGAATCGCCAGCATAATCAGGAGATTCAGGCCGTTTTGCAGGGCCGTTTCACGGGCTTTTGAACCACCCGCGTCCAGTCAAGTCCCGCAACCAAAACCGACAGTTGCGTCGCCGTCAGCACAATGGCGCCGTCTTGAACCGGCGGAAAAGTAAACGCCCCTTCCTCAAGCCATTTGGTCGCCAGGATTGTTCCTGTCCCGTCAAAAACCAGGAGCTTCAAACGGTCCCGGCGTTTCGACCGAAAGACGAAAACATCGCCGCGATAGAAATCCCCGTTCAAAGCCTGCGCGGCCATTGCCACCAGACCATGGACGCCACGGCGGAAATCGATCGGCCGCGCGGCGACCAGAACCTTGCGTTCGTCGCCAAAGCCGATCATCCGGCGCGACGCAGCGCGGCCAGCACGACCGCCAGCGTTTCGGGATCCACGCCTGCCGGAACGCGCACCAGCGCGCCTCTGGTCTCAATCTCAATCATCCGGCCGGGCAGCGTCAGGGGCTGAGGCGTCTCACCGACAGGGTCGCCGCTCGCCTTGGCGATCGCCACCGGAATAAATAGAGGCGCATCCGCCTGCGCCCCTTCTTCAGCCCGCGTCTTGGCTTTCTTGCGCCAGGAGTGCAGCAGACCGCCATGCACACCATGCCGGCGGGCGACCGCCGAGATGTTCGCGCCCGGCTCGAAGCTTTCCGCCAAAATCCGCGCTCGTTCGTCATCGCTCCAGCGCCGCCGGCGCGCCGTCCCGGTGATCAACTCGATCCGGCGATAGCTCCCGTTGTCGTTGCGATTGTCTTGATGAGTATCATTAGGACTATCATTCTTCACGGCGACACCCGACGCATCCATGGCCTGCCCGGGATGCTAGCGAACGCTCAGAGAATTGGTAGATGGGATCGCCGTGCCGCTAAC
>NZ_CAIUXT010000083.1 GCF_903903185.1 uncultured Rhodoblastus sp.
CGCAATGTTCCGGCGGCTTTGTCGGGGCGATGCCGCCTTGCCCGCGGCAGGTCTGCGCCCGGTCGGCGAATTGTGGCTTTTTGCCGATGCGGCTGCCGCTTCGAACCTTCCGGATTGGGGGGCGTCATGAATGTCGCGCTCTCAAGCGTGGGGCCATGACGGGAGCTCGAGAATGATGTGTTTAGACGGAAGCGTATTCTGCGTTTGGAAGTACCTTGCGCACTCATCTGGCTTGAACCGCTCCCGTCGCCAAGCGGTTTCGGCGTTCTGCGGCGTCGGGCATCAAGTGTTTGAGTTTGGCGCAGACCTGTTCGATTGGGCTAAGGTCTGGACTGTAGGGCGGCTTGTCCTCGCGGTCGATGCGGTTTTCTGATCCGCCTGCGGGACGCCTCTCACAAGCGGTCCGGGCCGGACGACAACCATTCCAGAACCGGTCGAGGCAAAACCTGGTTCGACCGTTCCCAACTGCCGACGGACCTTTGTCGTTCGGTCATGGCCGGCTGTGCTTCTTCGATCCATTTCGTTCGCGGCTGGCCTTCACGCCGCGCGATGTTTCGCCGCACGCGCCGCGAACGCCAAAAGGTCGGCGTTGACCTTGTCCTTCTGCGTCGTGCACATGCCGTGCGGGGCGCCCGGATAGATTTTCAATTCGGCGTCCCTGACGAGCTTGGCCGACAAAAGGGCGGAAGCCGCGATCGGCACGATCTGATCGTCGTCGCCGTGCAGGATCAGCGTCGGCGCGTCGATCTTTTTCAGATCCTCCGTCAAGTCGGTCTCCGAGAACGCCTTGACGCAAAAATAGGACGCGGGCATGCCGGCCATCATCCCTTGAAGCCAGAATGACTCGCGCGCGCCTTCGGAAATTTTTGCGCCCGGCCGGTTGTAGCCATAGAAGGGCATGCTGAGGTCCTTCCAGAATTGCGAACGGTCGGCCAACACCGAGGCGCGGATCTGATCGAAAGCTTCGATCGGCGTGCCCCCTGGATTGGTTGCGCTCTTGATCATCACCGGGGTGACCGCGCCGATCAGCACGACCCCGGCGACTCGGCCGGTTCCATGACGCCCAATATAACGCGCGACCTCGCCTCCGCCCGTCGAGTGTCCGACGTGGATTGCGTTTTTCAGATCGAGCTTCCTGACAAGTTCCGCCAGGTCGTCGGCATAGGTATCCATGTCGTTGCCTTGCCAGGGCTGGCTTGACCGGCCGTGTCCGCGTCGATCGTGTGCGATCACGCGATAGCCGCGCGCCGCCAGAAAGAGCATCTGATCCTCGAAGGCGTCGGAGGAGAGCGGCCAGCCGTGGCTGAACACCACGGGTTGTCCGGCGCCCCAATCCTTGTAGTAGATTTGTGTGCCGTCTTTGGTCGTGAAGGTGCTCATGGCGCGTCCCTTTCGCGATGCAATTGAAACCCCAAAGCCCGTGAGTTTTGCAGATAGGGCATGCCCGCCAAACGGACCCGTCAGGCGCCGGTCGCAATATAGTCATCGACGCCGCGCTCACATCGACCTTACCGACGGCGACGGTATCCATAGTACCCACCGCCGCCGAGTAATAAAAAGAGCAGCACGATAATCAGAATCGTGTCCATGGCTTCCTCCATATAAGGCTTGCGAGTTATTCCTTCCCGAATTTGGGTTCAAATCGAATAAGTCGCCAACCTCGGAATCTACCCAACCGGCGCGAATCGATGGTCGCGCATCGTGTCGCCATGATGAACTACGTTGCGCCTTGCGGAACGTTTCAATGACAATGGAATTGCGCGAGGATCACGCCATTAGACACCTGGAATAGCGTGACATCGCCTATATCGCCGTTGGCGCCGATAGCCCGGCCGCCGGGCAGGGGAAGCACGCCATGGGCCCTTCTGCCGGGAACCAGCGTCGGCGTCACAACGCCGCTGAGCAGGTTGACCGCCGCGGGAAAAAATTGAGAAAGGGCGGCATTGCGAGGCCCGCGCGCGGAGCGCCGCCAGAGGCCCGCCGGATCGGATTTTACTTGCGCTTCCGAGACGACTCCGAACTCCTGGTCGCTCTTAGCGACACCGTTCTTCCAATGTCGTCGCCGCCACCATACGAAATCACAGAGCAGGCGGAACTCTTGCTCAAACTCTGGAACGAGACGCAATAGCGCGTCGCCGGACGGGCGGCGCTGCCGAAAATAGCAATTCCTCTCTCGCTGAAATGACAACTTTTCGCCAATCCGTTAATCGACGCTGGAGGACCGGTTCTGGCGCGAAGCTGGCGACCAGCCGTCACTGCGAACGGCCGCTAACCGGAGTTGGCAGCTTCCGCGCCACCTCGGGCGTTGCGTCGCTTTCTTGCAGAGAGTAGGGAAATCGGGAGGGTTGGTCAGCGAGGAGTTTACTTCTATGTCCAAGCCCGTTCATCCAGCAACAGGACGTCGGCGAACACGAAATAAACGTTGCGGTTCGCCATGCAGATCGGCGGCTTGTGCCGCGCGATGACGATCAAAAGACACCGGCCTCCGGATTCATCTGGATTGGCGCGCGGTCAATGACCTCGACAAAACCTAAATGAGTGAGGAAGTGACGGGAGCAGCTTTCAGCGAGTCTTCCGAATTGCGACGCCGAGCGAATTCAATGCGGGGACGAGACCGGGGTGCCGCAAAAGCGGCGCGGCGGCGGTTGACTTCAAATTCGCGACCGCGCGGTCATAGACCGCCAGACAATTGGCGGCAGTCAGGCGAGAGGAATACAAAAATGCGTCGATCGCATAGGCGCTGTATACCGCCTCGCTCAGTTCCTGCCCCTCGCGATGAGCTTTGCTGCGGGCGGCGTCCGTGCTGACGCCAAGCCGCAGCAGACCGGTCGTTCGCAAATCAAGGACAGTAAGGGGAAAGAGGGCGGAAACCTCGGCGATGGCCCATTCTTCGATTTCGGTTTCGTCGAGCAAACGATCGCTCGCTCCTTCGAATCGGTCGCGGACGATCGTTTCGGCGATCGCGGTCGCGAGATCGTTAGCCCGTCCAATTCACGACGGTTCGCTTTTTCGCCCTTTTCCGATGCCGTCGGTCTTGGGGCGCACGTCATCGACCAGCTTTTTCACCGCCTGATGAACTTTACTTTGATGAACGCG
>NZ_CAIUXT010000084.1 GCF_903903185.1 uncultured Rhodoblastus sp.
GACACGCAGGCTGTTGGCGTCGATGCCGTCTTCGTGGCCGGCGGCGATCATCAACAAGCGGAAGCGGATGATGTCGGACAGGGAATGGGTGATCAAATCGGGCGCGCGGGGATCTTCGATGCAAGCGGCCAGGCGATCGGCGACGCGGAGACGTTGCTCCACTTCGCGCAGCGCCAGAATGCCGCCGTCCGACGACAGCGAACCGCCGTCGAATTTGACCACAACGGATTTGCGCGCGACGGGTGACAGGCCAGGCAGTGGCAGGGTAAACTCGCTCACGGCGGATGTGGTCTCGCAAAAAATGGCACGGATGGGCTTAGACAACCGAATCCTACGTCATTTCATGAGCTTAAGCTACATCCGCCAGCCTGCCGTGCATATTTCGGGTTAATGGCGCTCAGTTTGGCGCCAACGACACAAGCCGCCGCTGCAAATCAAGCAGCCCAACTCGCCGAAAGCGCCTCGGCCTGCTGCAAAACGTTGATCACGGCGGCATCCTGCAAATCCGGCGGATAGCCATATTTCCGCAGCAGCCGCTTCACATGCCGCCGGATGTTGGCGCGAGCGTTTTCGCGATGCGTCCAGTCCGTCGTGACGTTGCCCTTGATCACGACAACCAGCTCATGCGCGATGACGCGCAGCGCCGGTTCGCCCATGGCTTCCCTTGCGCTCTCGTTTTCGGCGAGGGCGTCATAGAAGGCGATCTCCTCATCGCTCAGGCCGGACTCCTCGCCGCGCGAGCGCGCCGCCCGGATGTCCTTGGCCAGCTGGATCAGTTCTTCCAGCACTTGCGCCGTCGTCAGGGCATTGACGTGATAGCGGGCGATCGCCGCCTCCAGCCGCTCGGAAAATAGCTTGGCCTGGGTCACGTTGCGTTTCGATTGCGCGTGGACATCGCCGTTGATGAGTTTTTTCAGCGCCTCGATGGCGAGGTTCTTTTTGCCGGTCTGGCGCACTTCGGCCAAAAATTCGTCGGACAGGATCGAAATATCCGGCGACTGCAATCCCGCCGCCTTCATGATGTCAACAATCTCGGTCGAGACCACCGCCCGGCTGACGATCTGCTGGATCGCCAACTCACGATCCGCCGAACTCCTCTTGCCGTCGCCCGGCAGGGATTTAAGCAGCGCCGCGCGGATCGCCTGGAAGAATCCCACCTCGTCGCGGATGACGCGCGCCTCGTCACTGGCGCCGGCCAGCGCAAACGCCTTGGACAGCGCCACCACCACGTCGGCATAGCGACGATGGGCGCGCTTCTTCCCTTCATCCGTCTTTTCCTTGGCGGCGTCTTCCTGCGCGAGGGTCAGCACCCAGTCCATGGCGCCGGCCATGACGCCAAGCCGCGACTGCGGCGTCGCCTTGGGGTCCAACGCCAGCCGATACTCAAAGCCGCCCGCCGTGTCGGGCCGGAACATCGCTTTCACGACCTCGTAGCGCTTCACCATCTCCTGAATGGCCTGCGCCTCATCAATGCCCGTCTGCTCGCGGTCGCCGCCCGAATATTGCCCGAGCGCGCTTTTCAAGTTTTGCGCAATGCCGATGTAATCCACCACCAGACCAGCGGGCTTGTCCTTGAACACGCGATTGACGCGGGCGATGGCCTGCATCAGGCCATGGCCCTTCATCGGCTTGTCGATATACATCGTGTGCATGCAGGGCGCGTCAAAGCCAGTCAGCCACATGTCGCGGACGATCACGAGTTTAAGCGGGTCCTTGGCGTCCTTGGCGCGCTTGGCGATGGCCTCGCGTCGGGCCTTGGGCCGCTTGCCAATATGCGCCTGCCATTCCAGCGGGTCGGACGCCGCGCCGGTCATCACCACTTTGATCGCGCCGGCGTCGTCATCGTCGCTGTGCCAGTCGGGCCGCAGCTTGATGATGGCGTCGTAAAGCTCCACGCAAATCCGGCGGCTCATGCAGACGATCATCCCCTTGCCGTCGAGCGCCTCGGTCCGCGCCTCGAAATGCTGGACAATGTCCTCGGCGACCAGGGCGATGCGCTTTTCCGCGCCGACCAGCGCCTCGACGCTCGCCCATTTGCGCTTGAGCCGCTCCTGTTCGGTCTGCGCCTCGTCCTCGGTCAGTTCGGCGATCTCGCCGTCGATCTTCGGCTTTTCGTCCTCGTCGAGTTCGATCCGCGCCAGCCGGCTCTCATAATAGATCGGCACCGTCGCGCCATCCTCGACCGCCCGGCTGATGTCGTAAATGTCGATGTAGTCGCCGAACACCGCCGGCGTATTGACGTCCTCCTTTTCGATCGGCGTTCCGGTAAAACCGATGAAAGAGGCGTTGGGCAGGCCGTCCCGCAAATATTTGGCGAAGCCATAGGAAATCTCGCCCGTCTTTCGCTCGACCTTGGCGCCAAAACCATATTGGCTGCGGTGCGCCTCGTCGGCGATGACGACGACATTGCGGCGGTCGGTCAGAACCGGATAATCGGCTGCGCCGGCTTCCGGCGTGAACTTTTGCAGGGTCGTGAAGATCACGCCGCCGGATGGGCGATCCAGCAGTTTCCGCAAATGGTCGCGGTCCTCGGCCTGAAGCGGGGTCTGGCGCAACAGGTCCTTGCACATGCTGAAGGTCGCGAACAATTGGTCGTCGAGATCGTTGCGGTCGGTCAGCACCACCAGCGTCGGATTTTCCATCGCCGGATGCTTGATGATCTGGCCGGCATAAAAAGCCATCAGCAGGCTCTTGCCAGAGCCCTGCGTGTGCCAGATCACCCCGACTTTGCGGTCGCCGCCGGGCGCCGTCGCCGCCAGCGTGCAGGTCACCGCGCGGCGCACGGCATGGAACTGATGATAGCCGGCGAGGATTTTGACGACATCGCTCCCGGTGTCGCCGAAGACGATAAAATCCTTGAGGATATCGAGGAAATGGCGGCGGTCGAACACGCCCTTGAGAACCGTCTCAAGCTCCGGCGTTCCCTTGGGCGCGAGATCGTCGCCATGGACCGTCCGCCAGGGCATGAACCTTTCGCGGTCGGCGGTAAGCGAACCGATCCGCGCCGAGATTCCGTCCGATGCGATCAGCGCCGCATTGGTGCGGAACAGGGAGCCGATCTGGGCCTTGTAGGTCTGCAACTGGTTGAACGCGCCGTCGATGGTCGCGTTTTCGTCGCCGGGGTTTTTCAACTCGATGACGGCGAGCGGCAGTCCATTGACGAAGATCACAACGTCCGGGCGGCGGTTGGTTTTTTGCTCGATGACGGTGAACTGGTTCACCGCCAGCCAGTCGTTGGCGTCGGGATCGTCGAAATCGATCAGCCGGACCTGCTCCCCGCTGATGGTCCCGTCCTCGCGCCGCACTTCGACCGGCGCGCCCTCGATCATGTAGCGATGCAGGCGGCGGTTTTCGGCGATCAGCAAGGGCGTTTCGGACCGCAGGATCTTGGTCAGAACTTCTTCGCGTGTTTCCGCCAAAAGTTCTGGATTCAGCTTGTGGATCGCCTTGCGCAGACGCTCGGCCAAAATGACGTCGCCATAGCTGGCGCGTTCCGGATGTCGCCCATCGGGGCCGATCTCAAAGCCATTGGCGACGGAATATCCAAGTTCCTCCAGCCAGGCGAGCGTGGCTTCTTCGACGTGGCTTTCGACGAATGCGCTCATGATTGCGCCCCGCCACCGCCGAGGACAAAACGCGCCCGTTCCCGCCGCAGCATCTCGTAAGGGCTGATGCATGGCACGCTGAGACCGACACAGGCATTTGGAATCTTGATTTTGCGCGCGGAAGCCGCCGGCACTTCATGGGTGACGACAGTGAAACCATGCGCCAGCGCATGCGCTACCAGCCAGTAATCGGCCACCTGCAAAAAGGTCGAAATAGCGGCGGCTTCATAATTTTGCCCCGTGGCCCATGTGCTGACCCGCGACAAGGCAGGCAGCACGGCGCCATCGGGCGGCAGGAAAAAACCGCTCCCCTGCGCAACCGCCCAGTCGGATAGATCATCCGCGCCGGCCTGCAATTCGTCGCCCACTTTGTCGATGCTGGCGACCTTGCCTGCGCCATTTTGGCCTGCCATCCAGTCCCAAAAGGCAGGGCAGAAATCGAAACCGTAGTGCAAGTTTTTCGCCTGGATGAAAATGTTGCTGTCTAAAAGATAACGGGTCAAGGCATGACCCCCAGTTCGCGGCCAATATTGTTGAACGTCTCGGTTTTGGCGACGCCAAGCATACGGAAGGCGTCGCGATAGAGCGTCTGCCCCTCAAGGGTGCTTTCGACAAGGGCGCGCGCAAAGCGCCGGCTCACGCGCGATAAAGTTGTGCGATAAAAATCGCCCCCGCCGGAACCACTGCGGGCAGCAAGCTCCTTTAGACGATCCCGCTCATCGAGCCACGCCGTTTCAAAAGCCGGTCGGGTCAGCCAGCCAGCATCGAGCAGCCGCCGCAAGATAACCAAGGTACTGACCTTGAACCGCCGCGCCAGCCGCTGAAGAGCTGCGCTTAACGGCTCCCCCGGCTCCAGCGCCGGTCGCAACGCGGAGAGCGGAACCAGAAGCTCCGCCGCCACGGCGTTGCACCAAACCTCTTCCCTCCGATAGCCAGAGAGCGGGGCCGCACTCGCATTCGAGATTGCGGAAGAACCAAGCCAAAGATGCGCCAACTCATGCGCCAGGGTGAACATCTGCCCGGCCTTGCTGTCGGCGCCGTTTATGAACACGAGGGGCGCGCGATTATCAGCCAGCGCAAAGCCTCGGAACTCCTCCGGGTCCAGTGTGCGGGTATTGTTGGAGAGCACCACGCCGCTTACCATCACCAGCACGCCGGCTTGCTCCGCGAGGCTGACAAACAGCCGCAGCGCCTCTTCCCATGTGCGGCATGCGGCCCTGGCCTCAAGGTCAAACTCAAGGACCCGGGACATTTCGGCGGCGACGCCTTCCGGCCTATCGCTCAATCTTCTGCTGCCAACGAATTCGACTCCGCGGGAACGGTTTGCAAGGCTGAATTCGCGATACCAGCTTTGTCGCTCCTGACAGGCATAGACCATGTCCAAAAGATTCGGGCTTGGCCTCCGCGCGGCGCGGCCATCGATCGTCCGAAAATCCGGAATAGGCAGCGGCTCCTCCGGCGGCCGTGGCAAAAACAAATAGCCGACCGGCACATGCACGGCGTGCGCGAAAGCCTCCAATTGCTTGAGTGTCGGCTGGGCCTCGCCGGACTCCCAGGCGTCGAGCTTCTTGAAGCGGCGTTCGAGGTCGAGCGGCTCCATCCCGGCGCGCACGCGCGCCCAGGTGAGAAGGTCTGGATTGACCGCCGCTCGCGTCATCCTCGTTCACCCGCGACGCTGGCCAGCGCCGCCTTCAGAACCTTAAAACAAACCTTAGCGGTGTGCTCATCGGGAGAGAAGCCCGAAACCATTTGCTCGTAAGGATGAATATAGTTCCTGAAATCTCGCAGGCCGTGGCTGAATTTTTTCACATCCCGTTTCAGCAGGCCGCCTTCATAATCGGGGACAAAGCCGCTCTGCATGCCGAGCAGCGTTTCAAGGTAGCGTTTGTCGATTTCGTTGAGGCTGCTCATTGCGCCGCTTCTGCAATTTTTTCGGTGGCCTTCACGCGGATTTCACCGGACATGAGTTTGGGGAGGAGGAGGTCGCGGGTCTTCGCTAGCGATCGATTTTCAAAGTCGTTCGCTATGGCACGATCAAAGAGCGGTCCAATAATCGCGTCTGCTGCCCGCATAAGGGGATCGTCACCAACAACTGTCACTGCTTGAGTAAGATGATAGCGCTGTATATGCCCCATCGTTGTTGCTTTAGAAGCCGCTGTTGACTGAAAGTCGGTCATGTGATGTCCGATCCAATGGAAGAAAAACCATTTCGGACATTTCGAAGATGTGACCTTGAACAAATGTTGGTTCAGCGCGCCGCGCCCCCCTGTCCATACCCGGTGAAGAAGGCTACCCGACCAAGAAAAAAGCACGTCGCCGTTCTCGATGACATAGGCCGGGGCTACGTCGGTTGAGGCCCGATCTGCTCCATCGACGTTGTTTGCGCGAAGCTGTGCGATCTTAATTACTGGGAGAAAATCCGCCCCCAATGAAGGATATTTCTGAAGGGCGATACCGTTAAGAAAATCCGCGATTTGGTCAAGCGGCAGTTCACTCCAACCAGCCGGCTTTCCCTCATCATCCAGCCGATCCGGGAACAGCGCCCAGATGTCCGGCGCGAGATAGGGCGCGCGGCCTTCTATCTTCGCCCGCGTGGGGCCGAAATCGACGAACCAGTCCTTGAAGATCGCCCGCGCCATCGCTTCGAGCGTCTCGTTCATGCGGCGGTTGAGGTCGATCTTGTCGTCGAGCGCGCCAAGAATGGATACGATCACCTGCTGCTCGGAAGCCGGAGGAAATAAGAATTTGAAATTTAGCTGCTGAGAGATACTTACGTAATCGGCGACCATCGCGCCATGTGTCTTGTCAGCGTCTAACGCAGCTGCGAACGCCGGGCTCTTCATCAAATAAAATAAGAAACGGGGGACAAGTTTGGTTGAATCTAGGGATCGCCAATAGGCAACTTGAGGAGCAAACACGACTTGTGGCTGCCCTTCTCTCAGGTATCCCGCTCTGCCTACGGTTCCCTTGGTAATGAACGCGGCGTCTCCCGGCTGAGTGAGCTTCGTTTGAAGACGGGCAACAAACTCCGGCCGAATATGATCAATCGTATTCGTGTTGATCCAACCGTCGCCAATATCCCCGCCACGGACAAACGGAATGCCAAAAGAGCCAAGCTCTTCATTTTTCATCCGGTAGCCATCGGAAACATCCAAAATTCCAGAAGCCACGAGTTCGCCAATTTTGCGCTCTCGCCAGTTATGCGGGGGCATGAAATAATCCGAAGGTTTTCTGAATTTCAGTATCCAATTCTCGCCCCCGCGTCAGAACGTCATTGTGCACCATGGTTTCCTCCAACATCCTCGCCGTGCAGAAAGCGGATAAACCCGCGCAGGCGCCCGCCTTGTCCGCGCCCCTACCCAAAATGAGCCCGTCCATCATTGCCCCCCGGAAACATCGAGGAACAGGCGCACCAGTTCCTGATTGATGTAATAATTGCTGCGCCCGGCCTGATGCTTGGCGACAAAGCCGTGTTCGGCCAGCGTGTCGAGATGTCTTGCCGCCGTCTGGCGCGTCACCTTGAGGTCCTGCACGACATAATCGATCCGCGTATAGGGATGGCGAAACAGGTTGTTGAGCAAATCCTGCGAATAGAGTTTTGGCATTTCGGCGCGCATCCTCTGTTTGACGGACGCCATCTGGAAGCGGATGCCCTCGACGAGGCTCAAGGTCGTCGTCGCCGTGCTCGCCACCGCCTGCACCATATAAATCACCCAGTTCTCCCAGGCGCGCGCCGCCGCCTCGGGGCCTTCGGCGTCGCGCACGGCTTGCAGCAAGCGGTAATAATCGGCCTTGGTCTGCGTAATATGGCGGCTGAGATAGAGCACGGGAATATCGAGCAATCCGGTCCGGGTCAGATAGAGCACGTTGAGAATGCGCCCGATGCGGCCGTTGCCGTCCGAAAAGGGATGGATGCTCTCGAACTGGTGGTGGATGAGCGCCATCTTGATCAAGGGATCGAGCGGGCTGGCGGCGTCATCGTTGATGAATCGTTCCAGCGCGCCCATATGCGCCCGCACGGCGGCGCCATCCTGCGGCGGCACATAGACGATTTCTCCGGTGCGATCGTTTTTCAGGGCGGTTCCCGGCGTGTCGCGAAATCCGTCCTCCCGCCCCTTGAGCAGGCGGAACATCTCGATCAGCGTATTGTTGGAGATGATCCCCTGCGTCTCGGCCAATTGCCGATGACCCAGCCGCAAGGCATTGCGATAAAGCGCGACCTCCTTGGCCGCCGCCGATTGCGGACCTTCCGGAAACAGGTCGGCCTGAAACAATTCGTCCTGCGTCGTGACGATATTCTCGATTTCCGACGAGGCCTTGGCCTCCTGCAAAGCCAGCGTGTCGATCAAAATCCCCTGATTTGGGATGGTGGCGGCCCTGCCTTTCAGTTCCGCCAGGGCGCGATTGGCGGCGGCCAGCGCCTTCCACACGCGCACCGTATCCAGATCGACGGGCGGCGGCAGATCGGGCAAATGGTAGGTCGCCTTTAACATGTCGCCCGCGTCTTGTTATAAAAATTGGTTTTTTTTAACATGTTTGTCGGACGTGTTAAACAATTTGTCATTCGATCACGCCGCGTCCGGCCCGATGCTCGCCAGCCGTTCGCGGATCAGCCGCGTCAAGCGCTCGGCATCGGCAAACTGGCTTTCCAGCGTGCTTTGGAGCGCGGCAAAGCGTTCGGGGAATGGCGTTTCATCATCTTCGACATCCGCCGCCCCGACATAGCGTCCCGGCGTCAGAACGTGGTTATGGCTCCTGATCTCCTCCAGCTTCGCCGCCTTGCAAAAGCCGGGGACATCGTCGAAATCCTTACCCTCGCGCCAAGCGTGATAGGTTTCGGCGATCTTTGCAATGTCCTCGTCCGAAAACTCTTTTCGGGTGCGGTCCACCAGCGTTCCGAGTTTTCGCGCGTCGATGAACAAAACCTCGCCGCGCCGGTCGCGCAGTTTTCCGCCGGGGTTCTTGTTGCGGGCCAGAAACCAAAGGCAGGCCGGAATCTGGGTCGAATAGAAAAGCTGGCCGGGCAGGGCGACCATGCAATCGACCACGTCGGCCTCGACCATGGCGCGGCGGATCACGTCTTCGCCGGATTGCGCCGACGACATCGAGCCGTTGGCGAGCACGACGCCCGCCGTTCCATTCGGCGCGAGATGCCAGAGAATGTGCTGAAGCCAGCCGTAATTGGCGTTGCCGGCTGGCGGCTCCCCAAAAGTCCAGCGCGTGTCCTGTCGCAGCCGCTCGCCGCCCCAATCGGAAATGTTGAACGGTGGATTGGCGAGGACATAGTCGAAGCGCAGGTCCTTCAACTCGTCCTTGTGAAAACTGCCTTCATTGTTCCAGCGGATGTCGGCGTCGATGCCGCGCACCGCGAGGTTCATCTTGGCCAGCCGCCAGGTGGTGTAATTGCTCTCCTGCCCATAAATGGCGATGTCGCCGAGCCGTCCGCCGTGGCTCTCGACGAATTTCTCCGACTGGACGAACATGCCGCCCGAGCCGCAGCAAGGGTCATAGACGCGACCCTTGTAGGGCTCCAGCATCTCGACCAGCACCCCCACAACCGAGCGGGGCGTATAGAACTCGCCGCCGCGCTTGCCTTCCGATCCGGCGAAGCCGCCGAGGAAATATTCATAGACGCGCCCGAGCAGGTCCTTGGCCTTGTCGCCGGGCTCGCCGGTGGCGATGCTGGAAATCAGGTCGATCAACTCGCCCAGCATGACCTTGTCGAGCGCCGGGCGGTTGTAATCCTTGGGCAGCACTCCCTTGAGGCCGGGGTTGGCCTTCTCGATCTCGGCCATGGCGTCGTCGATCAGCTTGCCGATGGTCGGTTGTTTGGCGCTGGCCTGCAATTGCGACCAGCGCGCCTCCTTGGGCACCCAGAACACGTTTTCCGCGAGATATTCATCCGGGTCTTCGGCGGCCAGCGGGTCTTCCGCCAAAAGCTCGGCGTGCTTGGCCTCGAAGGCGATGGAAATGTGCTTGAGGAAGATCAGCCCGAGGGCGACATGTTTGTAATCGGAAGGCTCAAGATTCTTGCGCAGCTTGTCGGCGGCGAGGAAAAGCTGGGCCTCGAAGCCGAGATTGGCGCCGTTGCCGTTGGTCTTGGATTTCTTGGTCGAGGGCTCAGCTGCTGCGCTGGTGGCGTCTTTTTTCGGGCGGCCTCTTGGCATTTCAATCCTCAAAATCTTTGGCGCCGAATTGGGCGCGTTGAAATGCACTGTTTCAGCCGCCAACGCGTCGGCCGGCCGAGTCCTATCATGACTCCTCGGAGGAAACACTCGACCCTTCCGAAGGGCCGCGATGGGAGTCGCCGCGCGGCCTGACGCAGATCGTCCCGGACTTCGAGACATAACTCTCTCCGGAAACAGATACTTGGTTGCGCAAAAAATAATAACATTGAAATACTTAGAGATGCGGGAGCCCTGTTTTTGGCTCCCGCACAACTATTTATTGGGTGATATCCTTTTTTGATTTGGGAGGACGGTTTTTTCGTTCCTCCTTGGTGAGCGGCTTGAAAGCACCGTGGTCGAGCATCAGCTGGCGCCGGCTGCTTTCAAATTCTTCGCAAATCATCGGGTAGTCCCCGGACAGGCCGAATTTCTTACGGTATTCGATATCGGTCTGCTTATGTACTGCCAGTAGATGCCGCTTGAGAGTCGCAAAGCTTTTTCCGCATTCAAGACAGATAATCTTGTCACTCCAGACGGATGCCTTGATGGGAAGAAAAGGCTCCACATTCGGTGCATCGACGACGAAATCGTCGCGAAATGCATTTATTCCCGC
>NZ_CAIUXT010000085.1 GCF_903903185.1 uncultured Rhodoblastus sp.
AGAAGCCGAAGGCGATCGCATGCGCGAGCCCGAAGCCGACAGCTAGCAGCGCCTGCACGATATGGGTCGCGTGCCAGGCCTCGTAGGACAGACCGATCCGCTTGCGCCCATAGGAGTGCGCCGTCAACGCTACGAGCGCATAGATCGAAAAATTCGCGTATTTGACTCGCCACCCGGCGGCGAACACGTTGAGTGCGGCGATCCGCGCGGGCCTCACCCAGATGAGGATCGCAGGATGGGCGAGAACGAGCGCCAGCGCGACCCAGGTCAGCTGGCGGTGGAAATAGTAGATGACGTCCTCGCCCCAAGGCTGGGTTATAAATCGAAACCGGGCGGTAAGTCCGAATTGCAACCCCATGATCGAGAGACCTGCATAGGCGATTGCGTCTGCGAATTCGGTCCAGAAATCGCGCGCCGGAGGATGGTCGCCGAGAAGGAGCGCAAAGAGCGGGGCGAGGACGACGAACAGATAAGCGCCGATCCAAAGCGCCGCGCGCCCGGCGAATGAACGGTCCATGGATTTGCCCCTGACAGCCCCCGCAGTCGGAAACTACGATTCCAACTATGCAGCCCGCGCCGCGAGACGGCAACGGGCGCAGGCGGAGATATTGCGCGACCAGTCACCGTCACCGGAGCTGTTTTGGACGCAATCCTTCCGAATCGCACGAGGCGCTAGGGGCTGGAGCCGATTCCGGTTTGCCCGACATGGGCTATTTCGTGCGCGAGGTGAATGAGGAACATGGCGTCAGGTTCCATCTCGGCGATACCGTGATTGCAATCAACCCGTTGCGCCCAAGAGCGACGGCGTCAAGGAGGCCGACTTCGTTATCATCGGCATCGGGGTGCGCCCGCGGATGGATTTGGCCGAAAAAGCAGGTCTTGCGATCAGCGGCAGGGCCGCGACGAAAACCTGGCCGTTGGGTGCCCAGCCATGACGAGGAAGCCAGCGATTTCGAAGACCAACCACGCCGAGGCGGTCGGCAACTCGCCGAATTTCTTGACCGCCGGCCCGCAACTCGCCGCGACCAATGCATACGACGCCGCCCAGAACTGGCGCCATGCCTGTCGTGCGCGCATCCCAAGATAGCGATAATCGGTATAGATCACGAAAATGCTTGGCAGCGACTTATATGCAAGAAAATACAGGAACCGCGCTTGGGAGATCACCTTTTTTGGCTGAAGCTCGAAAGGGTCTTGGCGCCGTCAAGGTTCAGCGCTAAGCCTTTTGCACTGCGAGATAGCCCCTCCAAAGGTTTGCAGAAACGCTCGCCCCGGATGAAGGGCGGGCGTTTTCGATTTGATGAGCAGCGCGACGATCGGTTTGGCCTCGGCCTGACCGGCAACGCCGCCGCGGTGGAAATCGCGCGCAGGGCCGAACGCTCGTCTCCGACCATGTTGATCACAGGCGGCACGGGCGAGGAATCGCTCATCGAACCAGACGCGCAGCGTGTCCGCCACTCCACGCCCCTCGAACAGGTGTGGGATTACATTCGTCCGGAATGTGGCGCTGTGCGGGCTGACCGGTCCGGCCTTTCAGTCTCTGGCGATGCGACTCGCCAGCGTTTCCGAAAAAGGAGCCTGGTAGAGCGCGCTATTCACTTTGCGCGGCGTGTCCGGCATGATCGGGCTGATCACCTTCACCCAGATTTTTGCTTGGAAATGAGCGCGGGCACGTTCCCGGCGGCGCCTATGGGCTCGCCGCCGCGCTGCTGGCGTTGAGCCTGCTGGCTGCCGTCGCAGTCGGTCGCGCCGGGATTTTTTCACGGCGCGCCGCCTGACGTAAAATCGAGTTCCTGGTGATGGGGGCGACGTTCGCTCCAAGAAGAACCTCTTGGACGGCACCCGTGAGGTTTTTTTGTTATTGGCAGAACCGAAGGCCTCATCGGTGGCCGGGATGGGCCGCGTGGCGGCGGTGACCGGGATGGGACGCGCCGTGGCGCGCGCGGCAAGTGCCACGGACGCGGATGACGTCTTGTATTACCAAGCCTGACGGCTGCCAAGAGTTATTGAAGCGCAAGGGCGTCGTCGCGAGGCGGGGTCTGAAGGAAGCGAGGAGCAACTCGGGACCCAATCGACAAGAAGCGAGGCCTTCCCGGCCGGACGAGCGGGCCAATAGCCGCCGCGAACGCATCGCCCTTCAACTCTGCACTGCTTTATAAGGAAAAAACAACGACCGAAATGCGCAAGCGCCAGGACACGCGCGGTTTGACAAACCACGGTAGCGATGAAAAGTAGAGGGGGACGACGGATAGCGCCGGTCAGAAATTGGATCGCTCCCCAGCTTCTCGGATCGACTCCGGCCTTTCGCTCAATCTCCTCGGGGTAGCGCCGGCTGTTCGCATGCAGAATGTCTTCTCAGCCGACTCCGACGCCTACGCGATCGCGCCCCGGCTGATCGTCGCGCTGCTACTGGGCATGGCGATCGGCGTCGAGCGCCAGTTGCGACAGAGACATACTGGTCTCAACACGCATGCGCTCGTCGCATTGGGAGCTGCGGCTTTCACTTCGCTCACCACATTGCTCGATCAGAGCACGGACGTGCGTCTGGGCGGTCAGGTCGTGACC
>NZ_CAIUXT010000086.1 GCF_903903185.1 uncultured Rhodoblastus sp.
CTGACCGGACCGCTGCCCGCTCCCGAACGGGCGCTTTCACGTTTTGTGGAAACATGAAAATGCTCCAGGCTTTTGTCTAGCCGCCCATTCTTATCCAAAAAGGCGGCAGCTTTCCGGGAACGGGCTCCACAGGACAATCGAGACAGGGTTTCATGCTGGTCCAGCTCGCGATCCGAGACATCGTCCTGATCGACCGGCTCGAACTCGAATTCGGCGCCGGCCTGACAGCGCTGACCGGCGAGACAGGCGCCGGCAAGTCGATTCTGCTCGACGCCTTTTCGCTGGCTCTCGGCGGGCGCGGCGATGGCGACCTGGTGCGTTCCGGTCAGAAGCAGGGTCAGGTGACCGCCGTTTTCGATCCCCCCGCCGACCACCCGGCGCGCAAACGGGCGCTTGAACAGGGCCTCGCCGTCGAAGGCGACCTGATTTTGCGCCGGGTGCAGATGGCCGATGGGCGCAGCCGCGCCTTCGTCAACGACCAGCCCGTCGGCATCCAGACGCTCAAAGCCATCGGCCGCGAACTGGTCGAGATTCACGGCCAGCACGACGATCGCGCGCTGGTCGATCCGGCCGTCCATCGCGCGCTGGTTGACGCTTATGGCGGCCATGACGCGCTGGCGGAAAAGACGCGCGAGGCCCATGCCGCGATGCGGCGCGCCGAGAAAGCCCTGCAAGAGGAGCTTCTGGCGGTCGAAGCGGCGCGAAAGGAAGCCGATTACCTCCGCCACGCCCATGAGGAACTCGTCAGACTTAACCCGCAAACGGGCGAGGAGGCGAGGCTGGCCGACGAGCGCGCGGGGATGATGCAGGCGGAAAAGGTGTTGGGCGATCTGCGCGACGCCCATGAGAGCGTCGCCGGCGACGGCTCGCCTTTGTCCACGCTTTCGGCGGCGATGCGCCGGCTGGAGCGGCGGGCGTCGCAGGCTCCCGCCCTGATCGAGCCCTCGCTCAAGGCCCTCGACGCGGCGCTGACGGCGCTCGACGGGGCGCAGCAAACGCTCGATCAGGCCTTGCGCGACGCGCAATTCGATCCGCGCGCGCTGGAGCGGGCGGAGGAACGGCTGTTCGCTTTGCGCGCGGCGGCGCGCAAATATGCCGCTTCCGTGGATAATCTCCCGGCGCTGGCGGAAAAATTCGCCGCCGACCTCGCTGCGCTCGACGCCGGCGAGAAGCGGCTGATCGCTTTTTCACGCGAGAGCGAAACGGCGGGAGAATATTTCCGCGCCTGCGCCGGGGCATTGAGCGTGGCGCGACAAGTGGCGGCGAATACGCTCGACGCCTCGGTCAAGGCGGAATTGCCGCCGTTGAAACTGGGGCAGGCGGAATTTTTCACGGAGATCGTAACCGACGAGACGCAGGCAGGTCCCGACGGGGCGGATCGCGTCGAATTCTGGGTCCAGACCAATCCCGGCGCGCGGCCGGGCCCCTTGATGAAAGTGGCGTCGGGCGGCGAATTGTCGCGGTTCATGCTGGCGCTCAAAGTCGTGCTGGCCGATCGCGGCTCGGCGCCGACCCTGGTGTTCGACGAAATCGACGCGGGCGCCGGGGGCGCCGCAGCCGACGCCATCGGGCAGCGGCTGGCGCGCCTTGCCGCGCGTGTTCAGGTCATGTCGGTCACCCATGCGCCGCAGGTGGCCGCGCGGGCGACGACCCATCTGCGCATTTCCAAGGATCTGGCCGACAAGGGCAAGAGGGCCTCGACCCGGGTGGCGCCGCTCGGCGCCGAGCACCGGCGCGAGGAAATCGCGCGAATGCTGGCCGGCGCGACCATCACCGACGAGGCCCGCGCGGCGGCGGCGAGCCTTATGAAAAGCGACGGCTGACGCCCTTATTTTCGAATCGCGAAAGCCATTTGCAAATTGCGACGATGCATGCCGATCATATTCATGATATGTTCCGGCAAGTCGGAAAATTTGCAGGTTTTTCCAAAGGTCGATTCCGCCTCGGGACTCCAAAAACCGCCAGGTTGCAATGATGCCAAAGTCCAGTCGAAGCGCAGCGCAAAGCAGGGTATGTTTTTCCTCGTTCGTCGATGACAGGATCGCTCTGCTACGCGTTTGTTGAAGTTTAAGGCTTCGATTGAAGTCTCTCGGGTTGTCCCGGACGAGGCGCAAGTGGCGAACCCGATGAATGCGACGTCTGATGGCGTTCTTTCCCGGCGCTGACGCCCTTCTCCCTTTCGACGGCCCAATTTCGAGCTAATGAAACTGGCGCGCTTCTTGCCATGCGGCGCGCAAGGAGATCACATGAGCGCGACACGACACCTTTTCAAAGACAGCGGCTATCTTGCTTTGCCGGGAGAATTTTACGCCGCCGCGGAGGCGCATCCCGCGCCGGCGCCTCGATGGATTGTGTTCAATCAGGCGCTGGCCGAAGAACTTGGCCTGCCGCCTGACGCAGCCACGCCGGATTTGCTGCGCCAGCTTGCGGGCGGCGCGCCGCCGGAAGGCCGGAAAAACCTCGCCCTCGCCTATGCCGGCCACCAGTTCGGCCAGTGGAACCCGCGCATGGGCGACGGCCGCGCCGTGCTGATCGGTGAAATCGAGGCGCCGGACGGCAAGTTCCACGACGTCCATCTCAAAGGCTCCGGCCCGACCGTGTTCGCGCGGCGCGGCGACGGCCGCGCGACGCTCCCGGCGATGCTGCGCGAATATATCGTCAGCGAGGCCATGGCCGGGCTCGATATTTCCTCCACCCGCTCGCTCGCCGTGGTCGCCACCGGCGCGCAGGTGTTCCGCGACGCGCCGCACCACGGCGCGGTTCTGACGCGCATCGCCCGCAGCCATGTCCGCGTCGGCACCTTCCAATATGCCGCCCAGGGGGATGCGGGCCAGCAGCAGGGTCCCTTGCTGACCCGCGCGCTGGCCGACCATTGCATCGCCCGCGATTACCCCGAGATCGCCGGGACGCCCGAGCCTTACGCGGCGTTTTTCGCCGCTGTGGTCGAGCGGCAGGCGCGGTTGATCGCGCAATGGATGCTGGCCGGTTTCATCCATGGCGTGATGAATACCGATAATATGGCGATTTCCGGCGAAACCATCGATTTCGGCCCCTGCGCCTTCATGGATGCGTTCAACAGCCGGCAGGTGTTTTCCTCCATCGACTCGGCGGGCCGCTACGCATACAGCCGCCAACCTTCGGTGGCGATGTGGAATCTCGCCCGCCTCGCGGAAGCCCTGCTGCCGCTGCTCGGCAACGACGAGGCCAGCGCGCTTCGTCTCGCGCAGGAAAAGCTCGAAGGGTTCAGGTCGGTTTATGCGGCGGCTTTTGCCGAGGGCATGGAGCGCAAGCTCGGCCTGACCCCGGGCGACGCGCGTAACGCCGAATTCATCGAGCGCCTGTGGCCGACGATGGAGCATGGCAGGGCGGATTTCACCTTGTTCTTCCGCCGCCTGACGCAGATCGCCGCCGGCGCCGACGAGGCCGGGTTTCTGGCGCTTTTCGCCGGCGGAGAGCCGCAGGCGCATGGGCAGGAAGCGGCCTTTCTCGCGCAATGGCGGGAGCTTACGGCGGACCGCGATCCAGCGCTGCGCCTTGCCGACATGCAGGCGAGCAACCCGATCGTCATAGCGCGCAATCATCGCGTCGAACAAGCGCTGGAGCGCGCGGCGGAAGGCGATCTGGGTCTTCTGGAGCGGCTCAGCGCCGCGTTGAAAAACCCCTTCGCCGAACCGGCGCCGGGGCCGGAGGATCTCGAGGCCCCACCGAAACCCGACGAGCGGGTGACCGAAACTTTCTGCGGGACCTGACCCTCGCCATCGCAGGACGGCGCCCTTTCGACCGTCCTGCTTAACGCTTCCTTCACCCGAGCGGCCGCAAAATGGCGTTCAGTCATTCGGCAGCGGCGTGCGCCGCGTCTTTCCGCGAGCGGGCGCCGTGAAGTTTTCGCAATTCGAACATCGATTCCTGCCGCATATCCTGCTGCCGCTGCTTGGCGGTCTGTTCGTGCTGGCGGCGCTGCAAACGGCGGCGCGGTCGCAGCCGAACCCGGCCGCCGCTCCCGGAGCCCAAAACTTTGTCGTCAGCGCCGCGGACGGCTATGGCGTCAATGATTGTATCAAGAGCGGCGACGACTGCGCTAAAATCGTCGCCGACGCCTGGTGCGAGGCCCATGGCCATGGTTCCGCGCGGGCTTTCGGCCCGGCCTCCGACGTTACCGCCTCAATCGACAAGGTTTCCGCGAGGACTGCGCCAAAACGCGCGATCCGGGACGACGACGTGTTCATTTCCTGCGGCGAGTAAGCGCTGAAGGCTTTGAGCGTCGCTCAGCCCGAGACGAAATCCGCGCATCGGGGCGCCTCGGACGCGCCCCAGGGCATGATCGGCACGGTCGAGGTCGAGCTTTGCGGCGACCCATCGATCAGCTTGTCGGAATAGACCATATAGACCAGCACATTGCGCTTGGCGTCGCAGCCGCGCACGATCTGCATGCGCTTGAAGAACACCGAGCGGCTCTCGCGAAAAACCACGTCGCCCTGGCCGAATTTGCCCTTGATCTGGATCGGGCCATATTGCCGGCAGGCCAGCGAGACGTCGGAAGTCTGCTCGGCGAGGCCGAGCGCGCCGGCCACGCCGCCCTTTTCCGATATCGTGTAATAGCAGGCGACGCCGCTCACCAACGGGTCGTCAATGCCGTAGGTCGCCAGCTTGTCGTTGGGCGTCAGCAATTTGAACGTCGTCGATTTGCGGAAGATCAGGTCGGGATCGTCGGCGGCCTTCGCCGGGGCGCTGAACGAGAAAATGATCGAGGCGCCGAGCGCGAAAGAGGCAATGGCGCAAGACAGGTTTTGCTTGATTAAGGGCTTCATGGGTGGCCGCTCCTTGACGACGCGCATATATGACTTTCGGCCGAGAAATAAAACCCCGGCTTGGCAATAACCAAATCCGGGACCCATGGATGACCAAACTTCCCAGCCTGTTCATTTCGCATGGCGCGCCCAATCTCGTGCTTTACGAGAGCCCGACCCGCGATTTTCTGAGCGCATTGGGCGGGCTCCTGCCTCGGCCCAGGGCCATATTGATCATGAGCGCGCATTTCGAGACGCCGGCGCCGACGTTCGAAGCCGGCGAGCGGCCGGGCATGATCTACGATTTCGGCGGTTTCGAGCCCGAGCTTTACCGAATGACCTATCCGGCCCCCGGCGCCCGGGAGGTCGCGTTACGCGCAATGGAACTGGCGCAAAAGGCTGGCCTTGCGCCGCAAAACGCGACGGGACGCGGCTATGATCACGGAACCTGGATTCCGCTGATGCTGCTTTATCCGAACGCAGACATTCCGGTCGCGACGCTTTCCGTGCAGCCGCAACTTGGCGGCGCCCATCATCTGGCGCTCGGACGCGCGCTCGAGCCCTTGCGCGAGGAGGGCGTGCTGATCATCGGTTCGGGCGGCGCGACCCATAATCTGCGCGCTTTTTTCGGCGGCGACCGCGACACGGCGCCATGGGTGAAAAGCTTCAACGAATGGCTATGCGAGCGCGCCGAGGCCGGCGACGAGCAGGCGATCGCGCATTGGCGGCTCGGCCCCGACGCGCTCAAAAACCACCCGACCCCGGAACATTTCCAGCCCTTCCCCTTCGCCTTCGGCGCCGGCGGGCCGGGGGCGACGGGCAGGCGTCTGTTCCACGATTATGTCGGCCCGATCAGCCTCGACGCCTATGCGTTCGACTAAAATTTATTTCAAGCGAAGTGGAATCCGGTTCGCGTTAAGAAAACGCGTCAGCAAAATAGCTAGAGTTTTGCCGGTCCGATTATTCGGACAGGAAAAGCTCTAGCTCGCCCCAAAGCCGCCCTTATCCTCCGCCAGATTGTTTTTGGCGGTTTCGCCGCTCTGGTGTATAGCCGGGCCTTCCCGACTTAGTTTGCGGCCCGCCGCCGCCTTTGGAGTTTTTTGCCCGATGGAACGTTGGTCGCCCGAAAGCTGGAGATCGAGGCCGATCGTTCAGGTCCCGACCTATGCCGATCAGGCGGCCCTGGCCGATGTCGAGCGCCAGATCGCCGGGTTTCCGCCGCTGGTCTTCGCCGGCGAGGCGCGCAAGCTCAAAAAGACCCTGGCGCAGGTCTGCGCCGGCGAGGCCTTTTTGCTGCAGGGCGGCGATTGCGCCGAAAGCTTCGCCGAACATTCCGCCGACAATATCCGCGATTTCTTCCGCGTCCTGTTGCAGATGGCGGTGGTGATGACGTTTGGCGCCGCCATGCCGGTGGTCAAGGTCGGCCGCATCGCCGGGCAATTCGCCAAGCCGCGCTCGGCCCCGCTGGAGACCATCGACGGCGTCTCCTTGCCGGCCTACCGTGGCGACATCGTCAATGACATCGCCTTCACGCCCGAAGGGCGCGAGCCCGACCCGCGCCGCCAGCTCATGAGCTATCGCCAGTCGGCGGCCACGCTCAATCTGCTGCGCGCCTTCGCCACCGGCGGCTACGCCAATCTCGAAAACACCCATCGCTGGATGCTCGGCTTCGTCAAGGACAGCCCGCAATCGGCGCGCTACCAGCAACTGGCCGACCAGATCACCGAGACCCTCGGTTTCATGCGCGCCATCGGGTTGGACCCCGAGCATCATCATGAATTGCGCCAGACCGACGTCTATACCTCGCATGAGGCGCTGCTGCTCGGCTATGAGCAGGCGCTGACCCGCGTCGATTCGACCAGCGGCGACCATTACGCCACCTCCGGTCACATGCTGTGGATCGGCGACCGCACCCGCCAGCCCGACCACGCCCATGTCGAATTCATGCGCGGCATCAAGAATCCGATCGGTCTCAAATGCGGCCCGACGACGACGACCGACGGCTTGCTGGAGCTGATCGACATTCTCAACCCGGCCAATGAGGCGGGACGCCTGACGCTGATCGGGCGTTTCGGCGCCGACAAGGTCGCCGAGCATCTGCCCGCGCTGATCCGCGCGGTGCGGCGCGAGGGACGCCATGTGGTGTGGTCCTGCGATCCGATGCACGGCAACACCATCAGCGCCGGCGGCTACAAGACTCGGCCCTTCGACAAGGTGATGCAGGAAATCCGCTCGTTTTTCGACGTGCATCGCGCCGAAGGCTCCTATGCCGGCGGCATCCATCTGGAGATGACCGGCAACAATGTCACCGAATGCACCGGCGGCGCCCGCGCCCTGTCGGAAACCGACCTGCGTTCGCGCTACATGACCTATTGCGATCCGCGCCTCAATGCCGAACAGGCCATCGAAATCGCCTTTCTGGTCGCGGAAAAGCTCAAGAAGGACCGGCTGGCCTCGATTGCCGAAGCCGACGCTGCGGAATGATTTTTCCTTAAAGCGCGCGGTTCGCGCGTCGCGCGCAAGCACCGGAGAACAAGAATATTTTGTCGACAAGGCAGGACAGGGGCGGCGAATTTCGGGTATGGCGCTGGCTGGCGCTGGCCTGCGGCCTGCTGCTCGGCGGCCAAGCCCTCGCTCAAAACAACGCCGAATGCGCCCGGCTGAGGGCGGCGCTCGCCGCGCCATCTGGCGGCGACCCGGCCGCCGCCAGTGCGGCGCGGAAAATCCGGGCGGAACTCGATCAATTGGGCGCCTCCGCCCATTCCGCCGGCTGCGACAATCAGCAATTCCTGATTTTCGGCACGGCGCCGCCGTCGCAATGCGCCGGCCTCAAGGCGCGGCTCTCCGGCCTGAGGGCGCAATTCGACTCGCTCTCGGCGCGCGCCTCGGGCGACAGTCCGCAACGGCGGGCGCTGGTCGCACGCGCCAACGTGGCCTGCGGGGCGCCGCGCGAAAAGGGCTTTTTCGAAACCCTGTTCGGCGCTTTGGGCGGCCAGAATGAACCGGTCGAGGAGCCGCAAATGCGCGAAGCGTCCCCCGACACCGTGCCTACCGACGAGGAACTGGGCCGCAAGCGGGGCGGTTCGCAGGCTTTGTGCGTGCGTAGCTGCGACGGCGGCTTTTTTCCGCTGAATTTCTCGGCCAGCAGCGCCAATTCCGATCAATTGCTCGAATTGTGCAAGGCGCTCTGCCCCAATGCGGAAATGCTGCTTTTCACCCGCAATCCCGGGCGCGACATTTCCACCGCCGTCAGCGCCGATGGGTTCTCGACCTATGAATCCCTGCCCAACGCCTTGAAATACGCCAGCAGCTACGATTCCAACTGCGGTTGCAAGCCGCCGAACCAGAGCTGGGTCGAAGCCTATGCCCATGCCGAAGAGCTTCTGGGCGCGATGGGCGGCGCCAAGGCGAGCGACACCGTGATCACCGAACAGCAGTCGCAGGCGATGTCGCAGCCGACGCCCGCCAAACCGGCGCAAAACAAGCCGGCCAGGAACGCGGTCGCCCCCGCCAAGCCGGCGCCGGCCAATAATTTCCCGGTAAAGACCGAGGTGCAAGTGCTCGAAAGCCTGGGACCGGACGGCGCGCCGCGCCAGGTGCGCGTAGTCGGGCCGAAGCTATAGTCAAAATACGGCGTGGTCGCCCCGCTCCGGCGCGCTGCGGCCTTCGATCACCGCCGTGTAGAAATCGAACAACGTCTCGACGCCGGTTGACGGGGTGGCGGCGGCGTCGTAGCGGCCGGTTTCGGGGTTCAGCCAGAGCATGGATTCGGTCGCGTAATAGCGGCCGATGCGCGCGAGTTCCGCCTTTTCCGCAAGGCGCGGCGAGAGCGGGGCGACGAGGCCCAGGGCGCCGATAATGCCGTCGAGCAGCCCAACCGGCGCGCTGCGAAATTTGGGCGGCCGGTCCAGCAACGCGAACAAGAACGCGCCCTGCTCGCGCGGCGTGATCGCCTCTCCCGGTCCGCCGATCGGCAGAATGCGGTTCCAGCGCCGCTCGTCCTCCAGACATTCGGCCAGATAGGTGGCGAGATCGTCATCGCCGATCGGTTTGCAGGAGGTCAGCTCGCCGTCGCCGAACACCAGAAACGGCTTGCCCCGCCGCACCCGCTCGATCTGCCCCGACAGGGACTTGAAAAACGCCGTCGGCCTGACGATCGAATATTTCAGCCCCGAGTCGATCAGCGCCGCTTCGAACGCCAGTTTGGCGTACTGAAAGGCGAGCAAGGGTTTTTGCACGCAGATGGCGGAGAGCAGGACGAAATGGCCGACCCCCGCTTCGCGCGCCGCCGCCAGCAGATTCAGATGCGCCTGATGATCGACCGCCCATGCGTCCTTTGGCGCGCCCGTTCGCGAGGCCATGCAGGACACGACGGCGTCGAAACGCTCCCCGCGAAATCCGTCCCCTCGCAGCGATGCGGGGTCCGAAAAATCGACGATTCGCACCTCCGCCTCGCCATCGCCCTCCCGTGCGAAAGCCCCGCCGCCCTTTGGCGGGCGCGAAAAGCACACCACGTCATGGCCGCGCCGAACCAACGCGCGCAACGTCGCCCGCCCGATCGTGCCGGTGGCGCCGACGAGGCATACGCGCAAGACGGTGCGAGGCGCCGCGTCGGCAGGCTCGGCTTGCGTCAGATCATTTGTCACGAGATCGTAAATCCCCGCCGGTGGGCGCCATGTGTTTTCCAGCCAAGTTAACAGCGGCAGAGGGGCCACCGCAACAAGTCATGGGCGGGCTTTTCATCCGTTCTGCGGGCTGGGCTCCCGTTTGCCCGAATCGGCGCCCAAATTTTTGCAATTCGCATTGTCATTCGATCCGATATTAACGATATCGACATGAGCAAAACGTCCGCGGCGAGGAGATGGCGCATGGCCAGCCAGGTTGAGAGCTTCATCCGCAAAGTCGTCGCCGAGGGCGCCATCAAGGTGGCCGAATTCAACCGCTGGCGTCCGAGGGTCGTGGCGAAGGCCAATCCTTTCCTGATCGGGATTCACGAGCCGCTTGGCGACGAGGCGACGCTCGAAAATCCAGAAGTCACGGGAACGATCCCGCCGGAGCTGGACGGTTGCTACCTGCGCAACGGGCCAAATCCGATTGAAGCCAATCCCGCGACCTATCACTGGTTCCTCGGCGACGGAATGATCCACGGCCTGCGTCTCAAGCACGGCAAGGCGCAATGGTACAAGAACCGCTGGGTTCGCACGTCTTCAGTCAGCAAGGCGCTTGGAGAGCCGCCGGCGCCCGGCACGCGCAACGGTCGCTTCGATACGGTCAACACCAATATTCTGGGCCATGCGGGAAAGATCTGGGCTTTGGTCGAGGCGGGCGGTTTTCCGGTCGAAATCGACGGCGATCTCGAAACGGTCGCGCATAATCCGTTCGCGGGAACCTTGCACGGCGCCTTTACCGCGCATCCGCATGTCGATCCCGACACCGGCGAAATGCACGCGATCTGCTATGACGCGCAAATCCTGGACGCCGTGCGTTATGTCGTCGTCGGGGCGGACGGCCGCGTTCGCCGCGACGAAAAAATTGCCGTCGAGCATGGCCCGTCGATCCACGACTGCGCGATCACCGAAAATTACGTGATCGTGCTCGATCTGCCGGTGACGTTTTCGATGAAGTCGCTGCTCGCCGGACAGGACTTTCCCTATGCCTGGAACCCCAAACACCGCGCGCGCGTCGGCCTTTTGCCGCGAAAACATCCGGGCGAACTCGTCTGGTGCGAGGTCGCGCCCTGCTATGTGTTTCATCCCGCCAACGCCTATGAACGCGCCGACGGCAAGATCGTGTTCGACGCCTGCGTCCACGACACGATGTTCGCGCAGAACGCGCATGGGCCGGTTTCGGCGCGCCTTGCTTTCGAGCGCTGGACGATCGATCCTGTCACGCGCCGTGTGAATCGCGAGGTGATAGACCCCGACGCGCAGGAATTTCCGCGCATCGACCAGCGCCGGACCGGAAAACCCTATCGTTTCGCCTATGCGCTGGCGGTGGAAAACGGCAGCGCCGAAGCGATGCCGCAAACGCGCCTGTTCAAGCACGATCTCGAAACCGGCCGGCGCGAGGTCCATGATTTTGGACCCAACCGGCTGCCGGGCGAGTTCACCTTCGTCCCCCGGAGCGCCGGATCGGCGGAGGACGACGGCTGGCTGATGGGTTTCGTGCTCAATGCGAAAAACGGGACAGCGGATTTTGTCGTTCTGGACGCGCAAAATTTCGCCGGTCCGCCGCAGGCCGAGGTCCATCTTGCCCGCCGCATCCCGCCGGGATTTCATGGCAATTGGGTGGCGTCGGGGACGGGCTGATTGGCTCTCCGATGCCGGGCGGAATCGCTCGCTCGGGAGGTCGAGATAATGCGGATCATCGTCGTCGGAAAACATCCCCCATCTGCGAAAACGGGGTTGCCGTCGTCGAGATAATCTCTTGAATTATAAAGATATTATCCCATATCATCGGGTAATTGCCGAGCGCCAGAAACACCGCTGGAGCCTACCCATGTCGCCTCTGAAAAACATCATTGCCCTCTCATTTTTCCTGGGCTCCGGTTCCATGGCTCTGTCCGATGATCTCGCCGCCTGCGCCCGAAGGGCCGCCGACAACCCGGTCCAGAGTAATATGTGTTATCAGAAAGCGCTTGCCGGCGAAGACGCTCGCCTTAACAAGGCCTATGTCGAACTGAAAAGACAGTTGCCGCCCCGGAAATTTGCTTCCCTCAAAGAGGGCGAACATCGCTGGCTCGTTGAACGCGACTACAAATGCAAAATGGATGCGATCACAATCGATCTTGCCTGCCTTCTTACCGAAACGTCCAAACGCGCAGATGAACTCGAATCACTTTTGCGATTTTGATTCATTAAACGAACGGCGTTTCCGGCGAGCCGAATTCCCAATTAACAAGCGGACATCAACGCCGCGCTTTAACGCGCGCCGCCATTTTTCTTCGGCCCCCTTTTGCCGGGGCGCAGGTCGCGGCCCGTCAGCGCCGCGATCTCGTCGAAAAACCTTTCCCCGCCCAGCGGACGCCCGATCGTTTCGGCCGCGCGAAGCGCCGCCATCTGCGCAGGCTCCGGTTCGGTTTCGATCAATTCCGCAAAACCTCCGGCGCAACGCGAAAGAATCGGCGCCACCGCGACACAGGCGTCATCCTCGCCCGCGAGATGCGCGCGAACGCTCGACCAGCGCCAATCTTCCGCGCGGGCCACCAGCCGCGCGCGCACCGGATTGAGCGCCACATAGCGCGCCGCCGCTATCAAATGCGCCTCATCCATGACGACAGAGCCAAAGCGCGACTGGAACAAATGCCCGGTCACGAGCAACCGCGCATTGATGACGCCGCTATAGCGCCGATGGGTTTCGCCAATGGCGAGGCCAAGCCCCTGCGGCGCCGAAGGCGTGAGGATCATATGCACATGATTGGGCATCAGGCAGTAGGACCAGATTTCAACGCCGGCCTTGCGGCATCGCTCGCTCAGGAGGTCAAGATAAAGCTGGTAATCGTCGTCGGAAAAGAACACGTC
The DNA here is from genome assembly GCF_903903185.1 of uncultured Rhodoblastus sp. GTDB lineage: Bacteria > Pseudomonadota > Alphaproteobacteria > Rhizobiales > Beijerinckiaceae > Rhodoblastus. The sequence goes on from NZ_CAIUXT010000086.1 coordinate 12,308, forward strand.
CAGCCGCCGATTGCCGCGCTGCGTGACATGGTGCGGCATTCCGGGAACGACGAGGCGGGGAATGCGGGCCATCGAGGGAGGCTCTCTTTGGGAAATATGCAATAGGATGGCGGTATTTTGGGATTTGGTAAAGTGTCGCTGTAATCTATTGTAATCTTTGATCTTTTAATCTAGCCAATAGCGCGGCGCGAGGAATTCGGGGACTGGATTCGAATTCCGCAGTCATGGCTTTTTCAGACAAGTCGCGCGCGATGGGGACAATTCGTTTCCTGTCCCCGAACTCCGGATTTGTTAGCGGCAATGCTGCAATTTGGGGCTTGGGTAACCTGTCAACTTCGGGTCGAAACATTTGGGGATTAAGTAAAGTGTCACCGTAGCTAAAGTGTCACCGTAGCTACCCTTCTTTGAAAGCGTCTCGCTCGCCTGTTTCCTTGATAGAATGGTCGGCGTGGCCAAAGCTGTTGTTAAAACACCAAAATCATCGTACGCCAATTCCTGCCCGCGCCAGGCGATATAAACACCTGTCACATTGGCGTTACAGTATCTAGAATCTTCTCTGCATCGTTGTTCCACAAAACTTTTGCTATAAGAAAGCAAAACTCTCATGCTATGGACGTTACGATTGTCAACGTCCGCATTGTTTCTCCATCCATGTATAAAAACAAAAATTAAGTTTTGTTTGCTTTTTTCGACGTGTTCGAATAAGGCAGCTTTTTGAAGGTTATGAGGGTCAATAAGGTTTCCCTGTTCGTCGAATTCAACAAAGGAAAGCGTAAAGGTGCTCAGTTGCGAATTCTTTTTTTTCGGGTGCGATCCGCTCGACTGATTTTCGATGGCCCCGGATCTGATCGTCGCGTGCGATTGGATCATGCAACGCCACGGTTCGATCTTATCGGATTTGGCGTGAATGGCGCTTTCGACATTGTTTTGATCAGCCAGCGCTGTTGGGTTATCTTGAAGATATTTACAGGCAGGCGAATCGGCAGTTTCTGTTCTATATTGTTGGACCTTCGTGCAAGAAACGAGAAAAAGGTACAAATATGACAGAAGAAACAGACGCAGAAATCTAATCATGCTCGACCTCTTCATCAACACGCCCGGCCTATTCATCAACTCCTAAATACGATCCACGATCAATAGAATTTAGAACTCAAAAAATCGAAAGAAGTGGCACCCTGGATTCATAGCTATAAAAATCTAGGAAAACAGGACCCTCAACTCAATTTCCTCCTGCCGCGTCAACGACTATTGTCTTTCCTTTTTTTGTTGCGGTTGGCGTCGCTTGGTTTACCAAATTTGTCACCTGCGCCTCTATTGTTGGAGGTAGACAAAGGTCGAGGTAGCCCTGAATTTGATGATACGCTGCCGTTGGAGTTTGTATATTTAACGTTTCGGATTGCTGCCTGTATGTTGCTTGAAGACTATTTACGAGACCTTTTGTCGTGGCGGGAGGAAGTGCATAAAGGTAGGTTCCCGCGAGAATGTCGGTTGCAGACGCCGCAAAACCGAACGCAGCGGCGACGACGGATAAGCTCAAAGCGGATGCATGGGTCGCCCCAAGAATTGCTGCCGTCGTTGCTCCTGTTTGCGCCAGACCAGATTTGAGCTGAGAACGTCCGCGATCAAGGAAAAACAAATTGTCAAAGTATGCGGCGCACTGATCATCAATATAATTAAATCCAGCCTCTGTTATTAAGTTATAATCCCATGTTTTCGCATCGCGAGGGTACGTATCTCGAGCTAAGGCATCAATAATATAGTTTATACGTGTAGTCGAGTTTTCGACCGATGCGTAGCTAATTTGAGGATCTAAGCCTTTTCGCGCGTCAATGACATTGCAGCCAGCCAAGCTGCCGATAAAAACACTAAACATGCAGGTCGTGCAAAATTTTGTTATTTTCATGGTTAAGCCCCACCAGAGCGCGAAGAATGATTAATGAAGCCATAAAATTGAACGCTTTGAAATAGCGCTAAGAGTCTTTTTGTTCGATGTTGCATTGTTAACACAGATTGTGACCGAAAGGCAGAATTGAGTTACGTAGTTACGGTAGTTACGTAGTTACGTAGTTACGGTGACACTTTACCAAATCCCTGAATCAAAACCTATCAGGAAGGCGATTGGTCGAGTATCCCGGCATTATCCCAACGGCCTCCTGCTCTGACTCGATAGGGGATTCCAAATTTTTTCGTGATCTGATTGTCTGGCGCGGGGAGGATTCGCGGCATGCCAGCGACGGTTACGATCAGGACGGATTATTAGGCTTAGGAGATTCGGCGTCTCGCGTCCGGTTGGAAGGACGCCAACCAAAGCCGCCGGCTTTTGTCCTTGGCTGCGGTTTTGGACGGGATGAGCCGGGCGGACGCCGCGCGCATTGGCGGCATGGATCGTCAGACGCTGCGCGACTGGGTTCATCGTTTCAACGCCCAAGGCCCGGACGCTTTACTGGCATTACTGTAACATTTTACCAAATCCGCAATTTAAACCGATCAAGACGATGATTTATAGAGCATCTCCGCGCTACCCCCGCCGCTCGCCAAAATGCCGCCAAGGGGCGCTCCCGTTCCGGAATTGCGGGGACAGGAAACGAATTGCGCTCCTGTCTCCCGTGCCCCGTTTTCAACCGCCGTGATGGCGCAATTCGAATCCAGTCCCCGAATTCCTGCGTTTCTTCAATCGTCGAGATCGAACGCCCCTCGATCCACGCCGCCGCCGACCAGTATCGCGCGTTTGCCGGCGTGGTTGGCGGCGCCGACGACGCCTTCCTTCTCCATGCGCTCGACCAGTGACGCCGCCTTGTTGTAGCCGACTGAAAGACGCCGCTGGACATAGGACGTC
>NZ_CAIUXT010000087.1 GCF_903903185.1 uncultured Rhodoblastus sp.
ATTGAGCGGCATGCCCGACCCCACGTGTTGCCGTAAATATGGCATTGTCTACACGCGAACACAAGGTCCGGGAGAAGCTCGTCAGCGGAGAGCAAACGCGGCAAAAGCGCGAGATTGAGATGAAATACAGGACGGTAAGGCCTTCGCGTCAAGCGCGAGGTGGCGAACTACGACTATGTCGATAACAATGTGCCGGTTCTCGCGCGCATCGCCGCGAAACGAAGGGCCGCATACCAGACGCTGGGGTATAGGGTGAGCGCAGCCGCCGAACTCGATTTGCGACGGCCGACGCCAATGTTCGACAGCCCCCGCGCCGAAAGCCGTTGAACTTGTCGCGCCACCTTTATGGTGGTATGGTCGAGCCATGGAAAAGCGCCGACCGACCTATGATCTCGACGCCATCAAGCTGTCGATGGGTTCGGTCGAAACCCTCGCGATCACGACCTCGGCTTTGCGCGATGCTACGGCGCTCGGCTTCGATCGCGGCGGCATCGCGCAAGCCATCGACAGCATCGAAAGAGGCATGTGTTACAAATCGATGACCACCTTCGCAGACCCGCGACTCTGGCAGGACGTCTATCACGTCCCTTCCCAGGGATTGACGCTCTACATCAAGTTCCAGGCTGACGTCGTCACCGAGTTCTCGGTGGTTTCGTTCAAGGAGAAGTGAAATGGCTACCGGGAAGCAACTTTTTCCGAACACAATGGTCGCGCCGGACACTGGCGAGATCCTGACGCGCGGCGTGCGGCCATTCAATGTTTCCTACAAGGGCGAAAGCGTCACCGTGGAGCTTCCAGGCTACTATCCGGCCGGAATTGGAGATGGCGTGCATTTCGGAGACGACATGGCGGCCGTCGATGAGGCTTTGCGCACGCTTAAAGAGAAAATCGAAGGTTTGCCCTCTCCCGCCACGATCCGCCGGGTGCGAACGAAGCTCAATCTGTCGCAACGCGAAGCGGGGCTGTTGCTCAAAGTCGGAGAGAATGCGTTCGACAAATACGAACGTGGTCTGATCGAGCCGAGCGGACCGACGAGCCAGTTGCTGAGAATTCTGGATCGGCATCCCGAAATGGTCGACGAATTACGGTGAGTTGGCGTTCGCTCGAAGTCGACGCGTATGAGATGTTTACGGTGACGGTCGCGAGCGCAGTTTCCGAGGAACTTGGTAGATGGGCAACAAGGTCTGGATGACCGCCGCTAAAACTAAAACGTCACATCCGCCGAAATCTTCGGAATCCGTCAAGAAAGCCATCATCGCGGCTTGCGAAGCCTTCATCCGCGACGTCATGAAACCGCGCTTCCTTCCAGAAATTCGACCGACGGAGTTCAACTACTGCGTGGATATTTTTGGAGAATGGCGGGCGGGACGCTACCGCTTCATGCAGCGCTATCGATCCGACGCGCCCAACCGGATCAGGGGTGAGTTCGACACGCCTTTCGTCCGGATCGACTACATCGGCCCCGATCATTTCGACATTTACTGGATGCGGCACAACAACAGGTGGCATCCCGTATTTCACGGAGTTACCCTCAAACAAGCGTTTGAACTGATGATTGATGTTCCGACGCTCCATCCGCTTTGACTTGGCGCCGATCCTTCCGCGACTATCGAGATGATACGATGAGCGAATATCAATATTATGAGTTTCAGGCGGTCGACAGGCCCTTGACGGCGGCCGAGCAGCAGGAGCTGCGCGCGCTATCGACGCGGGCGCGGATCACGACGACGAGCTTCGTCAATTCGTACGAATGGGGTGATTTCAAAGGGAGCCCTTCGCGGCTCATCGAACGCATGTTCGATCTGCACCTTTATCTTGCGAACTGGGGCTCCCGCCGATTCTTCCTGAGGTTGCCGAGGAAGTTCGTCGACCGCATCTGGTTGAACGGCGTCTTGAGCGAGGTTGACTGCGTCGAAACGCGCATCGTCGGCGAACATCTTGTCGTCGAGATCGCGCGAGACGAGCTCGATGTGGAAGATTTCGACGAGGGCGCCGGCCAACTCGCGGCGCTCGCGCCGCTTCGCGCGAAGATATTGGCCGGCGATCTTCGGATGTTTTATCTCCTGTGGCTCACGGCCGTAGAAGCTGATGTTTTCGCGGATGACACGCCGGAGCCCCTGCCGGGGGTTGGTCCGCTCGACGGGCCGCTTGAAGCCTTCGCCGAATTTTTTCAAATCGACTCCAATCTCGTCGCGGCGGCGGCCGAACGAAACGCCCATTCGGCGGGCGGAGAACTGCAAAGCAGCGACATCGACGCCGCGATCCGCGCGTTATCCGAAGAAGGACGCGTGGGTTTGCTCTCAAGACTTTACACTGGCGACCCCTTTGTCGGCGTTGAACTGCGCCGGCGCGTTCGCGAAAGCGTCGCCGAGCGCAAGGGCGTCGAGCCGCCGAAAGCGCGGACGGTCGGGGAATTGCGCGCCCGCGCCGCGGAGATCGCCGCAGCCCGCAAACGAGCAGCCGCCTCGGCGGCTCGCGCGGAACGCGAGCGGCGCGAGGCAGAGGCGGCCGAGGCGCGCAAAAAGCGCCTTGCAGCCGTGGCCGCGCGTGGTGAGCTGGCATGGCGCGAGGTCGACAACGAAATCGAGCGGCGCAACGCCGCCGGCTATGATCGCGCCAAGGCCCTCCTCGCCGATTTGGGCGATGTCGCGTCCTCTCAGGGAGCAACGAATGAGTTCGAGCGACGCGTTGGCGTCCTTCGTCAGAAGCACGCACGAAAAGGACAGTTCATCGATAGGCTGCGATCGATTGATCGAAGCTGACCGCGTTCGGCATTCGGCGCCACACCAGCGTAGCCAAGCTTACACCAGTTCAATCAAGGTTTCTCTGCGCTCAAGCGCTTGCAGGATATTCGGAAAGCACGTTCTCGAACCACAAGAGCAATTGTCGCTTTCGCGTGTTGGGAAGCCTGATCCACACGACCGTCGGCCCTCCGTCTTTGAACGCCTTTCGCTGAGCGAAATCCTCGTCCTTGGTCACAATGATGGCGTCCGCAGCGAGGGCATAGTCCCATATCGCCTTGTCAGGCGCGCTAGCCAAACCGATGTCGGCGACGTGCTCAGCCCGATCGCCTTCGGCTGCAAGCCAACGCGCCAGCGCGGCGGGCAGTTGGGCGTCGACAAGAAAGCGCATTAGGCGACGTGCAAAACCGGGTGATCGCTTTGACGCGCGGCGAATTCGAGGACGGCGGCAATATCCGCCGCTTCAAGCAACGTATAATCCTCCAAGATCTCCTCGCGCGAAGCGCCGGACGCCAAGAGATCCAGGACGTCCTTGACGCGAATGCGCAAGGACCGGATGCACGGACGTCCGCCGCATTGCTCTGGCTCAATGGTGATGCGGTGCAATTCGCTCACAACCCGTTCCTCTCCCACTCAGACAGCGTACAGAAGGTATCATAGCCCGATTTTCTTCTCTTCGCGACATATCCCTGTCGACCACAGCGAGCCCGGACCGGCGATTTGCCACGCGTCCGCTCCAATCGCATCAGACACGGAAGCCCCGCCGGATTGAGCTCGATGAGGCTAACGCGCGAATATTTCGATGGATTAAGAGAGACGACACCTGAAGCGTCAAGGCAAAATAGGCGGCTGAATTTTAGTTTGTCGTTTCAAATTGAAGTTTTTAAGCAAAACCGACAAAGGGGCCGTAAATTTGGCTCCAGTCGAGCATTTCCACAAGTCGGGGGTCGGCTTTCAAATGCCTGCGAATCCTTAAGATAAGCGCCGTTAACGGAAGCTAACATGACTTTAGCTTCCGTCATAGGGGCGCCTTTTCGGCAGCGCCTCTCACTATCGATAAGGATAGCTTATCGATAGTTACAAGACCAAGGGCTTGACTCGATCTGAAAACCGTCCCATCCTCGCCCAAACGCGGCGCGAAAGCCTCCGCGCTGTCTTTATCCAGGGTGTTTTTCCATGGCCCTCAAGGTCAATATCGGCGAAGCCAAAACCCGCCTTTCCGAACTGATCGCCCGCGTCGAGGCCGGCGAGGAGGTGGTGATCGCCCGCGGCAACGTCCCCATCGCCCGGCTCGCGCCGCTCGACGAACAGGCGCGCCGGCGCGCCACGATCGAAGCCATTCTCGCGCTGCGCGACAGCGGCGAGATCAAGCCCGTGACGACCGAGGAAATCTTGGCCTGGCGCCACGAAGGCCACAAATACTGATGGCCTTCGTCGTCGACGCCTCGCTCGCCGCCGCCTGGTTCCTGCCCGACGAGGCGAGCGCCGCCTCGACCGCGCTGGCGCGCCGCGCCGCGAACCAACCCTGCCGCGTCCCGAGCCTTTTCCTCCATGAAATGCGCAACCTCCTGCTGCTCGCGCTGCGGCGCGGCCGGCTTGCCGAGGATGTTTTGTTCGATCTCGTCGACAAGCTCGGCCAGATGTCCTGGCGCGATTGCGGCCCGGGCGACGGCGCCCAGATCGCCCGGCTGGCGATCCGGCACGGCTTGACCGCTTACGACGCCGCCTATCTCGCTCTCGCGCTGACCGAGCGGCTGCCCTTGGCGACGCTGGACAAAAAACTCGCCGCCGCCGCGCGCGCCGAAAATGTCGCGCTGCTCGGTCCCCTGGCGGCGCCATGAAACAGTCCGCCGCCCGCGCCGCCGAAGACCGCCGCGCGCTCGAGCTCGACACGCTCGCGGCCATCCTGCCGCTCGACCGGCGCGACGCGCTCGCCGGCTTGCTGACCGACGACGACGTCGCGACGCTCAAACATCTCGCGCGGGAGGGGATCGGCGATAACAGCCTGCGCGCGCTCGCCTCCGATCTCGCCTATCTCGAGGCCTGGTCGCTGGCTTCGACCGGATCCGCCCTACCCTGGCCGGCGCCGGAATCGCTCGCTCTGAAATTTGTCGCCCATCATTTGTGGGATCCGCAAAAACGCGAGGCCGACGCGCTGCACGGCATGCCGGCCGAGGTCGAAGATTTTCTGCGCGAAAAAGGCCATCTGCGAACGGTCGGCCCGCACGCGCCGGCGACCGTCAAGCGACGCCTCGCCCATTGGGGCACTTTGCATCGCTGGCGCGGTTTTGACGGACCTTTTGCGGCCCCTACCCTGCGAGCGGCCCTTCGCTTGGCGGTGCGCGCGTCGGCGCGTCCGCGCGGGCGCAAAAGCCAGAAGGCGGTGACGCGCGCCGTGCTCGACCAACTCGTCGCCGGCTGCTTCGGGCGCCGCCTGGTCGATGCGCGCGACAAAGCCCTGCTGTTGACCGCCTTCGCCTCGGGCGGACGGCGGCGCAGCGAGATCGCCGGCCTGCGGCTTGAGCAGATTTTTCGCGAGCCGCCCGTCCCGATCGACCCCGCCGATCCTGGCTCGACCGCCCTGCCCTGCCTGTCGATCTTGCTCGGGCGCACCAAAACCGGCGCGGCCGACGAGGAGTCGCGGGTGCTGCTGATCGGACCGCCAGTTGAAGCGCTCGAGGCTTGGATCGCCAAGGCGGAGATTGCAAAGGGGGCGTTATTCAGGGCGATCGACCGTTGGGGAACGCTGCAGGACAAGGCTTTGACGCCGCAGGCCGTCAATCTCATCGTCAAGGCGCGCTGCGCCCAGGCCGGGCTCGATCCCTTAGCTTTCAGCGCGCATGGCCTGCGCTCGGGCTTTTTGACCGAAGCGGCTCGGCGCGGCGTGCCCATGCCGGAAGCCATGCGCCAGTCGCAGCACCGCTCGGTGCAGCAGGCGGCGCGCTATTATAATGATTCTGAGGCGCGGCTTGGCGCGGCGGCGCGGCTGATGGTGTGAACGCCCGCTTGCGTCGCCGCCAACTTCATCGCCGGCAAACGAAGCATAATCCGGCGCGATAGGCGCTTCTCCCGCCGCGAAGCGAGGTCAGGGACGCAGTCTGGGCCTTGCCGCATTCCATCCGCTGCAACTTTCTGCAAGATCGCCCCGGAGGAGGTAGTGGCTCGACAGAAGGAGACGAACGCGCTGGCTGCGCGCGCCGCGAAACCCAGGTCGGATGCGATCAGGCAATGTCCCATGGATTGATCACGGAAGCCCGAGTGTCGTCGAAATCGCACGTATTGCGGGTGACGATGATCAGGTCGTGGACAATCGCGGTCGCGGCGATCAGGCCGTCGGCCTCGCCGCGCGGCCGCAGCGCGGCTATCCGTCCCCATTCGAGGGCGATCTGATCGGTGACGGCCAGAATTCGGTCGGCGTGTTCGTGGCGAAGTGTCTGCAGCCATTCCGCCAGATGCGCGGCCGCGCGGGGATCGGCTTTCTGCTTCAAGGCGACGCCGCGCATGATTTCGCCAAGGGTGATGACGCTGAGATGGACGCCGAGGGGATCGACCGAGCGCAGCCAGCGCACCACTTCGGGCGCGCCGCGCCGCGCTTCGGAGACGACGTTGGTGTCGACGAGGTACATCAGAAGTCGATTTCCCGGCCGGGGGTCTTTTCCCGCTGCGAGACGGCGTCGACGAACTCCTGGTCCCAGGTCGGGCCGGACAACAGGCGATCGACCAGGGTTGGCCGCTTGGCGCGTAGCGCGTCATAATCCTGCGCCGATAGCACCACGACCGCGCGCTCGCCGCGCACGGTGACGATTTGCGGGCCTTGGGTGCGGGCGCTGTGGACGAGTTTCGAAAATTGGTTCTTGGCGTCTTGCAGCTGCCAGTCCATGGCGTGCCTCAATCAATCTAGCCTGTCTAGCTATTTAGCGCCGCAAGCCGGCCGCGTCAACGAGATACGTCGCGCCACGACGCGCCCGCCTGCTCGAGCGACTGAAAAATCGCCGCGTTATCAAATAGATCGTCAACCCGACATAAGCGCTCGTTCTTCGCCCGAGAGCCGGTTCTCGTCGTCGATGAGAACGAGTTTTGTCGGCGGCTCGGCGCTCCAACGCCAGAGAATAATGTTGATTTCGTCATCGGAGGCGCCGCGAGCGAAGCTGCGGACAAGCATTGCCGCATATCCATCGTCGATAAGGCGTCGAGCAAATTCTTGGGTTTTCGACACGCCAAGAGCGATCATCTCATCCCGCCATGTGGTCGCAGCCAGGTCGTTCGGCGTCATGTGAAATGCTGAGAGCTTGGCGTCGTCGCGAGTGTCGAAAGCAGGGTGAATATCGGCACGGTAGGCAACGAGCGTCGTCGGCTGCAGCGTTCCGACTTGATTTGCTTCGCGCAAGGCGGTCATTGGGGATTGCGATGCGTAGAGAGCGGGAACGCCCTTCGGATTGAAGCGGCCTCCGTAGAGTTCAGCGCCGCGGCCCGATAGCGGATCGCGGGCATAAATCGGATTGAGCGCGCGGTAAAGCAGACCGGTGTAATGGTTCGATGGGATCAAGCGTAGACGCCGGCGTCAACTGCGTCGATGTAGTCAAGTACATCGGCCGCACGACCGGCGCGAACCAATTGCATGGCGGACTGTCCAGAGAAGCCGGGGAGCGGCTCGGAGCGATACCAGGCATAGGCCATCAGGTCGGAACCGAATCGAGGCTCGATTTTGTTGATGATTTCGATCATTTCGCGCAGTCTCTTTTGGGTCTTTTGAGACGTGATACGGTCTTTGCGCTGGACTGCGTCCTTGCCGAGGCCCGCGGTGCGCGCGATTTCGTCGCGGGTCGTCAAAAGCACGTCAGCGATCTTGGCGGGCGCGAAGAATCCTTTTTCGGCGTAGCGGGCAAGTGTCATGGGTCGGCCTCGAATAATGCCATACATATTGACGCAATATAGCGTCAGATATATTGGCAGTCAATGGCGTGGGCGGGATTTCGGCTTGCGCGCTTGGTTGGCGCCGACAATCATCGGCGCTCGCGGCTGTTTTCAACAAGGCCCTGCTGTTGGTCGCCTTCGCTTCGGGCGGGCTGCGAGCGCAGCGGGATCCATCGATCCCGCCGATCCCCTTTCCCAAGCCCTGTCCTGCCTGTCGATCCAGCTCGGGCGCACCAAAACCGGCTTGGTTTGGTCGACGAGAAGTCTCTGGTGCTGCTGATCGGGCCTCCGGTCCTGGCGTTCGAGGCTTGGATCGCCAAGGCGGGGATTGCGAAGGGGGCACAAGGCGGATAAATCCCTCATCGTCGTGTGCGCCGCCGACGACGACCAGGATGATCCGTTTCGCGGCCTCGGCAAACAAGCAAGGCCGATTCTCGGCTCGCTCTGGTTCTCCTGCATGCTCAGTCTCATCTAAACGCCAATTTCATCCTCAAAATCGGCGCGTTCTCAGATAAAACGTCAACCCGACCCCGCTCGCCAACCGATATGTCAGCGAAAGATACGCATCCGGCCAAGTGGGTCAGCGATTTCATCCCGTGGACTTCCGCTCGCGCGCCGTTTTAGCCAACTTGCCACGCAAAAGCGCCATCAGCACCGGACCGATGGAAAACTCCTTCGCACGCGCCTTGGCCGACAGCGCGCGAAGATAGCCGCCCGGACTGCTGATCGCATCGCCTTTCTGCAGGATCGCAGCGATTATCACAGCCGCGTCGATCGTTCCCATGGTTTCCTGAGCCTCACGCCAGGCGTCGGCCGATATCCCGAGGGCGGCGCGCGCCAGTCCGGCCGTGGCGATCAGATCCCGCCAGGAAGCGATACCCCCCTTCGCGTAATCGGCGATGTCGGGGCAGGCTTCGAGCACCATGCCAAGAGGATAGGCTTTGGTCGCCGCGCTGACCCGTATCGCATTGGCTTGATCACTCTCTAGCGATCTTGGGGGAGCGCTCGGTTCTGGGTCAATGGAACCCGAATCTGCGCCCCAGCCTTTTTGGAGGCTAGGTTCAAGATCAATATTAGGTTCTGGGTTTGAATTCTGTATGTGACGCTCAGTTTGAGACTCATTGGCGCTTATATTTTGCGAATTAATGTGACTTTCCAACAAGCTGAGTACTTCGGCGGACAGCATCGCCAGCTCATCGGCGATCGGCTCCAGTTCCTCGCGGGTCGCCGTGCGTGGAATGCGCCCGACCATGCCGCGATAGAGCGTGTGGATTGCGGACCAGTCGGCTGGCCCCTCCCCTGCCCGCCGCGTCGGCGCGCCTTCCTCGATGCCGGTGGCGATCATCTTGGCGATGTCTCGCCGGCAGATGGTTATCCGTTCACGGGCGCGTTTGAACGCGCGCTCTTCGGCGCGCACGGCCTCGGCGAGCGATTCGAACTCATCAGCGCGCGCGACCAGGGGCGAAAGATCGAACCCGAAGGCGATCTCAACCTCCCCTTCCCCGTCCTTGCGCGCATAGCGTTTACCGTTGGGGCTATCTCGCCGCACGATCAGGCCGGCATCGACCAGGACGGCAAGGTGGCGCCGCAGCGTCGCCGGCGCCATTCCGTGCGCGCGCAGGCTGAGCTGTCGGTTCGAGGGAAAGACCACGAGGTCTTCGCCGGTCAGTACGGTCTCCGGATGAAACGTCAGCAGCGCATCGAGCACCGCCAGCGCGCGCTCGGACACGACCAGACGCGCTCGCGCCGCGCAAATCGCCCGGAACACATGCCATTTGTGCACAAACTTTTCTGGTGGACGCGCTTTTGCCGCCGCCTGGCTTGCCAAATGGTCAAGCTTCAACGGCCGCCGCCCAAAGGGCGTCGTCGGTATATGGGGTTCCATGCTTTTGCCTTTCGTCGGGCAAAAGAAATCCGCTCGCCGAAACGGCGCAATAATCTCTCACGAGACTCTTGACAGTGATTCGCGGAAGTGAGATTCTCAATCTTGCTACAGTATGAGAAGGGCTTCCGGGACTATGTTTCGGGGGCCTTTTTCTTTTGTCGGGTTACCTCTCGTTTTGAATAAATACGCACGTCACTTTACTACGCCGGTCGATCCTACCTAGCCGACGAAGCGTCACTATCCGTGTCTGTGCTCTCCGCGTCGCCCTTGCCGGTTTGATAGGCCTGAATAAGTTCCGGCAATCGCGTCAAAAGAAACGCTCCAAAATCCGCTCCCGTCGATTTGTCCACGCTAATCCGCAGCCAATCTGCGCCATCCTCAATTCGCGCGATTTTTCGACCATCGTGGTTGATCCACCGGAAGAGCTTTGCGGGGGATGTGACTTCGTTCGTTGGCACGGATTTGCTCGACAGAGCATTAACTACGAACTGAAAGCGGGAATCCGAATCGAGTTGATCGAAAGCTGGCCGTTCGACCGCGCGTTTCCAAATTTCATTAGTTGGTGATCCGTTGAGACGTTCGGCGAGATCCATCCAACGTCGGCGTCCGGTTTTTGGCGCTGGGCCGATTGCAAAAATGAGATCATCTGGCAGAGCCCGTCGGGATGAGATGAGTCGAGAGAGCTCGGTCTTGTCCACGGTCAACGCAGCGATAATGATCTCACGGGAAAAGCCCCGGTCTTCCAACTTTGTCGCGAACGAGGCGCGCTCTATGAACGAAAGGTCACGACGTGCGCTGTTTTCCTGACCTTGAGCCACAACGAGCTGATCATCGGTAAGCGGTCGAACTACCGCCTTCGCTTTACGCTGAAGCTCTTTTAGAGCGCGAAGGCGCCTGTGTCCGTAGGCAACCTGATAACGGCCCTGAGACTCGGGGTGCGGCCGAACCAATATTGGGACCTGTTGCCCATGTTCTCGGATTGAACCGACAAGGGACGAATGATCGACCGTATTTTCGCTCATCCGATCTGAAATGAACGACGAATCTATCAGCGACGGATCGATCTCAATAATGCTGGATCCGGCGAGAAGCTGTTGCTCGAGAGTTTTTGCGGCATCAATATTCGCCGACATGCGCTCCAACGAGCGGCTCATCGCTCCGACAGCGCCTCTGGTGCCCAGCGTTGGACGCGCGCCAAAGTCCACGTTCGGAGCATGGGCGCTCGACGGCCCGGAGTTGACCGCGGACAACTCCGGGCCGTCGAGTCCTGCGAGGAGATTCTTGCGCGCCATCAGCTCCGCCCCCAAGAATTGGTGATAAGGGCTTCGATTTCGCCATTAACGGCGTTCAGTGCTTCCATCGCGCGATCATAAGTCGCGCG
>NZ_CAIUXT010000088.1 GCF_903903185.1 uncultured Rhodoblastus sp.
GGACCTGCTCGACGACATCTGCAACGACGTGCTCGGCTATGGACCGCTGGAGCCGCTGCTCGCGCGCGACGACATCGCCGACATCATGGTCAATGGCGCGACGCGCACCTTCATCGAAGTCGGCGGCAAGATCCAGCTGACCGGCGTGCGCTTCCGCGACAATGCGCAATTGATGAACATCTGCCAGCGCATCGTCAGCCAGGTCGGCCGCCGCGTCGACGATTCCTCGCCGATCTGCGACGCCCGCCTCGCCGACGGCTCCCGCGTAAATGTCATCGCGCCGCCGCTCGCCATCGACGGACCGGCGCTGACCATTCGCAAATTCAAGCGCGACAAGCTGACCCTCGACCAGCTCACGCGTTTCGGCGCCATTTCGCCCGAAGGCGCGGAAATCCTGAAGGTGATCGGCCGGGTGCGCTGCAATGTGCTGATTTCCGGCGGCACCGGCTCCGGCAAGACCACGCTGCTCAACTGCCTGACCCATTACATCGATCTCGACGAGCGCATCATCACCTGCGAGGACGCCGCCGAACTGCAATTGCAGCAGCCCCATGTGGTCCGGCTGGAGACGCGCCCGCCCAATCTCGAAGGCCAGGGCGCCATCACCATGCGCGATCTGGTCAAGAACTGCCTGCGCATGAGGCCCGAGCGCATCATCGTCGGCGAAGTGCGCGGCCCGGAAGCCTTCGACCTGTTGCAGGCGATGAACACCGGCCATGACGGCTCGATGGGAACCCTGCACGCCAATTCGCCGCGCGAGGCGCTGAGCCGGCTCGAATCGATGATCACCATGGGCGGCTTCACGCTGCCGACGCGCACCATCCGCGAGATGATCGTGTCCTCGATCGATGTGATCGTGCAGGCGGCGCGGTTGCGCGACGGCTCTCGGCGCATCACCCACATCACCGAAGTCATGGGGCTCGAAGGCGACGTCGCCATCACCCAGGACCTGTTTCTCTACGACATCGTCGGCGAGGACGCCAATGGCCGGCTTCAGGGGCGCCATCGCTCGACCGGCGTCGGCCGTCCGCGCTTCTGGGACCGCGCCCGCTATTTCGGCGAGGAGCAGCGGCTCGCCGCCGCGCTCGACGCTTCCAACGTCGGCGAATGAAAGGCGGGGGCGGCGCATGGATGTCCGATCGATCCTGACCGTCCTGTTGGCCGTCGGCGCCGGCGCCGGCGGGTTTTATCTGTTCGTCACGCCTTTTCTCACCGGCGAGTCCAAGGCGCAGAAGCGCCACGAAAAAATCGTCGCCAGGGGCGCGGACCGGCGTAGCGAACATCGCGCCGCCGACGCCGCCTCGCGGCGCAAGCAGGTCTCCGACAGTCTCAAGGAACTGGAACGGCGCAACGCCGAAAAACAGAAAATCTCCATCGAGACGCGCATCGCCCAGGCCGGACTGACCCTGTCGAAACCGAAATTTTTCCTCTGCGCCGGGGTCGCCGCGACGTCGACGGCGCTCGCCCTTTTCCTGCTCAGCGGCAATCCGCTGTTCGCGCTCGGGGGCCTCGTCATCGGCGGCCTCGGACTGCCCAATTTCTGGCTCGGCTTAATAACGAAGCGACGGCTCAAGAAATTCGGGCTGGAATTTCCCAATTCGCTCGACATCATCATTCGCGGCGTCAGGGCCGGGCTGCCGCTCGGCGACTGCCTGCGCGTCATCGCTGCGGAGGCGGCCGAGCCGGTGCGCGCCGAATTTCGCCAGATCGTCGAGGCGCAGACGCTCGGCCTGTCGGTCGCCGAGGCGATCGAACGCCTGCCCCAGCGGATCCCGACGCCGGAAGCCAATTTCTTCGCCATCGTCATCTCTATTCAACAGAAATCGGGCGGCAATCTGGCCGAGGCCCTGGCCAATCTGGCGCGCGTGCTGCGCGAGCGCAAGAAGATGCGCGACAAGGTCAAGGCCATATCCTCGGAAGCCAAGGCGTCGGCGATGATCATCGGTTCGCTGCCGATCGTGGTGGCCGGACTGGTCTATCTGACCAGCCCGCATTACATTGAGCTGCTTTGGACCACCGATACCGGTCGCATCGTGCTCGGCGTCTGCGCGCTGGTGATGGGGATCGGCATTTTCATCATGCACAAGATGATCTCCTTCGACATTTGACTGTTCTCATTTTTTCGAGGCTGCGGCGATGACCGAACTCCTGTTTGAAAGAATCGTCGATTCCCGCACCCTGCTGGCGCTGCTTGTCGGCTTTTTGACCATCGCCAGCCTGATCGCCATCGGCCTGCCGCTGCTCGAAGGCGACCGCCTTGCCGAGCGCATGAAACAGGTCGCCTCGGAGCGCGAGCGCATCCGCGCGCGCGAACGCGAGAAACTTCAGGCCCGCAACGGCGGCAACCTGCGCCACGCCCCGAAAGCCTATATGAAGGACATTGTCGAGCGCTTCAGCCTGTCGAAATGGCTCGGCGTCAAGCAGGCCCGCTCGCACCTCGCCATGGCGGGATATCGCGGGCCGCAGGCGGAGGTCGGGCTGTTGTTCTTCCGCCTTGTCACGCCCATCGGCCTTTCGCTGTTTGGCGTGACGTATCTGTTTGTACTGCTCGGCGTCGAACTGAGCCTCCCCGCCCGGTTCGGCGTGGTGCTGGCGCTGGCCTTTGTCGGCCTCAAGGCGCCGGAACTCTATCTGAGCAACACCATCGCCAAACGCCAGCAAAGCATGAGGCGGGCCTTCCCCGACGCGATGGACCTGCTGTTGATCTGCGTCGAATCCGGCATGTCGATCGAACATGCCTTCCGCCGGGTGAGCCAGGAAATCGGCGTCCGCTCGGTCCCGCTGGCCGAGGAATTCACCCTGACCACGGCGGAATTGTCCTACCTGCCCGACCGCCGCACGGCCTATGACAATTTCTACAAGCGCACCGGACTTGAAGCAGTCAAGAACATCGTCACCTCGCTGGTTCAGGCCGAGAAATACGGCACGCCGCTCGGCGCGGCGCTGCGCGTCGTCTCGCAGGAGGCGCGCGACGCGCGCATGATGGAGGCCGAGAAAAAAGCCGCCTCGCTGCCGCCGAAACTGACGGTGCCGATGATCCTGTTCTTCCTGCCGGTGCTGTTCGCGATCATCCTGACGCCGGCGATCATCCAGATTTCCGGGCAGAACTATTGAGGAGCGGCGCGGGCGGAAGTTCGTCGCGCAACAGTCGGGCCGGGTTCGCGGGACGGTCACGAATTGCGCGGCGCGAACAAAAAGCCAGGCCGGACGAAGCGACCGGCGCCCGGGAGGCCGAACGCGCGCTCTGCGGCAAGGGAGGGGAGATTCAGTATTGAAGCGGCTCACAGCGAAATTTCCGGACATTGACAACAACAATGACATCCTGACGGATTCAGATCAAAACAGCTATTCGGTCGCGTATTATTTTATAGCTTTGACCAATTGCAATGAACCGGGACGATCGCGAGGCCGCTCACAAGTCGCTTCGCCCCGGCATGGGAATCGTGTGGGCCGTCTTGTCCCAGCTTAACGGCTCCTTGAGCACCTTGTGGCGCCAGATGAAGATGTAGAGCGCACGCAAGCCGGCTGAAAAATTGACGAAATTCGAAACAATAATGCGCGGGCCCGCCATCAGCCCCTGGAAAAGCCCGTAAACATCGGTGGTGAAGATGATCCGGTGAACAAGCCGGTTGATGACCAGCATAACATTGATAAAAAACACAAGCTGCAATTTCGGACTCAGCAGCGCATAGGAAGCGATCCGCCAGTTCTCGCTGCGGGAGGCCATGAAAGCGATCAGCACTGCGTTCATTGTGAGGAAATAGGCGACTATCGCGACAATTCCCGAAAGAATGCCTTTCCGATCCCTCAAGAAGAAAATCTTTTCACTCAGCGTCCTTCCCCAGCCGAGTTTCGAGGTCGCCTGAAAGGCGATACCGAGGATCCAGCGGGCGCGTTGGCGGTAAGCAGCTTCGTAAGTGCTCGGAAAATTTTCCCGTGTGGCGATGGCAATGCGGCGCTCGACGCGCTGAAGCGCGCCGGAGCCGTTCAGGACATCTATCGTATAGGGCGCCTTGTTGGCGATGAACGCCGCGCGAAGCGCAAGTTTCTTGATGTGGAAGGCGACGTCATAGTCTTCCGTCAACGCCGTCGCATCGAAAACCTCGCCCTCGCGGGCTTGTTGCAGAGCCTTGATCGCTCGACGGCTGAAACATGCCGCGACGCCGGCGCAAGGAATGATCCCCGTCAGTTGCTCCCGAACGACGAGGTCTTTTTTATGAAATTCAGCGAACTCGTCCATGTAGACGCCGGCAACGAACTCCTGCAATCCGCGACTGAAAGAATATACCGGTATTTGAATGAAATCGATTTCAGATATGAGAAAATTGAAAAGGTTTGACTCCAGTGGATGCATTACATCCTCACTATCATGTAATATATACCCGGCAAATTCAATATCATTTTGTGTTTCAAATAAATCGACTGCATTGATGATCGTATTCAGGCAATCTGCTTTTGTGGTTGGCCCCGATCGCTCGCCGATCACAAGCTGGACCCGGTCCGGATATTTCGCCGCGGCTCGACGCACTTCATCCTGTGTGGCTGGATCGTTTGGATAGGCGCCAACAAAAAAGATTGTCTTTTGTGCATGAATGACATTCACATCCAGCATACGAAAAATAACTTCGGCTTCAAGCCACGCCGGCACCAGCACCGCCAGATAATGTTGCGGCGCAGTCAACAACTCCTCTTCCGAAAGTTGAGGATGCGCGCGCTTGTGTCGCCCCGTGAGTTTGATAACCCAGAAGCAGATGTCGACAAATACATCATCCAGGCTGTAAATAATTACAACAATGCCCGTTATAGTGAACAAAATGGCTATTGCACCGACATAGGAATTAATGGCGTCAGTAAAATCATGCATTGGCTGCTCGAGGGGAAGGATGTGAATCTCATATTTTTGCGCGCATCGGATGTCTATGATTTACCTAGTTCAAAGCAGCGTCACGTTGTTGTTTTTGCAAGAGCCGATGGATCGACGCAACAACTCGTTTTGCGGCGTGGCCGTCGCCATAGGGGAAGACTGGAACCGACATGCGCGCATAGAGGCCGTTGTCTTCGTGAAGTTCGGAAATTGCCTCGAAGACGTCGCGAGACTCTAATCCAACGATACGAACGGCGCCAGCAGACACGGCCTCCGGACGCTCGGTCACGTCGCGCAGGACGAGCACGGGCTTGCCGAGAGCAGGCGCCTCTTCCTGAAGGCCGCCGCTATCGGTGACGACCGCCCACGAATGTTTCAGGGCGGCGACCAACGACGCGTAGTCGATGGATTCCGTCACCACGATCCGGGGATGATCGGAAAGCAGCCTGTAGACCGGCCGATGCGCGCGGGGGTTCGGGTGTGCGACGAAAAACAGGGCGAGGTCGGGATGGGCGTCGATCGCCATACGAAGCCCCTTCAAAGACTTTTCAAGCGGCGCTCCGAAATTCTCGCGCCGATGGGCGGTCGCAAGGATGACCTTGGGCGATGCGGGAAAATTGGCCGGCGTTTCAGGATCGGTATTCGCGACATGCATCAAAGCGTCAATAACCGTATTGCCTGTTATGACGCAATTCCGCTTGTCGATGCCTTCGGCGACGAGGTTTGCATAAGCCAACTGGGTCGGCGCGCAATGCAATGACGCGCAAAGGCTGGCGATTCGCCGGTTCATTTCCTCGGGAAACGGCTCGTCGATAATTCCTGTCCGCAACCCGGCTTCCACATGGATGAAGGGCACCCGGCGTTGAAACGCCGCGACCGAGGCCGCCGCGACCGAGGTTGTGTCGCCCTGCGCGACAAGGCAGTCGGGCCGCATACGTTCGATGACCGCATCCAACGCAAGTATAGCCTTGCCGAAGAACTCATTGAGCGAACCTGTCTCGCGTTCGATCGACAAATTCTGGTTCGGGCGGACGTTGAACAATAAAAGGGGCGCGACGACGATATCCTCGTGCTGCCCAGTGGTGACGACATAGGGAGTCGCCCAGCCGCAATTTTTCAGCGCCGCTATGACCGGCGCCATTTTGATCGCCTCCGGGCGCGTCCCGACAATGCAAAGACAGATGCGCTTCGCAATTGCTTCCGTCGGCTCCCTTGTCGCGCTCACCTGGCGGCTCCAATTTCGCAATACGCCCGATTCTTCCTATCGAACGCCTTCAGAGTGATTTCTTCAAGTTTGGTTTCTTCCGATCGATTTTTACCTGCCGATTGCGGCGGCGATGATGACAAACGAAATGCTCAGCCCGATCGCCATCAGAATGGCGACGCCGACCGCACCCCAAAACACGCCGCCTGCAAAGCCGATCACGGCCGTTAAAGACAGCGTGAAGAGGACAAGCAGAAATTGTCGCATGAATTTCCCCGCAAGAAATCATCCTTTACGTACGGCGCATCCATAACGTATGCAATAGTAACTAAATAACTACTGATTCGGTCGAAATCGCACCTGGCCACCGATTCCCGACATCGAATTTCGTGGCGAATGGCAATGGAGCAGCAAAATGCCTCTTGCCGTAAGGCGGCTCAAGGCCGCAATTTTCGCGTCCCTAGCGTATCTGTCTCCTTCCGTCGTCGGAGCGCCCCTCGCCGCCGAAGCGCAATCCCTTTCGCCTCAACCTGGAGCGCCGGGCTATCAGGATCTTGCCTTCGCATACGCCAGACTGGCGTCAGGAGACCTGAATTCCGCCCTCAAATTCGCGCGCCGCGCCCGCGAGGCCGCGCCGGGATCGGAGACGCCCGTTCGCGTGCTGGTCGATGTTCTGCTCAAACTCGGTCGTCCAGGCGAAGCACTGGAGACGATCGACGTCTTCGCTGCAGCCCACGGGCCATCCGGCCCCCTTTTGGCGCAACGCGGCTTCCTTCGAAAGTTGCTTGGAGACGCCGACGGAGCCGCGCGGGATTTCGAAGCCGCGCGCGAGGGCGGCCAAATGGATGAATCGGAAAGGCGGACGACGGACAGCGCCCTTTTCGACTTGAAGATGGAAGCCGCCAACAAGGCCCTGGTCTCGGGTCAATTCGACGCAGCGATCGGACTGGCCAAGGAAGCTGAAAAGCTCAATCCAAACGCCGAAGCGCCTGTTTCCCTGATCGTCGATGTAGAACGCCGGCGGGAACGCCCCGATGCGGCGCTTTCCGAGGCGGACCGGTTCATCGCCGCGCGAAAGGCGACGTGGCGCGTGCTGGCGCAACGCGCGTTTTTGCGGCGCGCCGTTAATGACCTGCAAGGCGCGGAAGCTGATTTTTCCGCTGCGCTCGCCGCCCCGGATATGGACGCCCCGAGCAGGAAAAACCTGAAGGAGGGTCTCACCGAGGTTCGCGCCGCGATCCGGGCCGCAGCACTTGCCGCCGATCTCGAACGGGCCTCTGCGGCTTTGGCGAAAGGCGATTACCTGCGCGCCATCCGGGCGGCCGAGGCGGCGCGGGTCGGGAATTCGGGACTTGAGGCGCCGGTCCTCATCCTCATGAGCGCCTGGAGCGGCCTGCGCCAGCCTCGTTCGGCCATCGAGGCCGCCGACGCCTTTCTCAAAGATAACCCGGCGAGCGCGGCAATTCTGGCGCAACGAGGATACAGCCTAAGGGAGATCGGCGACATCGCGGGAGCGAGCGCGGATTTCTCCGCCGCCCTCGCGAAGCCTGGTCTCGACCCGGAGCAGATCAATCGCTTGAGGCTCGCCCTGGCCGAAGCGGAGAATGCGAGGAAAGAGGCCGCTGCGCCCGCTGTTCCCTCCGCGCCGTCTGCGCCGCCCGTCGACCAGGCGCTCAATCGCGCCTTTGCCGCGGAAAAGGCCGGCAATCGCGCCGAAGCGCTGCGGGCGGCGCGCGAGGCGCGCGCGCTCGATCCTCGCGCCGAGGCGCCGGCGCTGGCCTTGATCCATATCCTGATCGGGCAAGGCGACAAGAAGGCCGCCCTGGCCGAGGCAAACCGTTTCCTTGCAACCGGCGCCCGCAGCGCCTCGATGTTGGCGCAACGCGGCTTCCTGCTGCGAGGCAAGCAGGACCTCGACGGCGCGATCGCCGATTTTTCTGCGGCGCTAAGGATCGGACTGCCGCCGAATCAAGCTCCGGTCGTTCGGCGCGCGCTGGAGGAAGCGCGTTACGCGTCGGTCGCGGAGCGAGCTTACCGTGCGGCGGCGTCCCGCAATTGGTCGTCAGCCCTCCAGTCCAGCCTTGAAGCCGAAAAATTCGCCCGTGCGGATGAAGGGGTGTTTCGCGTGACGATCGAGGCCCTTTCAGGCCTTGGACGCCGCAAGGAGGCTTTGGCGGCGGCCAATCGGCTGATCGCGCGGGGCGGCGCGAGCGGCGCAGCCTATGCGCAACGCGCCTATCTCCGCGAGAGCGAAGGGGACCGCGCCGGGGCGATCGCCGATTTCCGCGAAGCCTTGCGCCTTGGCGGCTTGACGGCGGCTCAGAGGGTCGAGGCCCGGCGCGGGCTCGCCGTCGCCGAAGCGGCGGTGCTGGAAGCCCGCGGCGACATGGCGCAGGCGCGTGAGACCCTGGTGGCGTTCACGCGGCTATATCCGCGCGACGCGGACGGCTGGAAGGTTCTGGGCGCGTTTTACGCTCGCCGGAAGGATTTCGCTGAGGCGCTTGCCGCCTATCGTACCAGTCTGGCGATCTCGCCGCGCGGCGAAGCTTACCTGGAGGCTGGCTATGCGGGCATCCATGTCGACCATGTGCTCGAATCGCACTATTTCCGTGCGGCTCTAGACCTTTGGGACAAGGATCCTTCGCTGAGAGCCCGCCCGCCGCGCGACCGCGACCTCGTCCGCGCCCAGACCGTCGAGGCGGACGGAAGCTTGCGGACCAACATCGTTCTCGGCGCTATCACGGACCGTCCAAGATATTGGGGCGGAACGCAGGGTCAGCCAAGCTTCGAGTCCGACCTGCTGTTTGATGGCCGCTATTTGCCCTACGTCAACGGACTGGAGGTTTTCGTCGGCGCCCTGCGATCGCAGGACCAGACCGATTTCGTCGAAGCCTATACACGTCTCGGCCTGCGGTTGCGGCCCATCGACAACGTGAATTTCAGCCTCAGCGCAGAATGGCAACATTATTTCGCCGGGAACGACGCCCATGACCAGCTTGCCCTTTCCTGGGGCTATGGCTACGGCGGCTTCGCCTATACGAGCGAACCAAGCGCGGGAGCCGCGGCAGCATTGCAGCCGACGACGCAAACAACGAACTATCCGCTGGACTCCGGATGGCGGCCTTTGACGAGTTTCGCCACCTATGGGCAATACCGGACGGGCGAAGGACGCTATCTCCAGAGCGCCGTCGGCATTCTCGGCTATGCCTGCTGGGACGTCGAAAAGCGCCTGGTCGTAGGGCCGAGCGCGATGGTTTACGGCTCCTTCGACAGCGCCGACGCCAACCCCCTCGCCTTCGGCGCAGGGCCTGCCCTGATCGCGCGGCTCTGGTTTGGCGGAAATTATTACCGCTCTTATGACGGCGCCGTCAGTCTGCAACTGGGCTATCTCTTTCCGTTCGGCGAAAGCGCGCGCCTGGGAGGCGTGAACGCCGTCCTGAGCTTCTCATTTTGATCTCGGCTTTTGCCTCGCCTTTGCGGGAAGCGGATAAAAGATCGACATTTGCGCCCCCGATCCGCGCATGGGATTTTCGCCGCCCTCGACGGGAACCGATGACGCAAAAACCCCGGTTGCTTTGCGACCGGCGCAAACTCCTCGCGATAAGATTGTTCTAAATCAATGCTTTAGACAACAAATTGGATATCCTGTCATCGTCGCTTCGGAGTTGACGCCACCCATTTCACGCAGGTAGGAATAAAACGCCTCAATGCGCCAGTTTATTGTGGTTATGCGGGTGTTTCGGATAAATATATTTTGGCATAATTTTGTTAAATTAGCCTATTAGAATTAAATATAAGATTTACACTGGAGAGTTAAAATTTTTTTATCGAAATAAAAAGATATTTACTATTGAGTCAAAAAATTATTTTCTTGAAATATAAAGTGATATACGTTTACGATTACAAATGCTCTCGCTTGAGTTGAGAGCGATTTTTCAAGAATTTATTATAATCTTGTGTACTATTTAAGAACATATTTTATATAAATCTATATAATTATTCCTATCACATGACAAGTACCTTCGACTCATAAAGGTGCACC
>NZ_CAIUXT010000089.1 GCF_903903185.1 uncultured Rhodoblastus sp.
AGGCCGAACCGTCCAAAACCCGGACCGGCCAGGCGGAAGCCGAAAAGCTGGCGCGCGCCGCCGGGCTGTTGGGAGTGTTGCAGGACGATCCGGCGGAATGGGAGGCCAGGGCGTCGAGCGTCGAAGTCGATGCAGAAGCGGTGACAAGACTGGTGGCCGAGCGGCTCGGCGCGCGGAAAGCCAGGAATTTCGCCGAATCCGACCGGCTGCGCGATCTGCTGGTCGGCATGGGCATCAAGCTCAAGGACGGCAAGGACAAGACGACCGGCGAGCCGACCACGGATTGGGAGGTCGGGGCGTGAGAGAGTTTGCGCAAACCGCCGGACTTTGCCCCTTCTCCCCTTGCGGGAGAAGGTGGCGCGAAGCGCCGGATGAGGGGTCTTTCCGGGCAGGGTTTCCCCCTCATCCGTCTCGGCCTCCGGCCGAGCCACCTTCTTCCGCAAGGGGAGAAGGGACGGGCCGTCTTGAGCGGAGGCGCCCATGAGCCTGCCGCCCAATGACCCCAAACAAGACTGGCGCGCCTCGCTGCCGTTTCCCGCGCATTGGCTGTGGTACATCGCCGCCAAGCTGATCGTGCTGGCTTTGGTCACTTTGATCGCGCTGAAATATTACGGATTGCTGTGATGGTTCAAAAACAACAATTCGCGCTGCGTCCGGCGCTGCCGGCGGATACGTCCGCGTTGGCCGAGTTGTTTCGCGCCAGCATCGAGGAATTGGCGCAGGAGGACTATAACCCGGCGCAGATCGACGCCTGGGCGGGCGTCGCCGACGATGAACAGGCCTTCGCTAAAAAGCTTGCCGGCGGCTTGACCATCGTCGCCTTGCGCGCGCACGAAATCGTCGGCTTCGCCAGCCTCAAGGGCGTGGATGTTCTCGACATGCTCTACGTCCATCCTAATGCGGCGCGCAAAGGCGTGGCGACGCAGCTTTGCGACGCGC
The DNA here is from genome assembly GCF_903903185.1 of uncultured Rhodoblastus sp. GTDB lineage: Bacteria > Pseudomonadota > Alphaproteobacteria > Rhizobiales > Beijerinckiaceae > Rhodoblastus. Next base: position 940 of record NZ_CAIUXT010000089.1, read on the forward strand.
TGGAAAAGCTCGCCGCCGCGCGCAAGACCATTCTCCTGAAAGCGGACGCCGCCGACTGCGCGACCGGGTTTTTCGCCCTGCGCGGCTACGAGCCGATACAACGCAACATGGTTTTTCTCGGCGACGAGGTTTTGGGCAATACCACCATGACCAAAAGGCTCGCCGCCGAAACAGGACAGACCCAATGAGCCGCGAACGCGTAACCCTGCTCGACACCACTTTGCGCGACGGCGCCCAGACCACCGGCGTCGATTTTTCGCTCGACGACAAGCGGCAGATCGCCGGCCTGCTCGACAGGCTCGGGATCGATTATGTCGAGGGCGGCTATCCCGGCGCCAATCCGCTCGACACCGAATTTTTCGAGGCGAAGCCGACCAAAACCGCGCGGTTCGCCGCCTTCGGCATGACCAAGCGGGCGGGGCGCTCCGCCGCCAACGATCCCGGCGTCGCCGCCCTGCTCGACAGCGCCGCCGATTCGATCGTCTTCGTCGCCAAGGCCTGGGATTATCAGGTGCATGTGGCGCTCGGCTGCACGCTGGAGGAAAATCTCGAAGGCATCGTCGAAAGCGTCGCGGCGGCGGTCGCAACGGGGCGCGAGGCGCTGGTCGATTGCGAACATTTTTTCGACGGCTACAAAGACAATCCGGCCTATGCCCTCGCCTGCGTCGAGACGGCCTACAAGGCCGGCGCGCGCTGGGTGGTGCTGTGCGACACCAATGGCGGAACCTTGCCGCATGAGGTGGAAGAAATCGTCCGCGCGATCGCGGAAAAAGTTCCCGGCGAAAACCTCGGCATTCACGCCCATAACGACACCGAACAGGCGGTGGCCAATTCCTTCGCGGCGCTGCGCGGCGGCGCGCGGCAGATTCACGGCGCGCTCAACGGGCTCGGCGAGCGCTGCGGCAACGCCAATCTCTGCTCGATCATTCCGACGCTTCTGCTCAAGCCGGAGTTTTCCGAAAAATTCGAGATCGGCGTGACGCTGGAAAGCCTGCGCGGCCTGAGCAAGCTGAGCCATACGCTCGATGAATTGCTCAATCGCGCGCCAGACCGCCATGCGCCCTATGTCGGCGCCTCGGCCTTCGCGACCAAGGCCGGCATTCACGCCTCCGCCGTGCTGAAGGACCCGCGCACCTATGAACACGTGCCGCCCGAAACCGTCGGCAACGTCCGCCGCGTGCTGGTCTCCGACCAGGCGGGCAAGTCCAATATTCTCTCCGAACTGGAGCGTCTCGGAGTCAACGTCGCCAGCGACGATCCGCGCGTGTCGCGGCTGCTGGAAACGGTCAAGGACAAGGAGGCGCACGGCTATGCCTATGAGGGCGCCGACGCCAGTTTCGAACTTCTGGCCCGCCGCATCCTCGGAACGGTGCCGACCTATTTCGAGGTCGAGCGTTTTCGCGTCGATGTGGAGCGCCGCCATAACGCGCAAGGCGAGCTGGAGACGTTTTCCGAGGCCACGGTGCGGGTCAATGTCGATGGCCAGAGTTTCATTTCGGCGGCGGAGGGCAATGGCCCGGTCAACGCCCTCGATCTCGCCCTGCGCAAGGATCTCGGCAAATATCAGAAATATATCGACGACATCGAATTGCAGGATTTCCGCGTCCGCGTCTTTCAGGGCGGCACCGATGCGGTGACGCGGGTGCTGGTGGAATTTTCCGACGGCAAGGGGGAAAGCTGGTCCACGGTGGGGGTCTCGGCCAATCTGATCGACGCCTCGTTCCAGGCCCTGCTCGACGCCATCGACTATAAATTGCTCAAGGAAGGGGCCTGAATTTTTAAGGCTCCGCTCCAGATCATTGCTTGTGCGGCTTTGTTGCGACGCTTTATTGCAGTAAGGTGACAGGATCGCGGGCCGGGTCCTGTGTTCGGCTGCCTGAAGCGGGGGAATCGAGCGTGGACGAAAAGATCGAAGCGGCCAAGCCCGCCGCCAATGCCGGAGGCAAAGCCGGTTCCGCCAATTCGCCGCCGGCCAAGTTCGTGGTCGAAGTCGTCGCGCCGGAGTTCAAGAGTGTCGCCGCCGGGCCAGGCGCCGCTTCGGCCAAAGCCAAAACCGTTTCGCCTGAAACCGTTTCGCCTCCTGCCGCTTCACTCCCGTCGAAATCCGCTTCTCCCAACCCGAAAACTGCTTCGCACAAGCCCCGAGGCGCCGCGGCCAAGGCCGAGGCGAGGCGCACGGCAGAGGCGCCGCGGCATCATCTGGCGCAGATGAAGCACGATCCGGTGGCGATCCGCCGGGTGTTCGAGACCGGCGAATATCCCTATGCGTCGCGCCTGCGCACCGCGCCCTATGAAGAGCATATGCTGAAACTTCAGCAGGAATTGCTCAAGGCGCAGCGCTGGGTCGAGACGAGCGGCGAAAAGATCGTGCTGCTGTTCGAGGGACGCGACGCCGCCGGCAAGGGCGGCACCATCAAACGCTATATGGAGCACATGAACCCGCGCACCGCGCGCGTAGTGGCTTTGCAGAAGCCGACCGAGCGGGAAAGCTCGCAATGGTATTTCCAGCGCTATATTTCGCAATTGCCGGCGGGCGGCGAAATCTGCCTGTTCGACCGCTCCTGGTATAATCGCGCCGGCGTCGAGCGGGTGATGGGGTTCTGCAC
>NZ_CAIUXT010000090.1 GCF_903903185.1 uncultured Rhodoblastus sp.
CGCCTTGGCGCCGTCGATGATGAACAGGCGGCAAATCTTCGGGTCGAGACCGCGTCCAACCAGATTGTCGAGCAGGGCCTGCGCCACGGCGGCGTTCTCCGTGGCCCCTTCTGAGGTGCGGCACGGTTAACTGAGACATCCGGCTGCGGTAAATTTCACCGCAACTGGAGGTTTGGAAATGACGTACGATGCAGGGATCAAGCCCGAGGGGGCGCCGGAGCGCTCCCTCATAGCTGGCGGAGGCGCCCCCTCGGGCGTCGATGCAAATGGGGCGAAACGGTTTTCCGTTCAGCGCAAGATGGCGGTCGTGGCGCGTTTACTGCGCGGCGAACCGCTGGAATTGGTCGCTCGCGAATCCAACGTCACGGTGGCGAAGCTGACGGACTGGCGCGATCGGGCGCTTGCTGGCGCTGAGACGGCCCTGAAGGAACGCGAGCGGGATGATCGCGATGACGAAATCGCCCGGCTGAAATCCAAGGTGGGCGAGATCACCATGGATAACGAACTGCTCAACGCCAAAATCGACGCCATGGAGGGAAAACGCCCTTTAGCCCGAAGGAGGTCGAGACGATGAGCCAGACAGTCTCGCCCTCCATTTCACGCTGCTATGGCATGGCCAGGGTCGCTCGCGCCTGGCGCGTTTCGCGCGCCGTCGTGTACCGTTTTCTCAAGTCCCCGCCGCCGTCGCCGACGATCCGGCTTCGCCCCGGACCGCTCGGCGCCTGTTCGGATGCTGAACTGGCGGATCATATCCGCCAGCAAATCGCCGCGTCCGGCTTTCATGGCGAGGGCTACCGGAAGATTTGGGCCCGGCTGCGTTACAATGGGGTTCGCGCCAGCCCTCGACGCGTCCGGAGGGTGATGGGCGAAAACAGCTTGCTCGCGCCGCATCGCACCGAACGTCGGGACGAGAAAATACATGACGGAACCATCGTCACCGACAAGGTCAACACGATGTGGGGCACTGACATGACCCAGACCGTCACCGTCGGGGAAGGCCGCGCCTATGTCTTTGTCGCGATAGAGCACGCCAACTCGGAAATCGTCGGGATTCATGCCTCGAAGTCGGCCAATCGCTTCGAAGCGCTGGAGCCCGTCCGACAAGGGGTACGCCGTTGCTTCGGCGCTATCGCTCCCGGCGTGGCGCACGGATTGAAGTTGCGGCATGACCATGGCTCAAACTACATGTCCGGCGATTTCCAGGCTGAAATCAAATGCCTCGGCATCGAAGCCTCGCCTTCCTTCGTCCGCGAACCAGAGGGCAATGGCGTCGCCGAGCGGTTCATGCGGACGCTGAAGGAAAATTTGTTGTGGGTCAGATCCTTCAACACCATCGAGGAACTTCGCGTCGCGCTCATCGAGTTCGCCAGGCGCTACAATGAAACCTGGCTCGTCGAGCGCCACGGATATCAAACGCCCGCTCAGGTGCGGGTCGCTCAACTTCGGGTTGCCAACTCCAATATCGGAGAGCTATCCTTGGTCGCCTGAATAAGCGAAGCCGGTTGTCTCAAATCCGGGCCGCGGTACACAGAACAGCGGCAACGAAGCGGCCCTCGCCGTCGAACACCACGATCGGCTGGAAACCGTATTCATCGTAATGCGCGTTGAACAGGCGCAATTGCTGGCTGCCGTGCACAGCGTCGAACGTGTCGTCGATGTCCAGCACGATCCGTTTGGGAACCTGTTTGAAGGAGCCGCAATAAAGATCGACCATGGCGC